>NZ_SRYB01000006.1:0-204582 GCF_004793975.1 Lepagella muris
TTGCGACCGAAAGATAGGGCATAATTCGATTTTTTATTGTATCTTTGTCAAGTACTGCGTATTCTGGCATAGGTGCAACTTATTGAAGTTTGGCGACTATAATATAGTGCTTCATTTTCAGGATGCGCTGTATTTTATTTATTTTACCGAATTTTTAACATCTCAAAATAAGTTTAGACAACTTCAATGATTAATTTTGCGTCAAAATATCATCTTCGGGCTGAGGCATGATCCAAATGCCTGAAATCAGGTGATATCAAACAAGATTATATCGACAATAGAGTAAGATATTTCATAATATGACGAATTAAGTTAGTAGTAAGATATGGCCTAACGACGTTGTGAAACGTCAGCAAGCCGAACATGAGTATTTATAGAGCCTTAAATTCTAATATTTACGGCATTCCTTCGGGGATGCCGTTATTTATATACCCATATTTATACCTACAAAATAAGCGCAACTCCATGAGCTGCGCTTACTTTTTATTCTGTTTTTTGTATTATTCCTTCATATACTGACCGGAGCCGGCTTATTTTTCTGCCAGCGGAGCAGCCGGCACGTAAGTACGTGCACCGAGTTTACTGTCGATCTGATATATACCGGTGCCGTCAGTGCCTACGAGAGTGAGGTTGTCGATAATATCCTTCACGGTCTCTTCCTCCTCCACCTGCTCAGCCACAAACCAATTCAGTTTCTGACGAGTAGCGAAATCTCTCTCCTCCTCTGCGAGGGCATAGAGGTCGTGGATACGTCGTGTCACCTCCTGCTCATGCGCAAGCGTGGCTGCGAAAGCTGCCAATGGAGATTCCCAACCTTGGGGCACTGCGTTTATGGGAGAAAGAACCACCTTTCCGCCGCGTGCGTTCAGATAATTGATAAAAATCTGGGCGTGGTCAAATTCCTCCTTGAACTGCACGCGAAACCAGTTTGCCATACCTTTGCGACCTTCCTCCTCGAAATAATTCGCCATGGAAAGATACAGATAGCCTGACCAAAATTCCCAGTTGATCTGCTCATTAAGTGCATCAACTATTTTCTTGCTGATCATAAGTTTTATAATATTTAAGTTATCGTTTCGTCTGTTTGGATGTCGGGCCCGAAGTGACAGTATGCGATTCTTGTCAAAGGAAATGGAAACGTTTGAGGTGTTCAAGACTGCGCACCACACGTAATAAACCTAAAGGGAATCGCCGCACTTTGCGGATAATCATATCGGGAGAGGAATCTTGATGTTTCATTTCTATTTCTTATTTTTATAAGTGACCGCCTCATCACCGCATCATGCGAAGAGTGCGACAGTCGGGTCTGACATTCTTTACATAAAACTCTATCCATTCAACGCCACAACGGCATGTTTTGTTTTACGCTTTAGCCATAAATTTAAGCCGTAAATTTAAGTCAGAATTTAAGAAAAGTGCCACATCTCATCCAATGCATGCGTCAACGCCTTACGAAGATACGTTTGAGCCGCTGATAACCCGATGTGCCGAGTATTGCGAGGGCAGTGTATTGTGCAGTCTTCGCCAGACCGAAGAAGATGGTCCAAAGCACCCCTTTCGCAGTCACCGATAGCGGAAGAAGCATCTGCAGGAACGACATGGCATAACACACCACGCACACACAGGCGACAATGACACCCGTCCGGAACGTCAACCCCGCCAACCATATCCTCACACGTCTTATCAATTCCTTCACCCTAAAAATATTTATTTCACTTCATCTTACGAAACAAAAGTAATACTTTAGAATCTATTTCACAACAATAAGACTCCACATAAACTATATTTTTATAGATTTTATTTGAAATTAAAATGAAGTGAATCGGAATCTACAATTGCAGTCCACATTTTATTCAATTATCAAGATTGATTGTCCCAAAGGAAAACGATCCATCATCTTCCATCAAAAGACCATATAATTGTCTGCCATCAGGACTTATAGCGAGTTTCATTATCAACTTGTCGGTCTTTATGCCTCGGATAGGCTTGCCTTTCCAATCCCAAATCCCGATTTTTGTAAGATCCTTGTCATTTTTTGTCCCGGCATAAGATGCCAACCAATAATCATCAGCAGCACACACCGAGAAAAAGCCTAATATCGGATCCGGAACAATCTGCTTCATACCATTGACATCAACAAAATCCAATGGAAACACTACTGAGGAGTAGAGCGGATGAATATTACCATCCTTTACCTCAAAAGTCTCAATTGTCCCACCTAATCCGGTCACAGAGACAAAATGCACTCCATCCGGTGCTACGGAAAGATTCTCCTGTGCCATCAACATCATCGGGTTATCCTTGAATACATCCGGTATGGAATCATACGTAGATATGACTTTATCACTTTTGGCATCAACAATTGAAAAACCTCTCACCATATCCTCCTCTCCTTTTATAGAGGGATGGTTTACGAGCACTAAATCTTTACCGATAGTGGACGCCTGCCATACCACCGGCAACGAATTGTGCAGATTTATTGAATTATCAATCTCCCATGTATCTGTATTAAGAATCTTGACAACTGAAATGTCATGATCATATACAGAGAGAAGTGTATCCGATTCAATATTCATGCCAATTGCATTGACTGCCTCTTCCGAGCTTTTCCCTTGACTCAGTTTGGAAGTTGACAACTTACCTTCCTGATTGTATATATGAAGCCACTTCCCATTAGCAAGCCCTAATACATAAATCGAGGAATCCGTGACCAACATATCATTTGCGAAAGGGATAATATCATCACCTCCCAACACAGTCCACGCAATCGAATCCGTTTGCTCAAAAAGCATATCAGATGCAGAAGAATTTGTTCTTCCACATGAAGGCAATTCAAAAAGTATGCCTGCAACAATTGTTATCCCTAAAATTTGGCTAATCTTCATACACTTTTATTTAATAAAAATTTGTACAACCGTAACTTTTTCACTGAAACTTGGGGGTGATTCAAACTTCATAAAAAGAAGTAAATTTGCTCATGTCAGCAAAAAAACATAAATTTGAAGTGTAAAAACATAAATTTTTACATTCACCTCTTAACATGGGTAAAATTAGTATTTTATTCCTTAAAATCCAAGCATTAGGCAATAAATTCCAATGGAAGAAAAGAAAGACATATTGATCACCGGCGCATCGGGTATGCTGGGACGCTACTTGAAGGAGATATTCGGTTCAGATCCGGACTACCGTGTTTTCACGCTTGGAAGAGGTGAAGATAACGATTTCCGGTGCAATCTCAAGACCGGAGCTCCCGATTTCGGTTCTCAGAGTTTCGATATCGTCGTGCATTGCGCCGGATCGGAAGAGAATGATTATGATAATGCAAAATTAAACGTAGACGGCACTGTCAACCTTATGGATGCTCTTGACTCACATCCACCACGATACATGGTCTACATCAGCAGCTGGCAAGTGTATGGCGCAGAGGAGGGAACAGAGATAACAGAGGGGCAACCCATCATACCGGAGAGTCCGACAGGATTGTCGAAGAAAGGTGCAGAGACAAAATGCGAGACCTTTGCAAGCCGACATCAGACTTGTCTCACGATAATACGCCCCGCCCGTATGTTTGGCAACGGTGTTGGCGGCGAGACACTCCGCATGTTCAGAGATGCCGTCAACGGTCGCTACATACACATCTGCGGCAATGATGCCCGACTCAGCATCGTGACAGCCTACGACGTAGCACGCGCAATAAAGGAGGTATATACCATCGGCGGCATATACAATGCCTCCGACGGAAAATCACCTCGACTCGTAGACCTCATGGAAGCCATGACAGCAAATGCAGGGAAACAGAAACGTATAACATGTCTCACCCCCGATTGGGCGGAATGGATATGGCGTCTCGGAAGATTCATTCCGGTAATAAACCAAAACCTCAACCCCAAAGTAGTCACTGAACGGATGAAAACCCTGACCTTTGACGGCTCCAAACTAATCGAAAAATCCGGAATTACATTTCACAACACCCTTGATGTGATCTCCCGAACCGACCCAACCTACCCCTACTCCGAGAAATAAAATGAAGACCGATAAACTGCAATCATTCCTCTCCGACACTGCCGCTTCAGCGGCATCATTACTTAAGATCGCGCTGCAATCGCGCAGTGTGTCGCCCCGTCGCCCTGTGAAAGAGGGGAAAGCCATCGTCATCATGGGTAACGGTCCGTCATTGCGGCAGACCATCGACAACGACAGCGAATGGTTATGCTCCAACGACCTCATGGCTGTGAATTTCGCTGCCAACACCCCCGACTTCTTCTCCCTCCGACCGCAATACTACATACTTGCCGACGGTCATTTCTTCTCCGGGAATGACACCGACCCCAACGTGGCGCGACTGTGGCAGGAATTGGATAAGGTCAGCTGGGATATGACCGTCTGCGTCCCACTCAAATTTGCAGACTTTGCTTTGGGATTAACCATGGATAACACCAATCTTACTTTGGCTACCTTCAACCTCACCCCGATTGAGGGTTACAAATGGCTGTCACATTCCATATTCGATTCCGGATTGGGTATGCCGCGCCCTCGCAACGTGATGATACCCGCCATCATGACAGCGATACGCGAAGGCTACCGCAAGATATACCTCTGCGGTGCCGACCACACATGGACGCGCACGCTCAGCGTAGACGACGAGAATTTCGTGGTCAGCGTTCAGCCTCACTTCTATAAGGACAACGAGAAGGAACATGCCCGCGTCCGCGAAACCTACAAGGGGCTACGGTTGCACGACGTGCTCGGCAGCATGACAATAGCCTTCCGCAGCTACTGGCATATCGCCGACTATGCACGCTCACGCGGCATAGAGATCATCAATGCCACTCCCGGCTCAATGATCGACGCCTTCCCCAGAAGAGACTCCGGCATAGGCTCCGAGAGTGGGGAGTGACGTAGGTTCAGGCAGACGCGCCACGCCATCCATGTCGTAGAGGCACGCCGCATTGACGTAGGAGGGATTCCCCCGCCCTATCGCCGGGGAATCGGGCTGAAGATGATAATTGAAATAGTAGTCATTCCGTATGGTCAGGAAAAGGGGATCCTCATTCCAGATACATTCCACGAAATGCCCGTCATCCGTGCCATCAGCCCTCAGAAGCACATTCTTCAGATATACGTCTGACCCGTCGAGTTTCCCCTCATTTATCGCCTTGCCTATACCCCATACTATGCAATTCTCGAAATTAGCCTTCATCAGAGAGTTTCTATTATCGGCATCATCAGAAGGTAGGCAATGATATAATGAGAGATTAGCCTCCGTCACGGCTGTGAAGAGATAGTTGTTGGCGATGGTACATTGCACGAACTCATGCTCACCACCCGTCAGCGAGACCACTGCCAACGGTGACTCCGAGAAACAGCAGCCGTAGGCATCCGTCTTTGAGTAGCGCGACTCAAACACAGAACCGGATGAATTGTGAAGCCAACTGTTGACAAGCGTCAGTTTCTGACGCGACAGGTCGCCGCACGAATCCACGCGCAATCCGGTGGAGCTTGACTGCATCTCCACGTATTCGATACGGTTGCCGAACGATTCGGGAGCTATGACCACTCCCCCCCACTGTCCGGAGAGTACTTCATAACCTACATCGGGGAGCACATTGTCGATACGGTCTCCACGCAGATGAATCATATTGCCAACCTCCCCGACAGCCTCCAGCCGTCCGTGCACAATCAATGAGGCGCCGTCATGAAAGAGCATCCTGACGCCGGGGTCGATAGTGAGCGTGGCATCCTTATCCACGGTGAGCGAGTCAAACACAAGGTAGGGCAATTTAGGTGTCAGGCGAGTGTCGGCAGTAATCCTCTCCCCTTTCAGACGGGTCACGTTCTGCGCCCAAGCCTCCACCTCCACTTCCTGTGTGACACCGTTAGTGACAAACTCCAACTGATCCGCCACTCTCCAAGGCTCCACAGCCGAGGTCTCCGGGATAAAACTCTCGATAAATACGAATATCGAATCCCCACCCCTGATCTCCACATCGCCGAACGACGTGCCGCTCACGCCATCCACATTAAGGGAGAACGGAGTGGCGGAATCCTTAAACCGGATGGAGGATATGCGCACACCTTTCTTATTGCGGTTGAACACCTTCAACCGGGCAGTGGGAGTGCCGAGATCGGTAAAAACCGTTCCAAAACTTACCGTATCAGTAGAAAACGCGAGTGTCGCCGATGAAGAATCGGTGAAATCGTCGTTGATACACGAGGTGGATATTAAACCAAACATCACCAGCGGTATCAATAAAATGTACTTCATTTCGTTCATATATAAGAAACGCTTCCGTCATGCCGTATATTGCGCTTTGTGAAAGGCGTCGGCGGCCGCCGGATTCCACCGGCATAGACGTAGGCATCAATAAGATTGTAGCCCAGATGAAATATATGCTAATTGCCGGCGAGGCATCCGGCGACCTTCATGCCTCCAACCTGATCAATTCCTTGAAAAAAATTGATCCGGATGCTGATTTCCGTTTTTTCGGCGGGGATCTCATGGCGAAAGCCGCACGTAAGAATCCGGAAATCCATTATGAGATGATGAATGTGATGGGTTTTTCGGAAGTGCTCCGCAAGCTCCCCACGCTCCTTAAGAACCTGCGCACGGCCAAACGTATCGTGGCAGAGTATCGTCCCGACGTGCTTATTCTCGTGGATTATCCGAGTTTCAATCTCAAGCTGGCAAAATATGCCCATTCATTAGGGATAAAAGTGGACTATTTTATATCGCCGAAAGTGTGGGCATGGAAGGAATACCGTGTGAAAAAGATCAAGAAGTGGGTAGACAATCTCTACTCCATACTGCCGTTTGAGGTAGGTTTCTACAAGCGACACGGCTACAACGTGACCTACGTCGGGAATCCGTCGGTGCAGGAGGTGGAGTATTCCATGGGTCATCTTCCTCCTCGCAAGCATTTCGTGGAGCGTCAGGGATTTGAGGATAAGGAGAAGCCTATCATCGCCCTCCTCCCCGGCTCGCGCAAGGGGGAGATACGCAATAATCTCCCCATCATGATAGCTGCCGCCAAGAGATTTCCGGATTTCCAATATGCCGTGGCGGCAGCCCCCGCCGTGCCGGAGAAATTCTATCGTGAGGTGGCTCAGGATCCGGGACTTCAGGTGGTGTTTGGTGCGACTCCCACCCTTCTGAAGTATTCACAGGCGGCAATCGTCACTTCCGGCACCGCCACTCTCGAGACGGCACTTATCGGTACCCCACAGGTGGTGTGCTATCGTGGCAACGGCAGGAAACTGACGTATCGTCTGATGGAGAAGCTGCTGAAGGTGAAGTATGTCTCCCTCCCGAATCTTATCGTAAACAATACGGTCGTACCGGAACTACTTCTCCACAACTGTACACCTACGACTATCGCACGCGAACTTTCGCCGCTGCTTCAGCCGTCGCCGAAACGCGACTGGCAGCTGTCGGGCTACAAGAATCTCAAACGCCGTCTCGGCAACAGTGTGGCAAGCGACTATGCCGCCGAACTGATCACTGACTCTCTCGGTCTCACCGTTCCGCACGACAATCCCACGACCGACAAGAAAACTAAAAACAATAATGCCAACGGCAACAAGGATTCTTCAGCAAGCGGGAATGACAATACCCGGGAGAATGCCAGACCTACAAACAGACGCAGACCCCGCCCGCGTCCACGTCTGGATAGCTCCGACAACAATGAAAACTAAGGGTATCCCTCCAAATAAACAAAAAGCCGTCTTCTGAAGAGTATCTGTCAAATCTCTCAAAAGACGGCTTTTATGAAATACAACCTAATTCTACCGACCATTCTTTATCGATGCCCACGATGATCATTCTTGTCGCCGGGTTTGCCGGGTTTATTCGGCTTCGACGGTTTGCCTGGTTTATGCGGCTTCGATGGTTTACCCGGTTTATTGGGCTTGGGAGGCTTCGGTGGTTTCGGTGGCTTGGGAGGTTTGTGATGGTGATGATGGTTCGGATTCGGATATTCACTGTAGTAGCAGTCACCGCAATACATTCCGGGTGCACACGACGGTATCATAAGTCCGAAAGTGGCAGCCACAAGCCCCACCGGAATCCATCTCTTTATTCTCTTAAACATGTCTTTCATACTTTTGCCTTTTATTTTGTCATTTTGACCTTCCCTTTCATAAAAAGTTTAATCTACTATCCTCTTCCGAATACATCAAGCTCATCATGATTATGACATCAAGCACAAAATAATCTGCGTGCCGGATGTATTGGCTTGATGTGCATAATGTAACAATATCATGTGCATGATGTAATTGGAATGGAAAAAGACATCAAGCTCATCATGATTATGACATCAAGCACAAAATAATCTGCGTGCCGGATGTATTGGCTTGATGTGCATAATGTAACAATATCATGTGCATGATGTAATTGGAATGAATAAATACATCAAGCACATCATGATTATGACATCAAGCACAAAATAATCTGTGTGCCGCATGTATTGGATTGATGTGCATAATGTAACGATATGATGTGCATGATGTAATTGGAATGAATAAATACATCAAGCACATCATGATTATGACATCAAGCACAAAATAATCTGTGTGCCGCATGTATTGGATTGATGTGCATAATGTAACGATATGATGTGCATGATGTAATTGGAATGAATAAATACATCAAGCACATCATGATTATGACATCAAGCACAAAATAATCTGTGTGCCGCATGTATTGGATTGATGTGCATAATGTAACGATATGATGTGCATGATGTAATTGGAATGAATAAATACATCAAGCACATCATGATTATGACATCAAGCACAAAATAATCTGTGTGCCGGATGTATTGGTTTGATGGGCATGATGTAACAATTTCCAAATGGCGTGCAGATTAAAGCTCTGTAGATTCAAAGCCTTTTCTGCACGCCACATCGAAATCTGTGATTATATCACCACAATTCACATAACTATTATCATATAATTATAAGCTTCAAATTCTTCAATCTAATATATCTTACAGACAAGTAATGTAGTATTTTTCAGTAATTAAATCTGAATAACTTACTGTAGCTGCCGGTGCGGATGATATATAATCATTTAATCCATATTCATTTATCAAAGTCCCATTATTATAAATAGAGAAACCTACCTTATCCTCTTCATCTATAGATATATTACCTCTTTATGTACCAATTTCTTATATTTATTATACACTCTGTTATCATGGGAGAATGTCCCCAATAACTAATTTATCTATTATTAGAAATAACCGACTCATCTTGCTATTTCGCGATTACATTTTCAACTAAATTACCATGATACATGACATTAAAAAAATGTGTAAATACTAAATACTTCATTGCAATACTTTTTTTAATGTCATGATTGATTGTTCAGCTGTGTCTGGCTCTTTTAATAAGGTCATGTTATTACCATCATACCTTGTAATCCACCAATATCCCGCAAATATGTTATTTGGGACTATGGGACTTATGCGTAAAATATGACCCTCCAACCGATATTCAAAAGAATTATAATCCTTGAACGGTTCATCCTTTTTGGTGTTGTAGAGAAAATCGCCTGAAGATTCCGATCCAAACGAATACATCACATAATACTCTTTTCCGGAACTATCCGTCAGAGTCCCTTGCCATATCGTTTGATACACCTCTATCTTAGTCTCATTTTCATGTTCTTCCTTACTACACTGCGCAAAGGATAAAACCATCATAAATGCCAATATACAATTTACTATTTTCATAAAATCATTCTTTTGTTATAATATTAATTTGAAGTTACTTAAATAATATTCAATTAAATACATATTTATAAACAACATATCTTATAATTGTCATCAATCAGTTTTGAATAACTTATTGTAGCTGCTGGGGCAGATGAAATATAATCTTTCAGTCCATACTCATTAATCAAAATCCCATTATTATAAATAGAGAAGCCCACTTTATCCTCTTCATCTATTAAATATACGACACCTTGATGAATAAGTTTTTTATATCGATGAAATCCTATATTCTGAAACCCTATATTGTAAAATGGATCCGGACTCGCAAGTTGCTCTTTAGCATTATTAGTGTTAAGAGTTGTATCATTACTCAGTACTTTAATCTTAAACATATTAGTTATTCCATTTATCCAATTATTCGTCTTTACAACTCCATCAGATCCACTAAAAGATCCACATAAAAGGGTATATGGATTTCCAAACCTATCGTTAAACCAACACCAAATTGAATTTGCAGTAAACTTTCCAATCATTAACATCGGTTCTTTATGAGTAACACTAACCTCAGTACTTTGATTTATATAATTACGCAATCTATTCTTTATATTTAATTCTAATATAAAATCTGTTACAGGGATCAGTCCATTCTGATTAAATTTTGAAATTACATTATTTGATTCGTTTGACAATGAAGCTACCCAAGAAGTAAGATCTAATGTCGTATTTCCAACCTCCTGAGGAGTAACGAATCCAAATGCATTTCCACCAAGGGTAGTAGCACTAAACTTTATATGTCCAAAATTTCGAGTTGTAGACCATACTCCATTTTTCCCTCTTCCAATAGACAAATTCACATTACCAGTATCATTTGTCTTCCATGTAAACGAATCATTAATTTCATGAGACAAATCCGATTCTTGTTCTTCTTCCGAAGAAGATTTTAAATGCGTTCCTACATAATATGCAGTTGCTCTACCGCCCGAACAAAAATTTGTCATTACAAGACTTCCATACATTTTATATAGTTCATAAGGATGAAGAGTATGGACATTTTTAATAAACTCAGAATCAAGATAGTCAACCAATATCTCCTTCTGAATAGCATCTGAGTACTGCATTCGATATACGGAATCATTCGCAATTACATTCAGTTCACCAAATACAGATGTTGTGTCATTAATCAAATTCTCTCCAAATATGGAAGTCATTGTATGTTTATGACCCAAATGTATTCCCAAAAACTTAAACTCACTCCCATGTGCAACTTTATCAGTAAATTTCGTTTTTGATAAATAATCATCAATATTCTTGTAAGAATATACATTTGTCTTGTGACTCGCATTTTTCCAATACGTGAAATACGAAGAGTGCGACTTTGATAATTTATCCTTATCAATTACCGGATAACCAAGATTTAGAGTATTTTCAATAGGTGTTATTTGTGGGTTTAGCGAATAACCCAAGAAATCCCTCAGAGCCAAAGCCCCTCTGCCCGTTCTGGTTTCAATAGAGGTAGACTTAGGAATATACGGAATCCACGGATTATCTGCCGGTCTTTCTCTGATTATATATTCACTTGATGATTTGTATTCATCAAGAAGCATTGGTTCGTTTTCAACGCAAGATACCAAACAGAATAGTAATAGAAGGAATGTTAATTGTTTCATTTTATTATTTGGGTTAAAGTAATTGTTGATGAAAATGTGGTTTCCGGATCTCTTGTCAGGGTCATGTGTTTGCCATCATATTTAGTAATCCACCATTCTCCTACAATAATATCAATAGGGTAAATCGGGAAAATTTTTATAATACGACCTTCCTGATTATATTTAAAGCCCTGTTCATCATCAAAGGAATCATCATTATTTGTCTTATAAAGGAATGTTCCGAATGATTCGTAATCAAAAAGTAGCCTTACTGCATATTCCTTACCCTGGCTATCTTTGAGGGTACCTTCCCACATAGTTTGGAAAACGGAAACCTTAATAAGATCATCTACCTTCTCATCATCCTTACCACATTGGGCAAAGATCACCACTAACAAAATTGATAATATACATTTTACAATCTTCATAAAAAACAAATTTAGGTGTATTAATAATCAATCAAGTTCACTCATTAGCAAACAGCCACAGGCATACCATTTCCTATCATCAACGATAAAGATACCCATACAAAATACCATCATCGTGATGAAGTCTGATTTCCACCGTACCATCCATTCTATAGATGAATGTTATGAAATCCTGCTCTGAAGCAAAAATACCCAGACATTCTCCAAGCGGACTATATATCTCAAAAAGATCGATATCCTCCGTTGCAACCATCTGCGTGCTTATTCCTTGCGGTGTTATCAGGCAAATACTCCTCTTTGAAGGCATGCGATGTTTATTTGGAGTTGGATAAAGATATTCAGTATCTGAATTCTCTGTGATCTCCACTACATAAGTTGTGTCGTCGGCAGTGTCGGCAGCACCTTGGATTTCTGCTACAGAAAAAAGTACCGCACCAACTATTATCGGATAAATGAAAAATTTATTCATGCAAATTGACATAAGTTTAGTATCAAAAATTTCCCCAAAATTAAGACATCAATCTACATTAATGATAAAAAAAGAGTTCCAATTTAGTTCCAAAATGCATATATGAAATTAAATTGGAACTAAATTGGAACACAACCCAAACATATAAATACCTTATAATAAACGTATTATCCTATCAATTATACCCGTAGGCAATTTCTTATCAAATGCCTTTAGCACAAGTTCTCCTCTATGATATGAAATAGTGTTTTTTGCCTTTCCTATCAACACCGACACATTTGTAGGAGTAAAACCGCACTTTATGAGCAGAGCGAGATGATAATCGAAAGTCGACAGATCACTACCCGTAAGCAGGTACAACCGCTGCTTAAATTCCGGAGAACTCTCTATTACCATACTTTCTATTTCATCCCACAGACGGTTCTTAGCAACAATCGGTTTCCCAGCATCGAGATATTGCTGAATCTTCTTGTAAGCCTCCGAATTCAATATTACAGGCGAGATTTCCGATATTTGTTTATTATCGTTCACAATAGAAAGCAATTCTTCCCGTAGGCGCATCCGCAATTCATTCATACCGGATGAATGAATACTACTATTTATATCCAATGATACCCCCTTTCGATACTCCGTATTTTCCGACCACTGCCGGATACCATCTTCCCCGCTTTCAAGCATCCCACGCAAAATTTTCGTATTGTCTATTGCCTCATGTAGTCGCAACTTCTCTGATTGATTCCTATTCTTAAGATAAAGGAGTGCAACTATCAGTAATAAAATGAGAACTGACATGCCAAAAATCCACATATATAGATACTCATTATCCCTTTCCACCTTTATTTTTTCGCGCTGATGCAATTGATAATTGTAGAATGACGTCTGTAGCAGAGCTTGCCGGTCGCCGTTACGTTCAAGATATGACTCAATCTCATCGCGATATTCATCAATGTAACGAAGTAATGAATCTGTCGGCACATATCTTCTCATCTGATTAGATAGCAATATCTTATATCCATTTTTATTGTTGTCCGAACGCTTATCTCGTATCAACTCACTCGCATACATCATCGCAGTGTCGCATATACCCGCTCTCTTGTATATGAAAGCTGCGCATGACAAGGCGGCAGGTTTGGATAATGAATCACTGCCGGATAACGCACAACGTATAAATCTCAACGCTTGCTCAATATCTCCTTTTTTGTAGCATGTCCATGCAAGATTTATCTGAAGAGATGGTGAATCGTCCGGAGATATTCTATCTGACAGTTGCATTGTCTGCCGAAATTGCTCCTCTGCCTTATCATAATTTTTCATGTAAAGATAAAGACTTCCCAACAATTCAGCATCATAAATCATATTGAGTGAATCCCTTTGTATGGAATCCAATTTCAACGCCTCCTCAACGTATGGTATAGCTTTCTCATAGAGTCTCAGTGCCATCAACAGATCGCCTGTCTGAGCCAGTATCTTTCCACGCAGAACATTATCCCCACCATCAGCCGGAGTGTAGTCTAACGCATTCTGATAATAATTTAGGGCTGTGGGGTAATCTCCCAAATCGTGATACACACGTCCGCCGTAATAAAGTGCCTCTGCATATCTTCCCCTACTCTTATGCCGCTTCTCATTGGAAATAACCCGTAGGATAAGGCTGTCAGACTTGTGGATGACAAACGCCTTGTCGCGCGATTTTACCATAAGGAAATCATAATACTCCTTATCATAAGATGACAATCTGTCATACCTGATTGCATCCAACGAATCCATCGCTTCTCGCGGAGAGACGGAAATCAACCTCTCCACTTCCTCAAGACGCGGATCCGGCTGACCTCCACAACAGGTCAGCACGATTGCAAACACTAATATGACAATGAAACGGATAATCATGATTGATTCTGAATCATTCTGATTGAATTTGTCTAAACCTCATTATTTGACATGGCAAAGTTACAATAAAAATATATGCTTCGTATTTAGAATACAATTTTTTTTTGCAATTATTAACCATCCCGAATGTAACTTATGACCGGGGAATATGTCAAATAAGGGTATGAAGAATAATTGTATTATGAAGAATCTTATCGGCATAACTATCAACATCATCATTGCAATCTTTATGATTCCTCTTTCCGGATGCTCCCACAAGGAGAAGGATTATCCGCTTGAGATCTCCTCGCAGCTTCAGAACGTGAGCCGTCTGGAATTGGCACGTATGACTGTCGGGAAGGTGGGTATGATTTCCGATCCGGAATATAAGGACGCCAAGAGTATCGAAGCTAAGGCATCCGCCCTGCTGAATCGGATGAAGATAGGCACGCGTCTCGGCGTATATTCCTACGATACTTATATCGTGGCATATCTCGATCTGAGCAAGGTTTCCAGCGAGGATGTCGAAGTGGACACAGAGACAGGCACCGCCTACCTCACACTCCCTCCGATCGAGATCATGACCGACGGACGAGAACCCCAGCTCCATGAGGTGCACAGCCGCGTGACGGGACTCCGCTCCTCAATCACCCCTTCCGAACGCGCATCGCTCAAATCACAGATGGCAAAGGAGGTGAAAAAGGAGATGTCTGCAAAAGCCGGTGCCACCGATCATCTGCGCAAGGCTGCCGAGGATAAGGCACGTGCTTACCTTACGGAACTTATCTCCAACTGGGGATATAAGGCTGAAATAAGTTTCAAATGAGGTTTACAATAATACCTACACACAGTAATTCCTGCACACGATGAACAAATGGATTAAGATAATAATCGCCGTGACGGTTATCGCTATGGTTGCATTCATAGCATGGACCCTTCGTCCGTCTGCCCCGACTCCGGAATATAAGACCAATGAGGCTCGCATTAAGTCAATCACCCGTATGGTGGAACTATGCACCTCCGACATTCATGACGAGATGGCTATTAAGGCACATATCAACGGGAAATGGATTGTGGCACGCCAGACTGTGGAGGGTCGCATACGTTTTGACCTTGACAGCCTGCGTATAGAACAACGTGGCGACACCACCCTTGTGTATCTTCCCCGCGAACGCGTAGACATTCTTGAGAATGCCGAACCGGGAGCATACGAGGTGCTGGATGCTTGGGATGCTCGCAACTCAGTCTTCAGCCGCACAATGACCGCCGCCGAGGAGAATGCAATAAAGAGCAAATGGCAGGAGGAGTCGCGTAAGCGCGTGTATAAACGCGGCTACGTGCGCCAGGCACGTAAGAATGCCATAGCCACCCTGACACCGCTACTGAATGCAATGAAGGGCACTGACGATAAGAACGCACCGGTCATAATAATCGACCCGACCCCCGACCCTCGTCCATGACGGGGGTCTTTTTCCATCCACTATATTTTTTCGTTCCCTATAATACGGTAATCCAAACCTTCTCCCCTCACCACGGATTCCGTATGAGACGATGGTGCCACCAAGATGCGCTCTATGTCGGGAAGCGAGAGAAGCGGCAGATCATCATGATGATCCGTCAGCACACACTCTATACGCAGATTCCTATCGCGTGCAAGTCTCTCCACACGCATCCTCTTGACAACACCCCTACATTCCTCAAAATCTGATTCGGAGGTAGCGGATGAACCGGAGTATTGGGTAGCCTCGCAATATGGTATGCCCAAAATCCCGGCAAACGGCAGGGCATATACAGCCGTAGCTGCAGTGGCAAGTACTACCGTACCACCCTCCTGCATTAAATCCTTGATAAGAGTCATCACTTCCGGTCGCAGACAGGATTTGAGTGATTCTGCAAATTTTCGGAAATCGCTCTCTTTGCAATTATTTGCTGCAATCCTCAATATCCGTCGTTTCACTTCAGAATGTGGGATAAGACGACATTTCCTAAGCAACACATCACGACACAATCCCATGAGAGGAATGAATCCGGAATCATGATAGAGATGTCGCACCAACCATTTCGTAAAAAGCGTGAACGTATTGACGCTCACCAAAGTGCCATCAAGGTCAACCACCATGAGAGGTGTTCTGTCGTCTTTCCCTGTGTCAGTTTTCCCCATGTCGTATTTCTCCATAACCTCTACCGTTTGTAATCCATTGACCAAGGAAATCTCACGAGCGTATGGTCATGACAGCAATAGAAATCTGCATCCAAGAGCGGGGCATCGGTCGTCACTGTCACGACAGCCGTTTTTATCACGGCATCCGTGCCATATCTCTCTTGCAGTGCGTCGCAGACCACGCGTATCGTCACTCCGGAGTCGATTGCATCATCCACCACCAATATCCGAGGCTTCTCATCCAACGAGGGTAATGGAGCGGTATCGGGCGACAGTCCCATCTCTTCCACCCTCCTGCCACGGCAAGATAATTGCAACATACGTGCCTCCACGCAGCGCAAGGTATCAAGCATCCATATCGGCATTTTACGCAGTATTGCAAAGAGTCTGTCACCCTTCCTCTTCGTTGACGGACGCTGTAGCTCCACATCCCTCCTACAGCGGCAATAACCGTCGGGCAACGCTTCCCGCAATCCGTCGGCAACAAACGCACCTCCCCGACGTATCCCCACCATAAGGTCAAAACCATCAGGACAACTCCCGACAATATCGTCAGCGAGCCGCCTCGCAGCCATCCGCAATCCCTCCTCATTCAAAGTCAATACCTTCATCCGCAAACTTATTCCTAAAGGTTAAACAGCCTTTACCACTTAGTCTTTTAGACAACCAATAGGAACCACATAGACACCGTCCGGTCTTTGGTATGCGTAATCTCCAACAGCAGTAAGAACCATAATGAACGCGGGTTTCTTCATTTTTGTCGTATCGATCTTTTCGGAAAGCATTTTCAACGTAGATGCGCCTTCGTTGATTAGTCTTTCTCCTCCCAATTTTACTTCAATTAAGCCGTAATTGCCATTTCTTAAGTGAATTACGGCATCACATTCCAATCCATTCTTATCCCTATAATGGTAAACAGTTCCGTTTACTGCGTCAGCATATACACGGAGATCTCTTATGCACATTGTCTCAAACAATAGCCCAAATGTTTCAAGGTCAGCTATCAAATCATCCGGACCGAGACCTAATACTGCAGTTGCAATTGATGGATCTGTAAAATATCTTGTATCTGATGTCCGAATCGCGGTTTTGGAACGGAGATTAGGATTCCAGGCTTCTGAATCCTCTATGACAAAAATGCTTTTAAGAGCCTTTATATATGAGGCAACTGTGACTTCATCAAGACCCTCTCCTTCGTTCTCTATCAGATCGGCTTTTATCGTGGCAAAATTTGCCTGCGCTCCCTGATGCCTGGCATAAGACCTCAATAAGCGATGCACTCTTGATGGATCGCGGGCAATGCCATCTGCCTCCCTCACGTCGCGTTGCTCAACAGCCTTGACATAATCGAATGCTTGATCAAGAGCAATCTCCCGGTCTGCCATATCCACAGCAAGCGGCCAACCTCCTCTACACAGGAGATATGCAATGCTTTCGAGATTTTGTGTGTTTATCCCTCCTATCCTTTCGGGCGATGTAAATAAGTTTGATAAGGACACTTCGCCTGTTGAATCTCCTGATTCCCAAAGCGACATAGGACGCATTCTCAGCCATGCAAATCTTCCGGTGCCGCTGTGTATAACATTTGACATATCAGGCGGTACACATGAACCGGTAAGTATGAACTGTCCAAGAGCACCGGCATGATCCACATCAAACCGTATACTATCCCACAATTCAGGTGCTACTTGCCATTCGTCAATCAATCGAGGACGCTCACCGCGCAACAACAGATCAGGATTCATCATCGCTAATTCACGGTTACGCTGCAATGATCCTGATTTGGACATATAAAGAACGCTCTTTGCCTGTTGCTCTGCTGTAGTAGTTTTTCCACACCATTTAGCACCCTCAATCAAAACAGCTCCTTTCCCGGATAATTTCCTTGCAAGAATCTTGTCAACAATTCGTTTCTTATATTTACGCGTTTCCATATTATTCCTTTGTTTTGTGGTGCAAATATAATAAATAATTTTGACATTTCAGAGTTTGGCGCAATTTCACTTCAGAGTTTGGCGCAATTTCACTTCAGAGTTTGGCGCAATTTCACTTCAGAGTTTGGCGCAATTTCACTTCAGAGTTTCATCGCATGTACCACCCGGTTCTCTTTATAAAGATTCAGTTTACCATGTCCTTCTGTTTTTCCTTATGCAATAATCTACTCATATTCCTCACAGAGGTAATGGAAAAAGGAATTATCGTCAAGATAGCATCCTGTGCAATAGATGGGGTATCCGTATTGACCGGAATCGTATGGATGCTCCATAAATGAGCTTAATGAAGAGTATGAAGTTGACAAATCAGCTTCCTCATCCGGGGATGAGGAAGTGATAAGGACAAGTGCGGTTTTATCCAATTTCTCCCACACATCGTCCGTGAGTGACGGCTTAGTCAGGATAACCTTAATCTCATCGTAACCAAGATTACTCCCTATTACAAAATAAGCAGAGGCTCCATAGGTGATACTCTTAACATATACCGGATCGTCCTTATCTACATCCCCATCGACAAATAACCCCTCTTTTCCGGGAGAGTCCATCGTGACGGTCAATCCCTTGAATATAATCTCTCCGACAACCCAATTCTTGAATTTATCAACATCTGTTTTCTGGTAAATAATCTCACAGAACGCATCTGCCAGACGGGGATTATCAGAAAATACATTCTTTATGTTGTCAGGTGCACCAAGATCTGCCAACCGGAACCGGTTAAGTGACGGGGTTGCTTCCTTTACATATTCTTCCGAAGCCTGCATTTCTTTCAGAAAACGGATATAATTTACCATTGACGGCTGCTTGATTTCTGCCATGAAAGGATCGCTGAAATCCGTATATAACGTTATCGGATTTTTCTCCCCGACAAATTCTTTGTCAAAAGTAGTGGCAAATGTGCTTGCCGGGAATACTGCCGATGGATAAATCTGCGGTGCATTTCCGGAGCAGTTCCAATTCTGGATACCAAGATACCTGCTACCTATGAAAATATCATTTGTAGAGACCGGGCTGCTGAATATATAATCCCATTGTATCTCCTCCTGATTCAAATCCTTAGACTGACGGAGATTTATATTGCCGATATTATCTCCTTCCCCAAATCGGATATTAATAATCCTTGGCGTTTTTCCCTTGTTAGGACTGATTCTGAACTTAATCTTGTATGGTGGAGTAATGGTAAGATATTCTATCTCTCCCCATTCCCCTCTTTGAATAGCAGAAACCTCGGAACCTGGGGGCAACAGTTCAAATTTCTCATCTTTCCCATCTTCCATATCATCTCTCATGATGATTGAAGTGACATACACATAGTTTGAATACTCACCTTTTCCGATAATAGTGAATACGCTACCTTCCGACGGTATATCCCCATCAAATGCACCCGTAATCGCATCGTATGACAGTTTCAAGCCTTCCACATCAAATTGCAATGTATGGACAGGCTCCTCCTTATCCTTACACGACACAGCCATCATCATAACAAAACATAATAACAGAACTGATTTTAACCTATTCATATCTTCCAATTTTAAATTATTCTCAAAGTCCAACAAATAACGTATCTTTCTTAATAGTATTGTAAATTCTTTACAAAAGTAATAAATAATCACTTGTTTTCAAAACATTTTACACTAATCTAATTAAAGTCTCTAAACTTATTTTGAAAGAGATATGAGGTTTGCCAAAATCCTCTCTTCCTCAATGATAACAAGAGCATGGAGAGCCAGGCATTGCCTGAGAATCTCCATGCTCTTAACGTTAACGTGGACGTATGCCACAGATTATGTCGCCGGGGACAATTCGCCCGTCGATATTATTCCTTGCACTTTGCAGCGATGAACTGACGGTTCATGCGACCGATGTTGGCAAGCTTGATGTTCTTCGGACATTCAGCAGAGCAAGCACCGGTGTTAGTGCAGTTGCCGAATCCGAGTTCGTCCATCTTGGCAACCATAGCACGCACGCGACGGTCTTTCTCCACAGCACCCTGCGGAAGCAGAGCGAGCTGGCTGATCTTAGCCGACACGAAGAGCATTGCAGAGCCGTTCTTGCAGGCAGCTACGCAAGCACCGCAGCCGATACAGCTTGCAGAGTCCATAGCCTCGTCAGCATTCACCTTAGAGATCGGGAGGTCGTTGGCATCCTGAGCACCACCGCAGTTGAACGATACATAACCGCCAGCCTGCTGGATCTTGTCGAATGCGTTACGGTCCACCATAAGGTCCTTGATAACAGGGAACGCAGCCGAACGCCAAGGCTCAACAGTGATAGTCTCGCCGTTCTGGAAACGACGCATGTAGAGCTGGCAGGTAGTCGCACCTGTTGCCGGTCCGTGGGGATGACCATTGATATAAAGCGAGCACATACCGCAGATACCCTCGCGGCAGTCGTGGTCGAACACGATAGGCTCCTCACCCTTCTCAATAAGAGTCTCATTGAGAATGTCGAGGGTCTCCAGGAAAGATGTATCGGGTGTGGTCTCGACGTCATTATAAGTCACAAAACCGCCCTTTTCTCTCGGATTGGCCTGACGCCAAACCTTGAGGTTGACTTTCATTATATTTTCTTCCATGATTGAAATTTCTGTGTTATATAAGGATTATGACTTATAGTTACGAGTCTGAACCTTGATAGCCTCATAGTGGAGCGGCTCCTTGATGAGTGAGGGTGCCTTTGCGTCGCTACCTGCATAATCCCAGCAGCTTACGTAGAAGCAGTTCTCATCATCACGTTTTGCCTCACCCTCTTCAGTCTGATACTCTGTGCGGAAGTGACCGCCGCAGCTCTCATTACGGCTGAGTGCGTCGTATGCGATAAGCTCACCCATAGTGATGAAGTCGTTAAGACGGAATGCCTTGTCAAGCTCGACGTTCATGCCCTTCTGAGTGCCGGGAACGAACAGGTCGGTGTTGAACACCTTGCGGAGCTCACCGAGCTTCTTGATAGCGAGTTCAAGACCCTCCTTATCACGAGCCATACCGACGTATTCCCACATGATATGACCAAGCTCCTTATGGATAGAGTCAACAGAACGATGACCCTTGATGTTCATGAGTCGATCCATAGCCTCTCTACATTTAGCCTCGGCAGCGTCAAACTCCGGAAGGTCAGTTGAGAAGTGAGGTACTGTAATCTGGTCGCTCAGATAGTTCTGGATTGTATAGGGGAGCACGAAATAACCGTCGGCAAGACCCTGCATGAGGGCAGATGCACCAAGACGGTTAGCACCGTGGTCAGAGAAGTTACACTCACCGATTGCGAACAGACCCTTGATAGAAGTCTGAAGCTCATAGTCAACCCAGATACCACCCATAGTGTAGTGGATAGCGGGGAAGATCATCATCGGGTTGTAGTAGTTCACGCCGTTCACCTCACGAGCGAACTCACCGGGATTCACGTCGGTGATCTCCTCATACATATCGAAGAGGTTGCCGTAACGCTGGCGAACCACGTCGATGCCGAGACGGTTGATAGCCTCGGAGAAGTCGAGGAACACTGCAAGACCTGTGTTGTTCACGCCGAAGCCGGCATCGCAACGCTCCTTGGCAGCACGAGAAGCCACGTCACGCGGAACAAGGTTACCGAATGCCGGATAACGACGCTCGAGATAGTAGTCGCGATCCTCCTCCGGAATATCGCTACCCTTGATCTGACCTTTCTGAAGTTTCTCGGCATCCTCTTTCTTCTTGGGCACCCAGATACGTCCGTCATTACGCAAAGACTCCGACATAAGGGTAAGTTTTGACTGCTTGTCGCCATGCACGGGGATACAGGTCGGGTGGATCTGTACGTAAGCGGGGTTAGCGAAATAAGCACCCTTGCGGTAGCAAGCCATAGCAGCGGAGCAGTTGCAGCCCATAGCGTTGGTTGAAAGGAAGTAGGTGTTGCCGTAGCCACCGGTAGCGATTACTACTGCATGAGCAGCGAAACGCTCGAACTCACCGGTCACAAGGTTCTTGGCGATGATACCGCGAGCGCGTTCCACACCATCCTTGTCTTTCACGAGCACAACGTCGTGCATCTCATAGCGGTTGTAGCTCTTCACCTTGCCAGCCTGAATCTGACGGTTGAGTGAAGAGTAAGCACCGAGAAGGAGCTGCTGACCTGTCTGACCCTTTGCATAGAAAGTACGGCTTACCTGCGCACCACCGAAAGAACGGTTGGCGAGAAGCCCACCATATTCACGTGCGAAAGGCACGCCCTGAGCCACACACTGGTCGATGATATTGTTAGCGACCTCTGCAAGACGGTAGACGTTTGCCTCACGGGCACGATAGTCACCACCCTTCACAGTATCGTAGAAAAGACGATACACGGAGTCGCCGTCGTTCTGATAGTTCTTTGCTGCATTGATACCACCCTGAGCCGCGATAGAGTGAGCACGACGGGGGCTATCCTGGATGCAGAAGTTGAGCACGTTGAAACCCAGCTCGGCAAGAGTGGAGGCAGCAGATGCACCTGCAAGACCTGTACCCACAACGATCACGTCAAGACGACGCTTGTTGGCGGGGTTGACGAGTTTCTGATGAGCCTTATAGTTGGTCCATTTCTCAGCGACAGGACCCTCCGGGATTTTGGAATCAGCCGGATTCATTACTCTGATGTTTTCTTTTGTATTTTCCATATCGCTAATTACTTGCCTGGTTCTGGTTCTGTTTGGGGAGTGGTTTCTGTAGCGGATTCAACGGCAGCCTCTTCCACGTCGACGTCAAGATAGTCGATGAGAGCGGCGGCAGCCTTGATAGTTTCGAGACGAGACGGGAACTGAGGATCATTTGCGAAATAGCTCTGAGCCTCGGGAGCTTCCATCTGAGAGAGTGTGCCTTTGATCATCTGCTTCATCTGGTCGAACGGAGCTGCAGTGATTGCGCTGGCTGCATCCGGACCGAAGTCTTTCTCAAACATAGGCACGAGCATCTCCTTATACTGCTGGCGAAGAGTCTCGTCAGTCTTGTAGAAATTGTCGTGAGCCTTCACTGTGAACACGATAGCCTGGATGATGAAGAGAGCCACGACGATGGAGCTCCACCAGCAAGCCACTTTCTTCAAGCGGCAGATCCAAACCTGATTATCCCAACCGATAGACTGGAACATAGACCAGATACCGTGGTTGAGGTGGAACCAGAGGGCGATGAACCCGATGATGTAGATGATCGGAGTGTAGAACTGAGAGAATGCCTCCTGGATGAAGAGGGTGCCGGCTGCCGGGGGCAGAACGTCGTGCACGCCACGGATCTCCTGGAGCTGCATCTTTGCCCAGAACTGGATCATGTGAACAGCAAGGAACGCCAGGATGACGATACCAAGCACGAGCATGTTCTGGCTTGACCATTCCACAGTCTTGGGACGACTGGAAAGGGCGTAGCGGTCCTTGCCACGTGCCTTGCGGTTCTGAAGGGTCAGCATCACCGCGTAGATGATGTGGACTACGATGAACAGAGCCAGACCTGCTGAAGCTATAAGAGCATACCAGTTTGCGCCAAGGAACTCGCAGACGGAGTTGTAGGCGGCCGGCCAGCAGATGGCTATGGCGTTCATCAAACAGTGAAATGTGAGGAATAGGACGAGAACGGCGCCTGTGACGGCCATGACGAACTTACGTCCTACAGATGAGCTTGATAACCACATAGCAGTTTCTGAATTTAATTAAAGTTATTTTAAGTTATTTAGTTTAGAATCTTAGGTTTGTCGCCTTTTGGGAAAAAGCAATTTACGCATGGCATCTGCATGACACACGGAATTATGTGCAAATTTATGTTTTTTTGTTCATTAATACAAAGTTTTCACCGTGTATTTTTCATCCTCATGCCAAAATAGAGCTGCGGATAGCCTCCACGATGCGACGCACCTCCCTTTCTCCCACGTATGGACCTGCGGGGATACACAGCCCACGGCTGAACAAATCGTCGCTCACTCCATTGACGTAGGCGGGGCAGGATGCGAACACCGGCTGACGGTGCATCGGTTTCCAGAGATGGCGCGTCTCTATGTTGCGTGCCTCAAGTGCACGGCGCATTGCCTCGGGACGTCCGCAGCCGTCATCGCCCCTCACCTTCAGATCCGGGACGAAAGTGATTGCACAAAGCCAGAAATTGCTGTCGAACTCCTCGCCGGGATTCTCATGAAGCTCTATGCCCTCTATGTCGGCAAACAATTCACGGTATTGTTGCTGCACCCGGCGATGGTGGGCAAGATGCTCCTCGGCTATCGTCATCTGCCCGCGTCCGATGCCGGCAGAGATGTTGCTCATGCGGTAGTTATAGCCTATCCGCTCATGCTGATACCATGGATATGGCTCACGGGATTGTGTGGCATAGCTCATCACGAGACGCCAAGTCTCTTCGTCAGGACATACCAGCGCACCACCTCCGGAAGTGGTTATCATCTTGTTGCCATTGAACGACATGACACCGAATCGCCCGAACGTGCCGCAATACTGCCCGCGATAGCGGCTGCCGAATGCTTCGGCGGAATCCTCCAGCACAGGTATCTTCCATTTTGCGGCGACTGCCAATATCTCATCTATCTTTGCAGGCATACCATATAGATATACCGGAATTATCGCCTTCGGTTTCTTACCCGTCTTAGCCACACGGTCGGCGATAGCCTCGTCGAGCAGCTGCGGGTCCATATTCCACGTGTCAGGCTCGGAATCGACAAACACGGGGGTTGCACCGACGTATGTCACGGGGTTTGCCGATGCGCTGAACGTGAAACTCTGCACCATCACCTCATCCCCGTGCCCGACACCGAGAGCCACAAGTCCAAGGTGGATTGCAGCCGTGCCGGCAGAGAGAGCCACAATACGTTTCCTCTCCAACAGAGCGGGGTCATGGCTCAAAAGAAGATCAGGCGACTGCACCGTCACGCCATCCTTCGGCATTGAGTCGGCGGTGGGTATGAACATCCTCTCAAGATCCTTCTCCAATCCGTTGACATTCGGACCGAGCGGGAGCACCCAATTCTCCGCAAACGCCTCATTTATAAAGTCCATCTCCTTGCCACTCATGTGGCAAAGACAAAGTAAAATCCGTTCCTCCATATCAAAGTCATAAAAACTAATGCAAAGTTAGCCAAAATAATCTCACTTTCGCAATATGATACGATTCTTTCCGATGTTAAGCCGATGTTTTGTGCCGTCGGGTGCGACAAAACACGACTCGATCGGCACCTCCACCTCATATCTCACCTTATCCCCCTCAATCTTCCAGCCACTTTTCACCAATCCCCATGGCGTCTCCAGCTCACCATTGGCATAAGAGAGGGCACCCGTAATGTCAGGATCTGGAGCTACCGTAATGCCATTATCATCATATTTTATGCCGAGACAGCGGGTAAGCAGCCAGTTGCCGACAGAGCCGAATGAATAATGGTTGAATGAATTCATACTGTTGTTTGCTCCGAATCCATCTGTATGTGTATAAGAATCCAGTCGCTCCCATACAGAGGTCGCCCCCTGAGTCACAGGATATAGCCACGACGGATATTCCTTATTGGCAAGTATCCGGTATGCCACATCACCCCTTCCTATCCGGCTCAATGCCTCCTGAATCCATGCCGTGCCTATGAACCCTGTCATAAGGGAATACGGAGGACACACCTTCCCGTTATCGGCAATATTCTCACGCGTGATGGTGGCAATAAAATTGTCGGCGAATGTAGGATCATCCATGATGCCCATAGCTATGGGGAGAGCGTATGATGCCTGTGTATCGACAAACCTACCCTCCCTCTCCGGGTCAAACGAAGAGAAACGTGTCTTCTTCGTAGCCGGATCCACATACACCTTTTTGAAAAACTCCCTGCGTTCATCCCCTTTATTCTTATAAAAGGCTGCATCCGTATCATTACCGACCACCTTCGCAAGATAAGTCATTATGTCAAGGTCATATATAAGATAACATTCCCAAAGGAGCGACTTGTCATTCTTATCATATTCCGGACTAAGCCAATCGCCCAAGTCTCCCCAAGCCCTGTCCTGCACCATAACCCCAGTCTGCGGATCAATAGTCTTATCAAAGACGTAATCCATATATCGTTTCATCGCCGGATAATGCTCCCTCACTAAAGTAGTGTCGCCATATTGCAGGAAATGCTCGTATGGCACGGTGATGCCTGCACTACCCCAGAGGAACCCTCCGAACCCCACTCCGGTAGGAGCCACATCGGGAAATTTACCTTCCGGCGTCTGGCAATCGCGCACAGACTGAAGATATTGACGCAGAATTGCCGAGACATCGGCAATCTTTGTGGCGGTAGGGGCATATACGGAGATATCCCCCATCCATCCGAGCCGCTCATTACGCTGAGGGCAATCGGTAGGTATGGATATGAAATTGGAGCGTGTTGACCATAATATATTTTTCCACAGTCGGTTGACAAGTGTATCCGAGCATTCAAACGATGCCTTAAACTTATCAATTGAACTTAACGCCACTGCCTTCACATCCTCTACCGGGAGAGGTTTGTCTATTCCAGTGATCTCGACATACCTGAAACCATGCAACGTGAAACGTGGAGAGAAATATTCCTCTTCCTCTCCGGCAGCCACGTATACATCCTTGTTCATTGCCGCCCTGATATTCTCGGTCATTATCATACCTCTGTTGGCACCATACCGCTCCATATCGGGATAGAGCACCTCCGCATATCTCATGGCTACTTCCGTACCCCGTTTCTGACCCGACAGACGCAGAAGAGGCACTCCGGCAAAATTCTGTCCGAAATCATAGATGAAGACACCCTTCCTCGGCTCCACGACAGAGACGGCGGTCAATGTGTCGGCAGCCACAACCTTATCTCCGTAATCCCTACGGATGACCACGTTATCCCAGCCTCCGGGGAATGGATAAGTGGTGGAGTCGCAACCGACCCTCTCTGCCGGATGCCAGGTCATATCCGACGCTCGGCGCGTGGCATCATATATCTCTCCGTTGAAAAAACTTCCAACCACGTTTGCGCCATCTGCACAATATTCCCATGTGGACGGCAATGTCGGGTAGCATAAGACGGTTCCATCCGTATATTCCACCGTCACACAAGCAAGCAAGGATTGCCTGTCGCCATAGAAATTCCACATCTCCCCCATAAAAGTGGCAGGACCGCTCCACCATCCCTCCCCCATGCTTACATCCAGCGTATTATTCGCTTCCGTAAGGTAAGGGGTTATGTCAAAGGTATTAAAGAGATGTGTCTTGTTGTATTGTGTGGATCCGGGATAGAAATATCCTTCGGTCACACGTTTGCCATTCACCTTCAAATCATATATACCTCTGGCTGTCACATCAATTCTCGCGGACTTCACATCACGCTTACCGTCAACCGGTATATTAGTGCGAAGTTGCGGCATTGACCTCTCCGGGAGATTTATCCTCCCTGTGACGGCATGAGCGGCAGAATCGGCGAACAATACGTTGGAAGGTTCCCGGAAATTGCGTACTTTCAAGTTTGAGATTACGGCATTACCGGAAATATCCACCCCCATTTCCGCCAATACCGGGAACGCCAGCCAGTCGCCTCCATTCCCGATAGGATTTATCCCTATATAGCACACCTTCTTCCCATTGACAAATATATCCGTATGTCCAAGATTAGATGCAATGCTGACATGATTGGATTTTCCCCAGACATCTCCACACTGATACACCCCCAATGGTTTGCTCTTGCTGTCAGCCGGATGATACCCATAACGGAACACTCGTATCTCTCCCGAATGACTGAATTCTATCTTTATGGCGGATTCATCACGAGGAGCAGCGATATTGTATATGTTAAGGTCAACATTCATCAGACGTGGGTCGTTCATGCCGTAAAGTATTGCAGCCGAACCACCGGCATCCACCTCTATATCAAAATCAATCTTAAACACAGAAAGATAATCCGGATATAGCGGTATGTCATCGGAAGCTGTCCCGATCCATTCGGCTCCCATAAAAACGTCACGCTCTCTATCAGTTGCCTCATGCTCCCCTTTAACCAAGCTTCCCGAACCTGCATACACACCCACCGGCATAAATGCAAGCATCGTAAAAGCCGCTATTCCCATCCGTGATATTAAATTTCGTCTCAAGGTTAAGTTCATAATGTCGTTAATTTATTTAAGTTTCGCAAGTTTTCCAACTTGCTTCACTTAAATGGTTTAAGGTTTAATGTTTATGGTTTATGATCATTAAATTTTGTATAATGAAAAGATTCGTGGATTTTCGTGAATCTTAAACCTTAAACTATAAACTTTAAACCACTGAAGTGCAGCTTGCGAAACTTCAGTTAATTTACACATATCCTTCTAAAACATCCCAAAGTTACAACATTTTAACTGAATTTGTGCAACAAAAAAATAAATTATAACTTTGCATACGGTTCAGCCCCCATCCCCGTAAAGGGGGAGTTGATGTGCGAATCTTTAACTCCCCCTTTACGGGGTGGGGGGTTGGTATGTCATTTCAATCCCACACACTATGATCATCGCAAATTTAATCCTAACAATCATCAGCACGATTGTGCTACTCTTCTGCGGAAAATTCCGTATGTCGTGGAAAGCACAGAATAACATACGTCTTATCTCGACCATCATATTGACCGTCACCATGATTGACCTGCTGCAAAACCCTCTCGGTCTCTCATGGCTCCTGTCATTATGTATCGCTGTCGCCTTCATCACCCTCCTCTATTTCATCACCAAATGGCTCCGCCTCTACAACTAAATGAACCTCACGGCTCATAAAAGGCACATCCTTTCCACAATCAAGTAATCTATTAATTCTTAATAAGAAAGCAACCATTTTGACGGAAACTCCAAAATGTTTTAGCCCGAAAATGACGGAAACTCCAAAATGTTTTGAGCCGAAAATGACGAAAACTCCAAAATGTTACCGCTAAGATAACACCAACACTACGGTCACATTTCATGATATGGAATCAAACGGCCTCTACATTTCGGATATTATCAGGCGGGCTTCCCTCTTCATGTCGGATGTGGCGGGTGTCGTATTGAATATCTGTTTTTCATTTGAGATGCAGGAATTGAAGACGTGGATTTGCCTCAGGATTTTCTTCTGAAACAACCATTACGAATGAATTGTCAATGCATACAGGCAGTCCTATTCCGTTAACACCATCGATATCATTTTTCAAGTATCTGACAACTTCAGGATTAGTGCCGGTCTTATCCCAGAATATATGCCTGACCTCGCCATCCATCCAGAAATACATGAAAAACCAACGTCTGCTGTTATGGAAGACCACACGATCTATGTATTCAGTTGCTTTCATTCGATCCTTCCCTATCTCTTGAATCTGCCAAGAGGTGGGTGACGGTTCGACAATAAAATCCACAACAGATGTGAGATTGTTTCCATTCCATAAGCCTGTTTTCATAAGGTCGGGTCATGATGCTCATGATTCCATCGTCATAGAAAAATAACCACGGCTTATTAGTAGGCAGACCATTGCTGCATCCTTCAAGTTTTCTGATCTCTCCGGATGATGTGGATGCAAGATATATTCCTGCATTGTCTGAAGCATCATTGTAATTAGCGGTCAGATATGTGTTATTCCCAAGGTATACAATATCATCGGCATATCCTACGGAATCTTTACCAATGAATTTGTTATCATACGAATATCTCAGCACAGCGCACCCGGTGTGGTCGAGTATAAGGATGTTTTCCGCTTCTTTGTCAACATCAATTTGGGCGGCACGTATATATTCTCCGGCTCCTAATCCTCGGCTACCTATATCATGTATGTAACTGCCGATGCTGTCAAACAGCATCACGCGTTGTGAAAGATCGTCAAGAACCACGATTTGCCCGTCAGCAATGCGTATGTTGGATATTGTGCCGATTATGCAGTTGTCGGATGTTTCAAGATCGACATACGTGATGGAGTCGACAAATTCCGAATAAGGTATTGAATCACGAGCAACCTTCCTTAGATTCAGGGGTATGGATGTACAGTCGGATCTCTTTTCAGAGCATCCGACCAATACAATAGCCAACGATAGAAAAAGAGGGATTGCCACCTTTAAAGTTGTTTTCATTGTGGTTATTTTTTTGATGGTTTCAATGTATTTTGTATCCATTGTATACCATTTCAACTGAGTCAGTACATAGCCGAAGAATTTATATCTATATGTCCTATTTGTTAAATAACTGAAGTTTCGCAAGCTGCACTTCAGGGGTTTAAAGTTTATAGTTTAAGGTTTAAGATTCACAAAAATCCACGAATCTTTTCATTATACAAAATTTAATGATCATAAACCATAAACATTAAACATTAAACCATTTAAGGTTTTGAGATACACATGAAATATGTCGTTCCGGAGGTAATCTCGATATCTAAAGCGACTGCTTGTTTAGCCGATAAAAGACTAATACCGGATTTGAATCCGACTCGAGCTGTTGCGAAATTTCGTTGATTACAGGATATTCCGACAGACCATTTTTCCCAGATGCGATTGATTTCACAACCGGGGCAGGCACGATGCTAAGTATGCTGTCGGATGGTGAAGAAGTGTATAATCCGTAAAAAGAAATAGGCAGTCCGTTTGAATCAATTGTGGCAGCTCCGTTAAGATATATCTTCCCTTGCAGAGAGCAGAGCACGCTTTTTATCCTGTTGTCAAAATAGGAAAAGAAAAGTAAGTCGCCATAGATATAAGCAGCATGAAATACCTTTGCGACATTAGATTTCAGAATACGATCAACCTCTTGGGCTTCCGTATCCGCTCCGATGTGGCGAGTCTCCATTTTTAGATCAACTAATGGTTTGATGTCACCGGAAATGGAATCAATCTCATAGATAGTCTCGTTATATGGGAAATAGGTGTAGACTCGATTGCCATTTTTTATGAATTTACCGACTTGTCCGTTTGTAGAGTATGTATGACCGAGCAACGCATCATTAAATCGTACCCGGTTGATAACTTTCCCATCGTTTGATATGAAGGAATAGCAGAAATGATCTACAGTGGAGCTGTCGCCATACCCGAATTCGTTATTTAATGCTATACCTGAATCCATCACGCATAGCCCTTGCGCGGCATTGGGTAGATCTATCGTGCCGGAATAATTGTTTTGTTTATCATATATTAAGATTTTATTGTCTGAGAGGAGATATAAGAAATCGTCATGTATGTCGAAATCGGAGAGTGATATATATTCCCCATGACCATGACCAAGGTGACTATAATCTCTGATATATGCTCCGCTTTTGTCAAATGAGGCAATGTGAGAATTTTCATGCATTATATATAGCGTGTCGTTATCAACATATACCTTGTTAATATTCCCAAGAATTGATTGGTCATCCGTACTAAGGACGACATGTCCGGAATATTTGAAAATGGAATCAAATTGTTCAGAAACGTTCTCGTCATTATTTTCAATCTCGACAGTAAATTCGCTAAGTGTCTTTTCGTTTTTACATGCGTTGTTTAGCAAAACGGCTAAAACCATGATGCCTAAGAATGTGAAAAAAGGGTTACGTCTCATGTGGATGTTTTTGTTTGGTGTGACAAAGATTAAATCATTGTTACATAGGGAGATTTGTTGAGAGTTTTTAGTTTATAGACGTTTTAGTGAGTATCATTTCAACTGAGTCAACTCTTAGCTATTCTATTGAGTAGAATAGGATTATAGGATTGCCGTCTTTGTCAAATGACTGTTTAAGAGTTTTTAGTTTTAAAAGTCCGGCATCACAATTTTCAGCAAACTCCATATTCTGGAGTTGGAACGGCATCAACATACCTATGAGTGTGTCACCACCTGCGTAACGCATGCCAAACAATTGCATTGAGGCGATTTTTCCGGATTCAGTAAAGAAATGACGACAAGACAAATCTTTTTTGTTTATAATTGTGCAGTCAAGGTTGCTACATGGTAAGATTATGTGTCCGGACGTTTCAAAGATATCAGTAAACCCGATGAACATGTTTTTCTGCATAAAATCCATGTATGTCATGATTGAAAAATTATTTATTTCCCCGAGGTTAGCACATACCGTTTCTGATGTGAGGATATCATATATGCAGCCGGAGTTGAGTCCATAAACCTTTGGCTCAAATGGAAGGATCCATTTGATAGAATCCTGATAGTGGGAGAAAGGGTGGAACCCGATCCGTTCCATTGTATTGTCAGTACGCATAGGTGTCTTTGCAACCTCCTGTACTATTTTCTTATTCAAGTCGATCAATGTGAATGCGGTGTTCTGGTCATTATAGATATATTGGCTGGTGAATATTCTGTCTTTATCTACAAAACATCCATCTTGAATATTCATTAAGATGGATTGATCAACCTTGGTTGATGAGATAAACTCGCCATTTTGTCGGAAATATATGAATTTGCCGGAATAAGGATCCACCAGTACGACCTTCCCTTCGGGATCAATCATGAAAGTGCCAATGACAATATACTCATTTTCAGCATTCCCTTTTGCCCCGAACACATGGGAGAATTTTCCATCTTTCGTAAATGCAAAGAGATGTTCCATGTCGGAAATGATGAGTAATGAGTCGGTCATCTCAATCTTGTTTATATTTGTCAGGAGACATTCCGGTTTACATTCAAGCTGGAGACATTCGAAGTCGGAAATCAATGATGACAGACATTCCGCTGATACTTCCGTATCATAGCCGGTCACAGGTGAACCGGCATTTTCATCTGTATTTCTGCATGAAGCTAAACCACATAGAAGCAACGCAGAAAATAAAATATTCTTTAAATTTGCCATTGATGAATGATATTGAAATCATAAACAACTATAATTGTCAAAGTATATTGATTTTGATTTTTTCTTATTGAAGTCATTTACATAATGCCATTCTAAGAATAACAGAAATTGAGTTTGTCTTACTTAGATAAGTATCGATGCAAAGTTAGATATAAATCTTCTAAATGATATTTCTTTTTGTCTAAAAGATTTTATTATTTGTAACCCTGACTTTCATAATTGTATCAAAATAGTGTCTTTTTTGTAACATATTGTTTTTTAAGTATGGTTCAACATGCTTTTGTTTTGGAACAATCGCAGTTTTCAGTTTGAACTTCACAATAGTCCTGCCTATAGACCGGCAGACAAATCAAATCTTCCTCACAACGTATGTCTTTTGTGTAAAGAAGATAGTGTGACCTTATCCTTGATGAGAATTTTCTACGAAACCATCTGACCATGATTTCCATTCCTTAATCTTGTCGTATATCTTGCATCGGAATATTCCTCTTTCCATAATTGAGCAATCTGCTTATTCTTAACATAAAAGTAATCATTTTGACGAAAACTCCAAAATGTTTTAGCCCGAAAATGACGGAAACTCCAAAATGTTGGTTGCATACCAAATGGCTCCGCCTCTACAATTGACCCGACAACAATCGATAAAAATGATATAACACAAAGAGTCAAGGATGCGCGTAGGATCGTGCATCCTTGACTCTTTGTGTTATTGGAGGTTGACTCGGGTTATTTCAATGGGATACGGAGAATCATGGCGGAGCTTGCCGGGCATTCCACGTCTATCGTATTGCCGGAAACTTTCATGTTGCTCTCCTGTGCACTGATCTTCAATGGTTCGGCAAATGAATTTTCCGCATTGATATCATCGGCTCCAACGACTATACGGCGTGCATCTCCATTCGCTGCACTGCCACCACGCAGTGCTATCGACGTGCGCCACGGCTCAGTACGTCCGTTCACCATCTTTACTATCAACTCTTTGCGATCCTTATCAACGCCGGCAACCGCATAATGCTTGTTGACAACGCGATAGTTGTAGGTATACGCCTCCTTACCGTCAAGATAACAGGTCCATTTATTGCCACGTATCTTGATGCACACGTCATACCATTTGTCTTTGAGAATCGGCAACTGATTGCGGTAGTCGAACAGCGATACGGAACCCTTCTCGCTGATCTCACGGAAGATTACAGATTCATTGGAATGACTGCCTAAATCCGCCATGAAATACTTACCCTCATTCTCCATACCGAAAATCACGCGCATACTTTCCCTTCCATCTGTCTTTTTGGCTTTAAGACGTATTGTGCAGTCGCCGGTGGTAAGGTCGTTGAGCTTGATAATTGACTCATGCGACGCCTCTGTCTGAATGATGGTGCCATCCGCACCAAACTCCCATTTACCTCTCAGCGGACTCCATCTGCCGTCAATACCATCACGTTCAGAGGAATATACCAGTTTACCACCGGATTCAATCCGTATATCGCGGAACTCCGCAGACGCATTTGCCGTGCCAAGACCGATAAATCCATGAGGCGCGAACGGGACAGCGGTATCCTCCCCTCTTATCACCGTATTCACATTAACATCAGGACGATTCTCAGCAAACGCCTTCAAGAGATGATAATTCGAACGTCCGTAAGTCTGCTTACCATCATACACAATCAGATGACCCTTGCCATAATGGGCATTCTGCAACAATGGTGCATACGACACGAGTTGCACCTTGTCGCCATTCCGCTCCACCCCGGTAAGGAATGCAGCCTCGGCAAGCGAAGAATAGAGATTGTTACGTCCGGTAGCGGCATATTCACCTATATACACCTTGTAGGGGAGACGCGAAGGGAGTTTGTCGTAGACATCGGCATTATTATAGAACCAGTCGGCAGTCTCATAATAATGCGGATCGATAATCTCCACCTCATCAAGTTTTTCGACATCCTTGCTGAACATGAGAGCCGTTATAAGCTCAATCTGCGGATAACGCTCCTTAATAGCCTTATGGAAACGGTTATAGTTTACGGCATATCTACCAAACACATTCTCATTTCCTACCTCAACATATCGCAGAGGGAATGGCTCCGGATGCCCGTTGCGGGCACGTTCCGCACCCCAACGTGTAGAGGTATCGCCTATGGCATACTCTATCGCGTCAAGAGCATCCTGAATCAGCGGTTCAAGGTCGTCACCATCCACATAGTCACCGTTACGGAACAGACACGACATACCGGCATTGCACACAAACATACCATCGGCACCGATATCCTCACAGAATTGCAGAAATTCATGGTAACCAAAACCGTAGGTGCTACGGTAGCCCCAGAGATCATATTCACCGGGACGTTTCACCGGATCACCTATCGTCTCTTTCCAATTCACACGGTTATCCAGCGTAAGACCTTCCACGATACAACCGCCGGGCCAGCGGATAAATGCCGGTTTCAACTCCTCGATGGTTGTGGCGATATCCCGACGAAGCCCATTGGGACGGTTGCGGTAGGTATCGGCAGGAAACAGCGACACAAAATCAAGCCATATAGTACCCTCCGGAGGGAACGACAGGCTAAGGGATGCCTTGTCGCACGAATCATCGGCGACAAAAGTGGCGTCATACTTGTGCCATTCGCCATCGGAATCTATATTTATCTGAGCGGAGGCAAGAGACTTTCCGGCAGCATCCACGAGCGAAGCCGTGCATCGACGGGCACCCTCCCCTCGCAGATATAGACTGAGACGATACGTTTTCCCTTTCTCGATTGCCATACCCCAGTATCCGGTATTTACAGCCGACACGTCGCGATGGGCGCGGCTGAGGTCAATGCGCAGAGAATGAGGCGTTGCGGAATTTAACGGATATTCATCGGTGATTTGCGAAGATGCCTGTGAGCCGTCGGCATACTGCGTGCGCCACGCGGTCATGCCACGGTCGGCACCCCAACGCACCTTGAAATTGTTGATGGAATCATTGGAATAGCAACGCGCAGTCGGAGCGGCGGCAAAGCCGTCGGCATCAAGCGTGCAGCCGGTCGGAAGAGTACCCTCCTCAAAGCCACGGTTGCGCACCATCTCGGCGTATAGTCCGCCGTCGCCGGCTCCGGATATCTCCTCAAAGAATACGCCATAGAGCGTAGCCGGCACCTTGTCACCGGTTTTCTTTAAATTTATATCTATCCGGCTCTCGGCAACGGCTGACACCGACAGAGATATCATTGCCGCCGCAATAGCATATTTCAGTAGATTAGTCATTTAATTGATGATTAATATTACCAACGGAAGGTCACCTTGCGTCCGTCGGGGTTATTCTCGAAGTTAATTAGATACGTTCTTGAAGCTGCATCCCATGCATTGGAAACCAATGATTCCTTTCCATCTATCAGCACACTCTTGGGTGCTGAGGGGAGAAGCACACGTGCCACGCCGTCTGTATCGATCGGACTTTTTGCTACAAATGTGTACTCCCCTTTCGCTCTCTTCTCATCGCTCTCACGGAAAGAAGCGGCAAGCACCTGTGGCTTCTTGCCATCCTTCACCTTAGCGACATCGAGAAGCATAACCTGTGTGTTTGGTGTAACAGTCACCTCATCCTTCATCGGGAGCGTATGGTCAAACATATCTATATACTTACCTTTCAGAGTAAGCGGCTCATCGCTCACACTCTCATCAACCACAGCAGCGAGAGTGTAGGGACCGCGCTGAAGCAGATAGTTGTTCTTGAATTTGAGTGCGCCACCCTTAGCCTGCTTCTCATAAAGACCGGTCAACGTAGATATATATCCGGCATCACCATTCTCATTCAGAATGAACTCCTTCGGGTCATGACGCATCACGCATACAGTGCCCTTCCCTACCTTATAGTTACCTTCACCGGCATTCTGCGGCATACCCATCATAGAGAAGAGATGCTGCGACGGTGCAGCGTATGAATTGCCGCCGTTGTTCCACCATTCCGGCACACTCTGGAATGGGTCCTTATCCGAGCCGCAGAACAGAAGCACACCACCCTTCTTCACCCATTCGGCAAGATGCTCATGAGCAGCCGGGTCAAGCGGTTTCATATTAGAATAAGTCATCACGAGCACCTTCGTCGATGCAAGCGTAGCGGGGAATCCGAGATTCTCGATATGCACAGTCTTAACAGGCACACCCCTCTTTACAAGAGGAATCGCCATGCCGTAGAAATTCGCGAGCTGCGGATCGTCATAACCTTCATGAAGCGGGAAACGCTGGAACATAAGGGAGTTTGACATCAGCACGCCGATACCCTGGTTGCCGCTGACAGTGTTCTTCACCACCGGCATCTTATTCAAGGCATTCACCATCACCTGCATCTGCGCAGAGTAGAAACGCGGAATCTTCGTCTTCTCATCGCTGTCGGCACTCACGCGGTAAAGCCCCTCATAGATACGTTCAGGCCAAGGCATTATCTCATAGTCGCCTACACCGGGATAGAGAAGTTTGGCAGTAAAGGTAGCCTGATAATTACGCTTATAGTCATCCCAATCCTTCGCACGGTCCTCAATCGGGTCAGTGAGGAAGAACATCTTTCTGCCCGTCGGTGCGGTCATCGACTCCATAGAGCCGTATTCAAGGAAAGCAGTCTCAAATACCCTCTCGCGTGCCTTGCCATTATAATAATTCGGTTCGCGGGAAGTTCCGGTCCACACCTGTGCGATATATCCGTCAACGCAAGGCAGAGATGCAAGACTCGCCTCCGGGCTGACAATCTGCCACTGAGAGTAGTTGACGAGAGAATGGGTAGGCACATAGCACTTTATATCCCGACCAAGCGTCTTGCCATACTCCTTGGCGTAGGTGAACACCTCATTCAACGCACGATAATAGAGATGATACTTCAATTTATTGGAGAGATACGTAGCTTCGGGCGACTCATGCTGCGGTTGCCATTCAGTGCCATAATACTCCTTCCATTCGCGTTTGAAAGCATCGCTATATCCCGAACGCGCCCAGAACTCAGGCTCCTCCATAAAGATAGCGTCAATACCGGCATCAATCACGCGCTTCACGTGAGCCTCCTTCAGATATTTCAGGAAGTTCATCGACGGCACGATATAAGGCACAAGGTGCCCGTGCCAGATAGTGTCGCCGCGCTGCGTCACCTGTCCTTCATCAAGATGGGAACGACCGTCCCATTTCCCGGTGAAATAATCCTGATACTCGCCCCATGCGATTCCGGTCATGAAATGCACTGTATAGCCACGGTCGCGCCAGCTCTTCACGCGACTCTCAAAATTACGGTTTCCATTCCTGTCGGAAGGATTGCCACCCACACCATACACCATCACGGCATCCGCACGGTTATCAATAGTAGGACGCCATTCACGCGAAGTCTGGAACGTGGTCTTCACATTGTCGTCTGCCATCATCGGCGACACACCGGCGCCCATTGACGCCAACAATGGTAAAGCCACGCCCACGCGCCACAAGCGCGCATAATCTTTTCTGTTCTGTCTCATGATATATAAATTCAATCTGATTCTATAGCATTGACCACATTCCGGCAAAAAGATAGGTCAGTCAACAGCCGGATGAGTCGGTTTCCGCAAAATAACATAAAAACATCCGACAACTCTGTTGTCATCCCTGCCAAAGTTGTAAACCGACACGTCAGCACACAACTTTCAACCCCATACATACACAAAAAGCAGGCAACCGTCATGGTGACCTGCTTTTTGTGTTTGAATCTGTATTGTCGGACCACCGGGATAATAAAGTTTCAACCGGTTCCATTATTACAGGCAGATTGGATTACTAATGGGTTGGAGATGTGGAATGGGCGGTGGATTTGGGCGACGGGTCAAGTCCTCCACCGAGTGCCTTATAGAGATTGACTATGGCAAGGTATTCGTTGCGAAGGGCATTACTGAGTCCGATGCGGGCATCGAAGAAACGTCGCTGTGCGTCGAGCACGTCTATATAGTTGAGACTTCCGCCACGGTACTGCACATGGGCAAGCTGCACGTATTTTGTGGCGGCATCGCAAAGCTCCGACTTCAGTAATGCCGACTCATGCGCCTTCTGGTAATCTACCACGGCATTGCTTACCTCAGTAAATGCGCTTATCACTGCCTGCTCGTAGGAATAACGCGCCTGTTCGTAGGCGGCTTTCGAAGCCTCATATTTCTTCTTACGTCGCCCGAAATCGAAAATCGGTCCGGCAATGTTTCCTCCCACGTAAGTCCACGGGGATTTGAAGAAAGTAGACAGCTCATCATTCTCCAGACCTCCTGACAAGGAGATCTTCAGATTCGGAAAACGGTTGGCATATTTCAGACCGACATCCGCCATAGCCGCCTCCAGGTTCTGCTGCGCCCTGCGCAGGTCGGGACGACGCTGCAACAGTGATGAGGGCACACCTACCGGAAGACGTTCCGGCAGATTCTCATACAGGCTCAATGCCGATCGGCGAATCTCCTTCTCCGGATATTCCCCCATCAGAAGCGTTATGGCATTGCGTGCCTTATTGATTTCACTCTCAAGATTCGGCACAAGCGATGCAGTGGTGGCATACTCCACCTTTGCCTGCTGATATACAGTCTCCGACGTGAGACCACCCTCAAAACGAAGACGTGCCTGTTCAAGAGATTCCTGACGGGTCAATAGAGTCTGACGCACGATCTCAAGCTCATTATCGAGAGCTATAAGTCTGAAATAAGCGGATGCCACCTGCGATATGAGAGTCATACGCATGGCACGCATATCTTCCACCGTAGCCACATACTTCGCCTTGCTCTGACGACGTGCCCACGTGAGGGCTCCCCATAGATTTATCTCCCAACCTACGGATAGTTTAAGGTCAAATTCCGGATCTTTATCCACACCGTCGCCATGATAGTTATTGGTCTCATGGTCAGCTCCAACCGTGCCGGTGATTTCAGGCAACATGTTGACCTTCTCCACGCCATAGAGGGCACGAAGCTCATCAACCCGTGCCTGTGCCTTGAGCATATCGCGGTTATTCTCAAGAGTACGCATAATTATCTCCCTCAGCGGTTCATCCGTAAAAAATTCCCACCAATCCATATCGGCAATCGAAAGAGAATCAGTGGTCGGGCTGTCCATGAACGCCGAAGGCATCTGAAGGTCGGGCTTCGCAAGCCCCTTCACTCCCGAACATGAGGCAAACGCCATTGTGCAGGCAAGTAGCACCGACAGAATTATATTTGATTTCAAATTGTATCGCATCTTTAGATCTTTCTATTTATTTTTTCTAACGAAACGCTCTATCATCACGAAAAAGAACGGTACAAACAGGATACCGACAGTAATCGCCACAAGCATACCGAAGAATACTCCGGTGCCAATGTCGCGGCGTGCGGCAGAACCGGGACCGGATGCAAAAAGGAGCGGTATAAGTCCGAGCATGAATGCCAGCGAAGTCATCACGATAGGACGGAAACGCAGTCGTGCGGCAGTAAGCGCGGCACTCACGGCATCCGCACCCTTGTCGACAGCCTCCTTCGCAAACTCCACAATCAGAATGGCATTCTTAGCCACCAGACCCACAAGCATCACCAATCCTATCTGGAAATAGATGTTGTTCTCAAGTCCGCATACCCATATACCGAGATATGCTCCCACTCCGGCTACGGGTAAGGACAGAATCACTGCCAACGGCACACTCCAACTCTCATATTGCGCCGCCAGACAGAGGAACACAAACAGGAAGGCGAGACCGAGCACAAGAGCCGTATTGCCGCTCTCATGCTTCTGCTGATATGACAGACCGCTCCATTCCACCCCGATATTTTCGGGAAGTTTCTCCCTGACGATTTTCTCCAGCGCATCCATAGCCTGACCGGTGCTGTAGCCATTGGCGGCATCCCCCGACACGGTGGCTGAATAGAACATGTTGAAGCGCGACATAGTTCCGGGTCCGGTGGTGAAGCGAGATGTACCGAGCGAGGTGATCGGCACCATCGTGTTGTCGGTGCTCTTCACGAAGAAGAGGTTCAGATTCTCCTTGTTGGCGCGGAAGGGTGCCTCCGCCTGTATGTAGACGCGGTATATTCGGTTGAACATGTTGAAGTCGTTGACGTAGACCGAACCGGTGAAAGCCTTCATCGTGGAGAAGATATCGCTCACCGGTATGCCCTGCATCTTCACCTTATCGCGGTCCACATCGAAATATAGCTGCGGGATGTCTGGCTGCATCGACACCGACAGATTCGCAATCGCCGGCACTGCTGCGGCATAATGCCTCAATGAGTCGACTGCCTGTTGCAGATCCTGATACGTCGCATCCCCCTTCGCCTCGAGTACCATCTCAAAGCCGCCGGATGAACCGAGACCCGGTATGATGGCAGGTGTAGAGACAAACACCTCGCTCTCCGGATACCCGGCAAGATGATCCCTAATGCGCTCGCGGACAACGGTTATATCCTCCGTCTCGCGCTCATCCCATGGTTTCAGAATCACGGTCAGCTGCGCATGGGCGGGATTCGTGCCCACGCGCGGTGATGATCCGGTCACGTTGAGCACATATCTCACGTCGGGATCCTCCTTCAGATAAGCGATAGCCCTCTCCGTCACCTCACGGCTCCTCTCAATTGTGGCACCCTCCGGAAGGGCAAGCTCCACCGTGAAATAACCCTGATCCTCTTGCGACATGAAGCTGCGCGGCATCAGGTAGTTCATCACGCAGATAAGAATTATCGCCCCTACGTAGATGGCAACCATAGTCTTGGGTCGTGCCAACCCCTTCCTTATCATTCCGCAATAGAATCGGTTCCCCTTACCGAGCCAGATATTGATGAGCCGGAACAGTTTCGCCCGCTTTTTCTTCGTCTCCGGACGCAGCAGCTTCGCACACATCACCGGAGACAGCGTGAGCGCGACCATCGTGGATATGATGACGGACACCGCGATAGTGATAGTGAACTGACGGTAGAGCTGACCGGTTATGCCGGGGAGAAAGCTCACGGGGATAAACACCGCACAGAGCACCAGCGACATTGCAATCAGTGCCGAACCGATACCACTCATCGCCTTTGCCGTCGCCTCGTATGGAGATAGTTTCTCCTCGTTCATCAGTCGGTCCACATTCTCCACGACGACTATCGCATCATCCACCACAATACCGATGGCGAGGATAAGACCGAGCAGAGTCAGCATGTTGAGGGAGAATCCGAACATGAGCATCACGCCGAATGTGCCGACAAGCGAGATCGGCACGGCAATCACTGGGATAATTGTTGTACGCCAGTTCTGAAGCGATAGATAGACCACGAGAATCACCAGTATCAGAGCCTCGAAGAATGTCTTGTAGACGTGATGTATAGACTCCGATATGTAGGTGGTCATGTCAAACGGTATATCGTAGGTTATACCCTCCGGAAATCCCTTTGCAATATTCTCCATCTCCCTCTTCACGGCATCCGCCACCTCCATGGCGTTTGCTCCGGGGAGCATGTTGATGTTGATTACGGCAGCATTCCCGCCGTTGATACCACTCTCCGTAGCATAGCTTGACGCCTCAAGCGACACACGCGCCACATCCTTCATCCTTATCACCGAGCCGCCGCTCTCCGCACGCAACACGATATCCTCAAACTCAGCAACTGACGATAGACGCCCTCTTGCGATGATCGGCATAGTTATGTCAACATTCTCCGAAGGTGCCTGACCGAGAGTGCCGGCGGCAGATTCTCGGTTCTGGTCTTTCAAGGCATTCTGTATATCCTTCACCGTAAGCCCCATATCTGCAAGTTTCGCAGGATCCACCCATATCTGCATGGCGTAATACCTGCCTCCGACGTTGCTTATACTGCCGACGCCCGGTATGCGTCGGATAGGGTCAATGACGTTGAGAGTGGTGTAGTTGCTGAGATATACTTCATCAAACTTTGGATCGTCTGACTGGATTGTGATGGTCATCAGTCGGCTTGCCGTCTCCTTCGACACCGATATGCCATTCTGCACAACTTCGGCAGGGAGACGTGATTCCGCCTTCTTCACTCGGTTCTGGATATCCACGGCAGCCAACTCCGGATCGACATCAATATCAAATGTGACGATGGCGGAAAAGCCGCCGGAGTTTGAACTTGACGACGACATATAGATCATGCCGGGAGTGCCGTTCAATTCCTGCTCAATAGGGGTAGCCACTGCCTGAGTGACCGTAAGGGCATCGGCTCCGGGATAGGAGGCACTGACCTTGACAACCGGTGGCACAATCTGCGGATATTGGTCGACAGGGAGAAGCATCAGTCCGATGACACCGATTATGAATACCACGATGGATATCACAATTGAGAACACCGGATGGTCAAGAAAGAAATTACGCTTCATCAGCACCCTCCTTCCCTTTATCCTTGGCATCCACATCCCCTTTATCCTTTGCCGATGCATTCACTTCTTCGGCACCATTCTTCTCCTGAGCTGCTGTCACAGGGTTCACCTTCATACCATGCGACAGTTTATGGTAGCCTTCCACCACGATCTTCTCACCTTTCGCCAGACCGCGTTCGATTATGGTCTTGTTGTCGGTCTGCGGACCGGTCTCTATGAATCTCTTCTCCACCACACTGTCAGGGCGCACCACATAGACGTAGGCACCACCCTTGTCAATTACGATAGCCTTGTCGGGAATCTCCACGGCATTCTCCCTGACGTCGAGAAGCACCTTCACCTTTGTGAATTCACCGGGGAGAAGACTTCTGTCGGGGTTAGGCATCTCCGCCCTCACGGAGAATGTGCCAGTCTTGGGGTCTACCTGTGGGTCAGCGAAATCCACCTGACCCTGATAGGGATAGACGGAACCGTCGGCAAGGGTGATTTTCACGAAAGAATCCCATTTCCGGTCAGGATCGGAACCGCCCAAGTTGACGTTGCGCTCCTTACTGCGGAGATAGTCGAGTGCGGTCATTGAGAAATCCACCCTTACGGTGTCGCTCTTCACGACAGTGGCAAGTAGCGATTTACCGCCACCGGGACCGACGAGGGTACCTATGTCGGCTACTCTTTCCGATATATATCCGGAGATGGGGGATGTCACCTGCGTGTAACCTAAGGTCAATTCAGCTTGCGTCAGATCAGCCTCAGCCACGGTAGCCTCCGCTTTCGCACTCTCGTAGGCAGCTGTAGCGTTGTCAAGGTCAAGTTGGGATGCCGCATTCAGTGCGTGGAGAGGTGTGATTCGGTCGAGGTCGCGCTTCGCCTTGTTGAGTTGCGCACGTGCCTTGTTGAGCTGGGCACGCGCCTTCTCGACGTGAGCCTTGTAAAGACGAGGGTCAATGACAAAGAGCGTCTGTCCTTTCTTTATATAGGAACCCTCCTTGAAGAGCATCTTTTCAAGATACCCTTCCACGCGGGCGTGTACTTCCACAAACTGCTGTGCTCGTATACGTCCGACGTATTCACCATATATATTGACATTATCAGTGCTTACCTCCTCCACTTCTACAGTCGGCAAGACCACATTTTGCGGTTTCGGACGCATCCATATATATAGGATTACAGCGACAATCGCCAACAGAACGATGCCGGCAATGATGAAATTTCTTTTTTTGTGCCCACCATCATACCCGTTAGAGTCTTCTGTGTGCCGATTTTTGTTGATAACCTCTTCTGTTGATTTGTTTGGAAAAGTACTGCTATTGACTCCCATGTTGGTTAAACGTTAGATAATTATGATTTCTCCGACGATAGGCCATTCCATGAATTGAACCTCATTCTTTTCTATTTCATTACCTGTACCTGAATCGGTTCATATCGCTTACAAGCCGGCGATACAAATTCATAACACTTTTATACGCACTAATGTTGACCAAACTTATGCTAATAAAAACAAAATACATTTAAAAATTTGGCACATCCCCACTTCTTTTATTCCAAATCAGACTGCAAAGACAATGAAAACAGCATAAAACTTGAAAGTCCTCCGTAACCACAAAAAACCAAAATGAAATGCCACAAAAAACCAAAATGAAATGCCACAAAAAACCAAAATAAATTTGCTATATCCCTTAAAATAATTAACTTTGCACTCAAAAAAACATGTTATATTTCCCCCGAATAGCAGATCAAATATTGCAAGAATATCTTGAAGCATTTGGAGCCGTTCTTATTGAAGGGCCAAAGTGGTGCGGCAAAACCACAACTGCAGAACAACAAGCCAACAGTGAACTCAAACTACAAAATCCGGATACACGTGATGGTTATCTCGCAACCGCAGCAACTCGTCCATCTCTTCTCTTAGAAGGAGCTACCCCTCGGCTTATAGATGAATGGCAAGACGCACCCTTACTATGGGATGCCGTAAGGACTGTTGTAGATGAACGTCAAAAAGTAGGACAATTTATCTTGACTGGTTCCAATTCTGTGGATAAATCAAAAATTTTACATTCCGGCACTGGGCGTATCGCACGAATCAGAATGCTTCCCATGAGTCTTTGGGAATCAGGGGAATCAACAGGTGAAATATCTTTGAACGAATTATTCGATAATCCTAACTTAGTCATTGATGGTAAAAAATCAAAACTTGATTTAATACAGCTCATATTCGCATCCTGCCGAGGAGGTTGGCCAGCCACATTATTGGGAACATCGACCAAAGCACAATTACTTGTGGCAAAGAATTACGTACAAAGCGTTTGTGCTACCGACATATCTACAATTGATGGGGTAGATCGAAACGAAAAGTTAGCACGTGAAATATTAAGGTCATACGCTCGAAATATCTCGACTCTTGCAAAGAAAAGCAAAATGATCAAGGATGTATCAGCAACTACTGAAAGTTGCACGGAACCGACTTTTGATAGCTATGTATCAGCATTGGAAAAATTATTTGTAATTCAAGACATTGATTCATGGTCTCCAGCTGTTCGCTCAGCAACGGCGATTCGAAGAGGTAAAAAAAGAGGATTCACTGATCCATCTATTGCTGTAGCAGCTTTAGGGTTATCTCCGCAATACTTACAGATGGATTTAAAAACCTATGGATTCATTTTTGAGTGTATGGCTATTAGGGATTTGCGTGCATACTCCCAGGCTTCGTATGGCTCCATATCATATTATCATGATCGATACGACCTTGAAGCAGATGCTGTGCTGCATCTTGATGATGGACGATATGCATTGATTGAGTTCAAACTTGGAAGTGCTGAAATTGACATGGGCGCAAAACATCTCCTTGAGATCAAAGATCTTGTAAAGAAAAAGAATGAAACAGAAACTCAATTAAAAATGCGAGAACCAGATTTATTGCTTGTGATTACCGGGGGACCTATTGCCTACACACGACCAGATGGGGTAAAAGTAATACCTCTTTCATGTTTAAAAGATTGAATAACATGAAAAAACAAGACAATCCCTACGAAGTACTATGGAAATTGAGTTATTTCTCAAATAGATTGTCTAATAATGGCATTTCTTATAAATCAATTTTACAGAAAAATTTTGTTTATCCCTTGAAAACGTGTATTTTTGCAGCATTAATATCCTTGAAAACGTGTATTTCATAGGTATTCTAAACCTTGAAAACGTGATACAATGATATGAAGCGCAAGATATACAATCACTTACTGAATTGGAAGAAACATAACGGAACTTCCGCACTTCTCATCAATGGTGCCCGACGAGTAGGGAAAAGCTATATCGCCGAAGAATTAGGCAGGAATGAATACCGTTCATTTATCAAGATTGATTTCAACGACATCTCCGATGATAACTTGAATTTGATACTTGATAATCTGCATGACCGCGACCGGCTGTTTTCTTATCTTCAACTAATCTATAATACACAACTGTTTGAACGGGAATCATTAATAATTCTTGACGAGATACAAGAATGTCCGAAGATGCGTGCCGCCATTAAGTATCTTGTTGCAGACGGCAGGTATGACTATATTGAAATCGGCTCACTGATGTCAATAAGAAAAAATACCGAGAATATCATTATTCCGTCGGAAGAGGAGCATATCAATATGTATCCTATGGACTTTGAGGAATATCTATATGCCAACGGAGAGGAGATGCTTGCCGACTTCATTGCAGAATGTTATTACAAAACGACTCCACTACCACAGGCGCTTCATAGGAAAGCTCTTCAACTTTTCAAGGAATATATGGTAATCGGAGGGATGCCACAAGTTGTAAAAGCCTATCTTTCAACAAAAGATTTCAACGAGGCTGACCGTCAGAAATCCATAATCCTGACCCTTTATCGTGGAGACATTGCCAAACACACCGGATCTCAGACCTTTAAAGTGGAATCCGTTTTTGATGCCATACCATCACAGTTGTCAAAACATGAAAAGAAATTCAGACTTTCCTCCATTTCAGAGAATGCAAGGATGCGAGAATATATCGAGCCTTTCACATGGCTACAAGATGCAAAGTTTGTAAACCTTTGTTTCGGAAGCACTGAACCAAGCATGGGATTGGCTATAAATGCTGACCGAACCACTCTCAAATGCTATTTTGGTGATACCGGACTACTTTATTCTTTGGCATTCACAAATATTGAGGAGAAGAATGACGTATATAGAAAGATAATTCGCGGTAAACTATCGTTGAATGAAGGTATGTTTATGGAAAATATCGTGGCACAGATGTTGGTTGCCAAAGGTTATAGCCTATTCTTTTATTCGAACTCAGACCGCAACGACAATGAAAACCGCATGGAACTTGATTTTCTCCTGCCCAAAAGCCATGTCACAAACAAGCATAACATGAACTTTGTAGAAGTAAAATCCGGAAAAGATTATCATATATACTCATTGAAGAAAGCAATGAAAAAATATGAGATGGAACTAAATAAGGCGATTGTGCTCCATCCGGACAATCTGGAAATAAAGGAAAATGTAACCTATCTTCCCCTATATATGACCGGACTCCTATAATTTAGTTCTTACCGACAAAATAGAGTGGCGACGGGATTCTGTCGCCACTCTATTTGTAGGTCAGTAATGTGAATATTAGCCGGGAAGCCCGTTGCCCAGACGGATTATGTCGACAAGGACCGGTTTGAGACCACCGACAAAACACTCCACAGCAATCACCATAAGAATCAGACCCATCAATCGCATCATCACATTGTTGCCGGTCTCTCCGATAAGAGGCACCAGTTTGGTTGATGCACGAAGAATGACGTATGTGAGTGCATATATCAGAGCGATGCTCACGAGGAGAGTAACCTTCATCGGAACCGTTGTGGCAGTCTCCATAAGGACGATGCCATTGGCAATCGCACCCGGACCGCAAAGCATCGGTATTGACAACGGAGTTATAGATATGTCATCGGCATACACCTTCACCTCCTCATCACTCAACTTAGTATTGGAATATTTCGCCTGAAGCATATCAAATCCGATCTTCAGAATGATGAAACCTGCAGCTATCTTAAAACCATTGGCGGATATACCGAAAAGAGTAAACAGAAACTGTCCTGCAACTGTGAAGCAGATCAGAATTATGAACGAAACGATGGTGGCACGTTTCACTATATGCGCACGTTCATAATTGTTTAATCCTTTAGTCATAGACAAGAACACAGGCATCGTCCCCAACGGATTGGTCAGTGTAAAGAAGGAGGTGAGACAAATAAATGCAAAAGGAAGTAAATTTTCCATGTCAAGGTTAGATTTAATTTTCTGCAAAAATAATAAATATTTTTTGTATTCTCACCAAAAATTCCCATGTCATTTTCAAAAAATTATAACACTCCTTCTACAAGTCCGCATAACCACTGCTCTCATAGAACCATAACCTTCAATCTATAAAGAGGGCTGCACCATTCATTAATGATGCAGCCCTCCCACCCATATCGGGTATAAGGTTAGCTTACATAACCTTTTTTATTACCAACCGGGGTTTTGTTCGATTACAGCACCGGTATTGGTATCGATAATCGTCTGCGGTATCGGGAAAAGTGTCCATTTTGAGATACCTGGCAGAGTGGAGGTAAAGCAACCGGGCCAAGCCTCACTTTGGTCGGCTATATACATTGCATGCTTATTGATGCTCTCTATACCCTCCTTGCCTATGCGGAGCAGAGTAGGCCAACGCTGTTCCTCAAAGAATAGCTCACGCACGCGCTCATCAAGGATGAACTGCATTGTCATGTCGCTTGCCTGAGCCTTATAAGAGCATTGCGCACGATTGCGGAGAATGTTGACATCATCGGCAGCACCACCCTTGTCGCCCTTGCGAAGCTTAGCCTCGGCACGCAGAAGGACCGTCTCGGCTGAACGGCATGCATACTGGTCGATGAAATATGCACTGCGCTGCCAACCTTCACTGAGGTCATCGTAGTTATAATCGTCCCACGATGCCCATTTCTCCCATACTGGATAATAACGGTCGATACGTGTCGGGTCAAGCATATCTTTTGTGACAACCTGACCGTACATTGAATGGTTCTTGTCGATTACCACAAAGTCACGATGTATGTTGCATGGAGCATTACGCATATCATCGCTGAAATCACCATGCCATACCTCATTGATCACATAGTTTGTAGGCGCATTGGCGGAAATTCCTCGTCCGCCTACATAAGCACAGATGTTGCCACCGGGATAGAGTTCGGTATCGGCACCGTTCCACGGACAGTTCTCACCATTCTCCTTATATTCATCCTTCCAGAAAGCATCACGCAATACGGGAGACCAGTTGCGGGGAGATTCGCTTTTGTTGCCGCCATACTCATGATAAATATTATAGTTATGCTGGAATACCCAAAGAGCTTCAGTGTTGCCATCCTGATAATCCTGATTTCCTCTCTGGAAAAGATCAAAAAATACGTTGCCGTCCTCACGATATGCCTCCACGCCGTTCACAGCCTTACCCCCACCGGGTATTGCACGAGAACCGAAACACTCGGTCATGACAGGATGCAGAGCCATCACTTTGTCAGCGTATGATATTGCCATATCAAGGTCAGATGCATTGTTATCGTTCTCTATAGCCAACGCAAGATATGCTTCCGACAGGAAGTGATATGCGGCACCCTTACCCACACGTCCCGCTTCAGACGGATAGTCAGGAAGATTCTCGGCAGCTTCCTTCAAATCAGAGATTGCCTGATTATAGGTCTCACTACGTGAAGAACGTTCAAAGTCAAGTTTAAGCTCCTGATAGAACTTAGTCACAAGCGGCACACCACCAAACATTTCACCAAGACGAAGATAGCCATAGCCGCGCATGAACATCATCTCTCCGTAACACTCCAGACGCTCATCCTCACTCGCCCATGAAAGGGATGGCTGGTTGACACCCTCAAGGCTCTGGTTGGCATAGTTCACAAGCTGATACATCGATTCAAAAATCTTGTTCGACTGGTTGGAGGATGTGCTCCAGTTAGAGAAGTTGCACACACCGTTTCCCGACGCACGCCAATTGGGGGTGTCCGCCACGTCAGAACCGAGACCTTTGAGGAACTGATCCACATCATACCAATATCTGATATGGACATATAGGTTTGTCACGCAGGCTTTCACCTGATCCACAGTCTCGTATGCATTCTCTGGAGTATATATTGTCTCCGGTTTTTCAGTGAGAAAATCCGTATCGCTATTGCAAGCCGATAGCATCGGAATGATAGCCATGCCGCTGAGCGTATATTTCAATAATTTCTTAAAATTCATCTTTTTCATGTTAAATAGATGTTGAGTATTTTGACCCATTATCAGAAAGTGAGGTTCAGTCCGACAGAATAAGTGCGAGCCAAAGGATAACCATAGCTATATCCTGACCCGATTGTCTGACGAATTTCAGGATCACCACCATCCCATGATGAGATAGTGAATAGATTCTTGGCAGACAAGAATACCTTTATGTTGTTGATATGCATCTTTTTCACCCAAGGCTGGCTGAACGTATAAGCAAGGCTGAGATCAGCGAGACGCACAAAAGAATAGTTCTGAAGAGGATTGTATCTACCGTCGGTATAATTTATACGCGGATATTTATCGCTCTTGTTCTCCGGAGTCCACCAACCGTGATTAAGGTTGTTATCCATGTTTACGTCAGAAAGCGTGCGGTAAGCATAAAGATTGCTTGCCATACCATATCCACGACCACCAAACACACCTGTAAACATAGCATACAGAGTGAAACCTTTCCATGTCACAGTATTTCCGAATCCCATACGGAAGTTTTCCTTGCTGTAGCCGAGGATAGTACGGTCTTCAGACGTAATCTTTCCGTCGCCATCAGTATCTGCAAACATAACGTCGCCGGGCTGGGCACCGTTCGCCTCTATATATTCCGTATCCGTTTCCTGAACAATACCGATATTCTTATATCCATAGATTGCACCGAGCGACTTATTGAGGAAAAGACCGTTGGAAATATCATCCTTTCCATCGCCATAGAGTTCCTTCAGTTTGTTGCGGTTAAGATAGAAATTAAGGTTTGAGGTCCAAGTCAGATCCTTACTCTCGATATTTATTGTGTTAAGGTTGACTTCGATACCCCAGTTGTCGACACGACCCATAGTGGCATACATACCGGTGAGACCGTTAATCATAACAGGGATTGATCGCCAGAAAATCTGGTCGGTAGTCTTTGATTTGTAGGCATCAAGTTCGAGTACTACCCTATTGTTGAAAGCACCTGCCTCAAAACCGAAGTTCCATGACTGTGTAGTCTCCCAACCGAGGAGCTGATTACCCATAGCCGTGATACGTTGTCCCCAGCTTACATTATCTGTATTTCCGAACGCATAGGGAAGTCCGCCCTGCTGACCAAGCGTGATCTTTGACAATGTTTGATAAGGACTAAGCGACTGATTACCATTCTTACCCCAAGAAGCCTTAATCTTCAGATTATTTACATATTCAGCAACCGGTTCCCAAAATTTCTCATTAGAAACAGTCCATGCAAGACCGACAGCAGGGAATGTACCCCATTTCTTCTTAGCACCAAATACGGATGAACCGTCACGACGTACAGAAACGCTGAGATGATAACGCTGGTCATAATTATAGTTCAGACGTCCGAGATAACCCACGTCAGTGTGCTTTGTATATCCGGGATTGCTGATTTTCTGAGTTGCAGCGAGGTTAAGACCGTTATATCCGAGATTTGTGTTGCCGAGAGCGGAGAAGTCAGAACCACTATATCCCTTGTAGAAATATTCGTATGAGTCGCGAGTATAGACCGCAGTGACATCCACAAAATGTTCACCAAACTGACCGTTGTAATTAAGGATATTGTCCCATACATACGATTTGTTCTTGGTTCTTGAAGTGTAGCCGTTTGCCGAAGCGAGATAGCCGCTCACAGCAGCATCCGTATAATAAGACTCGGCATCCTCAATTGCAACGCCACTCATCTCCCTTACATAATAACCCTCGTGGGTGAAATAATCGCGTTCGATATTCTCCAAAGAGAAACTGCCGTTCATGCGGAAAGTAAGACCTCTCAGCCAAGGACATTTCAGAAGGATGTGCCCTTTAAGAGTGGTGGTATTGTATATATCATGGTCATCAATCGTGTTGGAAAGCACGCTCCATAGAGGATTAAGACGATATCCACCCTCATTGACGGGATATTTGTTGACTTCACCGTTGACACGGGTGGGCTGTCCATACGGACTTAGACGAGTGGTCTGATAGAGGTCGTAGACGCTTGCTCCAGAATAGTTGTTGTGAGAATACATCATCTGCCCGCCGATCTGCAACCAGTCTGTCACATCGCCGGTAATACGGCTGTTCATCACGAAACGCTCATAATCGTCACCCTTTATCACCCCCTTCTGATTAGTGTAGGATCCAGATAGGAAATAATTGACCTTGCTTGTCGCGCCGCTGATTGAGAGCGCGTAGTTCTGCATAAGACCGGTGCGAGTGGAATAGTCAAACCAGTCAGTAGTCTGCCCCTTCTTATAATTTTCATACTCAAATTTCGACATCCATGTCGGGTCGGCATTCTCATCAAGACCTGAAAGAATATTGTTCTTACGGATATAGTCAGCAGGACTCAAAAGATCAGGTTTGGCAGCCGCCTCGCTCCAGGCCCATGAGGTTGAGAGCGACACAAGAGGCTTACCCTCTGTACCTTTTTTAGTAGTAATCATGATCACACCGTTTGCAGCCTGCGAACCGTATGCAGCAAGAGATGTGGCATCCTTCAATACGCTCATACTTTCAATCACGGAAGGATCAATGTCGCGCAAGGCACCTTGAAAAATCACGCCATCCACCACAAGCAGCGGCGACGACCCACCATTTACAGATTTCTGACCACGCACGAGCATGGATGGAGATTGTCCCGCACCAGTTTGCTGCCCGACAGTTATACCAGTGACTGTACCTCTCAACGCATCCATTGCGTTTGAGGTCGGCATGATTGACAGAGGAGAGTCAGACACCTTCACTGTCGAAACCGAACCGGTGAAGTTCTTGCGCTGCACGGCACCGTAACCCACTACCACCACCTCATCAAGAAGCTGGTCATCAGGCTTCAGATTCACTGTAATCTCTTTTTGTCCATTGATTTTGATTGTCTGTGTGATATAGCCAACGTAAGAGACAATCAGATTATCTCCGTTCTTCACATTGAGTGTGAATTGTCCGTCTACATCCGTGGAAGTGCCATTTGTCGTGCCTTCGACTATCACAGTAGCACCGATCACCGCTTCTCCCACCTCATCATGTACCACACCTTTAAGCTGATACTGCTGAGCTTTCATGGTGACTGCTCCCAGGACAAGGAAGAACAGCCACATCAGGTAACGTTCTTTTTTCATTATGTCTGTTAGTATTAAATAAAGTATTTTGTTAATATATTTAGTAATCAATACCTAATAAAAACCTTTTTTACTCTTTTAATTTTCTACCTTATATCATAACATCACCTCAATCTACTGTGCAAAATTAGATATTTATTTATTTTTCTCACCTATCCAAACAATTCATTAGATTTGTCCGATAAATTATGAATGATACGGACACACTAATAATTCATTCCGACAATCAGACTTGAAAATATGATATTAATTTTGCAATCATTAATAGGAATCACAACATCGTGTAATGAAGACTTATCTCAACCTACTCGTTGTGTTTGCCATATTATGCTGGCAGAGCAACACCATTTTAGCCTCCGAACAATACCATATCGAAAATCTCGGAATTATGTCTGGTCTTTCGGATGGCGACGTATTATCGATTACACAAGACAGCCGAGGTCAGATCTGGGTTGCCACAGCCAATGGTCTTAACCGATTTGACGGGACAGATTTCATAAATTTCACCATGGAAAATTCCGGACTTGGTTCAAATGCATTGAACTGCGTGACACAATTACCCAATGATCCAGACAGGCTCTGGATCGGTTCCCAACGAGACGGAATATTTTATTATGACCATGCTTCAGGAGAGATACATGGTTTGACACACCCCGTGCAGATTTCGACTGATGTCACGACAATCACCCCTGCATCAGACTCCGGGATGTGGGTAAACTATTACCACTTCGGACCACAATATATAAATTTCCAAACAGGAGAAAGCCGGGAATACACCTACCGAAAAATTCCCGGAATGCCAAAACACTGCTGGACCACGACCGAGGGGAAGGATGGCAAACTGTATGTGGGGCATGCCGGAGAAGGATTCAGTGTGGTAGATACTGTTCAAAAGAAAGTAGTCACATTCCGGCATCAGGAAGGTAAACCATCAATACCCGGCAACGAAGTATACTCTGTATGTGTGGATAAAGATGACGATGTGTGGTTAGGTACAGATAAGGGAGCGGCTCTCTATCTTCCGAAACAGAATCTCTTCATCCCATTCACAAATGATGAAAACAATCCTAATTCCATTCTGCCGGGAAGAATACGCCACATAGCGCAAGATCGTAACGGCAACATCTGGTTTGCATCCACCCTTGCCGGAGTATGTATGCTTCCCGCCTCCTCCTCAAAAGCCGATGGCTACAGCAAAGCCAAATTCACAAGGATTCCCACAAACGGATTCAGTTTATACACCTCCAATGAATATGCCAGGACAATATATCCGGATTCGTTCGGAAATATCTGGATAGGGAACCATAGGACTGGTCTGTCGGTGATAAATCATATAAGTCCCGGAATATCAAGGATAGAATATATCGGCAAAAACAATAGTAGTTCCCCATATCTTCCGACATGGAGCTGCGCGTACTCCCAAGACGGCACTCTCTGGGTAGGCGGTGTTAATGAAATCGCCCAAATAAAAGATGGTAAGACAAAACATATCCCGATACCTTACGTCCCGGATATTGCAAAGACCTACGTCAAGGCACTTACAATCGACCGCAAAGGGAGAGTATGGATCGGCACCTACGACCGAGGCGCAATGATATATAATCCTTCCAATCAATCATTCATCCGTGTGGAAAATATCAATCCTGATGTGAAAGTATTTACCGAGACTCCGGATGGCGACATGCTCATCGGTACAGACAAAGGTCTATACAGATGCCATAATGGTCTTCCTCATGGAGAATACGACAATAATATCAACATATCCCTTTCCGACCTTGTGATTATGTCGGTCATCATTGATGACCACGGCAATTATTGGATAGGCACATTCGGGAAAGGAGTGTTCATACTCAACAGCTCTTTTGAATTGCAAAGCAATCTCGGCAAACAGGAAGGTCTGCTATCAAACACCATAAATTCAATACTTCAGGATAGTTCAGGCAGAATATGGCTTGCCACACGCGCCGGTGTGACCATGATACCCAATCTGTCAAATCTCTCCTCTTTCACTAATATCACGGAGACTACCAACCGGTATCTACAGATAAAATCTCTTGAAGAGGATAATTTCCACAACATCTGGTTCAGTCATTCAAGGGGTATCGGAAAAATCAACCCTGAGAACAATACCACAAAATTATATCAGTATTCCAACACTCTTCCCATCCATACGTTCATTGACAATGGCGCGACAAGGGATGACAACGGCAACATATTATTCGCATCAAGCAATGGACTGTTTGAGATTAACCCGACAATAATCTTGAGTAAAAAGGATAACATTCCTGCAAAAGTGACAGATTTCTCAGTGTTCCAAGAGAATAATGAAAGTGACAACAATTCATATAGTATCCCTATATTCTCCGACATCATCAATCTGTCGCACAACCAAAACACATTTTCAATCACTTTTAATGTCCTTGATCACGCAATAGCCAGCATATCCGAGTTCCAATGTTCTCTTGAGGGCATAGACAAGGGCTGGCTCTCCCCTTCATCATCAAAAAATAAGGTTCTATTCAGGAACCTTAAACCCGGCACATACAAATTATACGTAAGGCAACGTCAGGAAGGAAATGAATGGGGAGCTCCACAAAATATCATGACAATACACATTGCTCCTCCGATATGGCTGACATGGTGGGCAAAAATTCTGTATCTCATAATAGCTGTGAGCCTTATAGCATATTGTATGCGACTTTACCGCAACTGGATAAATCTTCAGCAGCAAGTATCATTGCTTGAAGAGACCGACCGCAACCGTAGTGAACTAAATGAGGAACGAATGCGATTCTTCACCAACATAACGCATGAATTACGCACTCCGCTCACTCTAATTCTCGGTCCGCTTGAAGAACTCGTCAGCGACCCTAAACTGCCGGCATCTTATTCGGGCAAACTTCAAATGATCCGCAACAGTTCAACACAACTCCTCAACCTTATAAACGGAATCCTTGAATTCCGCAAGACAGAGACACAGAACCGTCGTCTGAAAGTGAAATCCGGCAACCTTCCCAATCTGTTGCGGGAAATCGGTCTTAATTTCAAAGAGCTCAACCATAACAAGGACGTGGAGATAATTCTTGACATTGACGATGATAGCAGCGACTCTCTCTTTGATCCCGAAATCATTACAATCATCATCAACAATATAATGATCAATGCTCTGAAATATACCCAAATGGGGGAAATCAGGCTATCATGCCATATTATCAATATCAACGGTAAATCTACGTTTGAAATCAAAATATCCGACACCGGTTATGGCATCTCAAAGGATAAACTCCCGCATATATTTGAACGCTATTATCAAGCGAACGACACTCATCAGGCATCAGGCACCGGAATAGGATTGGCATTGGTGAAGAGCCTTATTGATATACATGAAGCAACGATTGACGTAGAGTCAGAACCGGGGGAAGGATCGGTATTCACAATTAGACTCCTGCATGATAATCTTTATCCGGATGCACTGCATGGAGATAACGACACATCCGCCCGCGATAAGACTGCAGAAGAGCAAGATGCCGACAATCCCGTTGAGAAAAAGGAGCGTCAGAAAGTACTTATTGTAGAAGACAATTTTGATCTTCGCAAATATATGTGTCAATGCCTGGAAAACCAATTTCAGGTGCTGACGGCAGAGAATGGTCTTGACGGACTAAGATGCGCCCATGAAGATACACCGGATATTATCGTGACAGACATCATGATGCCGGAGATGGACGGTATCGAAATGTGTCGCAACATAAAAGCGGATATCCTCACCTCTCATATCCCCATCGTCATGCTGACAGCAAAAGACTCCATCACCGACAAACAAGAGGGATATGAAGCCGGAGCATCCTCCTATCTTACAAAACCGTTCACTGCAAAATTGCTACTCGCAAGAATAAACAATATTTTGAGACTACAAAGAAACATGGCAGAACATCTAAGAATGCTATCACTATCCAATCCCGTGGATAAACAGATAAAAGAGAATCCATCCGATAATAATCCAAATTCCACAAAAAGTGCCGGGAACGGTGTGAATATAAGCATTCTGTCTCCTCTTGACCGAGAATTTCTTGAAAAGATTGTATCGACAATCAACAAGAACATTTCAAATCCGGATCTGGGTGTCAATTTCCTTGCAGACAAGATGTGCATGAGCAATTCAACACTCTATCGCAAAGTAATGGCTGTGCTCGGAGTGTCGACCAATGAATATATCCGCACCATACGCCTGCAAAAAGCAAAGGAACTGCTTATGGAAAGAAAGCTGTCGATAACCGATATCGCTTTTGAGACAGGCTTCAGCACCCACTCATCCTTTGCCAAAGCGTTTAAGAAAGAGTTTGGGATAACTGCCTCTGAATTTCTGCATACCGTTGGGATCAGAACGGAGGAATAATCCGACACAGCCGTATGTCAAAGGAAAAGGGACCAGACGGGGGAGCAGCGGTAGAGGTGGCGGCTGGAGGCGGGGACTATCAGACGGCAACTGGTGTAGAGCGCAGATTCTGACGGATCGAAGAAGGGGGTGCCGCAATCGAAGGGTGCGGGCTTCCGGCTTTGGCATATTATCTCCTGTAATGCCTGGCATCCGGTGAAGAGGTATTCTCCGAGGAGTTTGTCGTTGGCGGGGAGTACGGCTTTCCGCAGGGATCTGCATCCAGAGAATGCATACGATTCGAGTTCCTCGATTGAGGTGGGGAGTTCTATCTCTTCTAATGAATGACATTCGCTGAACACGTTGCTTCCTATATGCTTGACTCCGGATGGTATCTCTATTCTCTGTAATGACGCACAGTAGGCAAACGCATGGCTTGCTATGTCTTTGAGATTGTCGGGAAGGGATACCGATTCGAGTGAGGTTGACCATGCACACAGATATCGCGGCACCACCGTCACTCCCGACGGTATGGTCAGTGATTCCAGGGCGGTACACTCCCGGAATGCACCCTCACCAATAGTTTTCAAGGATGAGGGTAGTGTCAGGGATTCAAGCGAGGTGCAGCCTAAGAACGCATACTCCCCTATCGTCTCCAACCCCTCCGGCAATATCACATTACGGATATTTGCATTGTCGGCAAAAGCGAAATCAGGGATAGCCGTCACACCAGCGGGCACCACGGCTACAGAATCAGCGGCATCCGTTCCGCATACCGAGACCGCGAAGTCAGAACGGGTATAGGAGTATGAGTTTATGACGGAGACCAACAGGAATATAGTTGCGATCAGACAGCGTATCATTTCACAATCCCCTTCTCAAGATATTCGGCAAGGTTCATGCGGACATGATCTCCGGCACGCTCTACAGCCACCTTTGCCATGTCGGCATCCACCATCAAATTCACGAGATCTTCAAAACTTGTCTTTTCGGTAGGGTTCCAACCAAGTTCACGCTTCGCCTTAGAGGGGTCGCCCCACAGATTGACCACATCAGTCGGACGGTAGAAGTCGGGTGACACCTCCACGAGCACTTTCCCGGTCTTAACATCGATACCCTTCTCATTCTCACCCTCACCCTCAAAACGCAGGTCGATACCGGCGCGCTTGAATGCCAGTAGACAGAACTCTCGCACGGAATGTTGTTCACCTGTGGCGATCACATAGTCATCCGGACGTGGCTGCTGAAGGATAAGCCACATACATTCCACGTAGTCCTTGGCATATCCCCAGTCGCGGAGGGAGGATAGATTACCGAGATATAGTTTCTCCTGCTTACCTTGCGCGATACGTGCGGCGGCAAGGGTGATCTTACGCGTCACGAAGGTCTCACCGCGACGCTCCGACTCATGGTTGAACAGAATGCCGGAGCAGCAGTACATATTGTAAGCCTCGCGGTATTCCCTCACAATCCAGAATCCGTAAAGTTTTGCCACGGCATACGGGCTGTAGGGATGGAACGGAGTCTCCTCATTCTGCGGCACCTGCTCCACCTTCCCATATAGCTCGGATGTGGAAGCCTGATATATGCGGCATGTGTCGGCAAGTCCGCATTGTCTCACCGCCTCAAGGATACGCAACACTCCTGTGGCATCAACATTGGCAGTATATTCCGGAGCATCGAAGCTCACCTGCACATGGCTCTGTGCGGCAAGATTGTAGATCTCATCGGGACGAACTCGCCCGATCACCTGAAGTATCGACATGGAATCACCCAGATCCCCGTAATGCAGATGAAAATTAGGATGCCCCTCCAGATGAGCTATACGCTCCCGGAAGTCGACCGATGAACGGCGTATTATACCATGCACATCATATCCCTTTTCAAGAAGCAATTCAGAGAGATATGACCCATCCTGACCGGTGACACCGGTTATCAATGCTTTTTTCTTCATAATTTAGGTTCAATCTCGTGAGAAAATATCACGCGTATATACTTTTTCTTTGACATCCTCCAGTTCCACATTCGAGCGGTTGGCAAGAATCGCCTGTGATTCCCTCTTGAACTTCTCCAGGTCGTTCACCACACGACTGCCGAAGAAGGTAGTGCCGTCAGGAAGTGTCGGCTCATATATAATGACAGTGGCACCCTTTGCCTTTATGCGCTTCATCACACCCTGTATGGAGGATTGACGGAAATTGTCGGAATTGGATTTCATCGTCAGTCTGTAAACTCCGACTATCGGGGAGGGCACCATATCCACTCCCCCTTTAGGGGGCTGGGGAGCCTGTGTATAATCGTACCAGCCTGCCATTTTGAGCACCTGGTCGGCGATGAAGTCCTTTCGCGTGCGGTTGCTATCCACGATAGCCGACATCATGTTCTGCGGCACGTTGTTGTAGTTAGCGAGTAACTGCTTTGTATCCTTAGGCAGACAGTAGCCACCGTAGCCGAAGGATGGATTGTTGTAGTGAGTGCCGATACGGGGGTCAAGACCAATCCCCTCTATGATAGCCTTGGAGTCAAGCCCCTTTACCTCGGCGTAAGTGTCGAGTTCGTTGAAGTAGCTGACACGTAAAGCGAGATAGGTATTGGCGAATAGTTTGACAGCCTCTGCCTCCTTCAAGCCCATGAAGAGAGTGGGGATAGTGGAAGACCGGGGTTGTGGGGTTGGTTTGTCGGATCCCTGTGGTCCGATTGCGCCTTGCTTGAGAAGGTCGGCAAATTCATGAGCCTTTTTCTCAAGGAATGGTATATCGGCAATTTCTCCAATTGCCTCGTTCTCTGCGTCAAGAGCATCATAACGTTCACTCTTCCCTATCATCTTTGGATAGCCGACGATTATGCGTGAAGGGTACAGGTTATCATACAAGGCTTTGCTCTCGCGGAGAAATTCGGGGGAGAAGAGAAGATTCAACCGTTTTACGCCTTGCCGGGCATATTTGAGATATAGCGATCTGCAATAGCCTACGGGAATGGTAGATTTAATCACCATTACCGCCTCCGGGTTAACGCTGAGCACAAGATCTATGACATCCTCTATATTATGAGTGTCGAAACAATTTGTCACGGGATCATAGTTTGTAGGAGTGGCAATGACCACGAAGTCAGCATCACGATATGCCGCCGCTCCATCGAGAGTGGCGCGGAGATCAAGTTCCTTCTCACGGAGATATATCTCGATGTATTCATCCTGTATGGGCGACTTACCGGCATTGATAAGTTCCACCTTTTCGGGAATAACGTCTACGGCAGTGACGTGATTATGTTGAGCGAGGAGAGTGGCTATTGAAAGACCCACGTATCCTGTTCCGGCTACGGCTATATTCATCTCAATTTCTTTTTTTGAAAGAACGTTGTGGGCGTTGTCATTATTGTCATTATTGGCGGGTTTGACCGTCGCCGGAGATGAAATATTTGTAGGTGGTGAGTTCGGGGAGTCCCATCGGTCCGCGTGCGTGGAGTTTCTGGGTAGAAATGCCGATTTCTGCGCCGAATCCAAATTGTCCGCCGTCGGTGAAGGCTGTGGAGACGTTGGCATATACACAAGCGGCATCCACACCTGCCTGAAAACGTGTTATGTTGTCGGGATTCTCACTCATGATACATTCGCTGTGGTGTGAACCATGACGGGCAATATGCATCATAGCCTCCTCCATCGACCCGACCGTCTTAACCGCCATCTTGTAGTCGCGGAATTCTGTACCGTAGCTTCTCTCATCCGCCTTCAGCAGCAATGTGTCGGGGTATTTTCCTCTAAGCGCATCGTAAGCCGGCTCGTCGGCATATATCATCACCCCCTTCTCGGAAAGCGGCAGACAGATATCGGGAAGGGATGCAAGCCGTTCCTTATGTATGATAAGGCAATCGAGGGCATTACATACACTCACACGCCGCGTCTTGGCGTTGCATACAACCCGTGCCGATTTTTCAATATCGGCAGAGAGATCAATATATGTGTGGCACACTCCGGCACCGGTCTCAATCACCGGCACACGCGAATTTTTTCTGACAAAATCTATCAGTCCGCGTCCGCCTCGCGGTATTATCACATCAATATCCCCAACTGCCTCCATCATCTCGGCGGCACTCTCCCTGTTTGCAGGAAGCAATGTGCATAATACCTCTGGAAGTCCCTCTTCACGCAACACTCCACATATCACATCGACAATTGCACGTGAGGAATTATCGGCATCATGTCCACCTTTCAGCACGCATGCACTCCCGCTCTTGAAGCAAAGTCCAAACACGTCGGCGGTCACGTTGGGACGCGCCTCGTAAATCACCCCTATCACTCCGAACGGTACGGAGATCTTGCGTATCACCATCCCGTTAGGGCGTACCGTCTTTGATATCTGGCGTCCGTAGGGTGACGGCAACTGAGCCACCCTTCTCATGTCGGCGGCAATATCGGCAATACGTTCGGGTGTAAGCATAAGACGGTCATAATCAGGATTGCCTGATGACATTCCCGACAAGTCAACTGCATTGGCTGCCAGGATAGTCTCAGTCTGTTCCTCTATCTTATCAGCCACCTTCAAAAGAATCTCCTCAATTCTCTCGGGCGGGAGAAGCGGAAGAGTGACAGACGCTTCCTTAACTTCCCGTAATAATCCTGAAATCATATATAATCATTTTTATTTTACAAATCGAGATGCAGGTAATCGTAATGTATGGCAGGCCGCATACCCTTCTTCCCTATCACCTCCTTGAGTTCTGAAGAGGAATATTCACAACAGCCTACCCCGAGATGCCCTCCACGTGAGCTTATCACGTCGACCAGATCCCCTTTCCTAAAGTTGCCGCTTACCTCCTCTATCCCCACAGGGAGAAGGCTGGCAGCATGATCGGGAGAGAACAGTGTGCGCTCCGCCCCGTCGTTGATATAGAGTTCCCCCTTGGTGAAATCGCCGGAATGTGCTATCCATTTCTTGACACCATTCACGTGTTCGCCCGGCAATATGCGGGTGCATAAAGTGTCGGGGTCATCGAGCACGGATAGCAGTATGTCGTCGCGCTTACCATTCGCCACCACCACTTCTATACCTTCGGAAGCAGCCTGAAGAGCGATACGGCTCTTCGTCAGCATACCTCCGCGTCCGAAACTTGATTTTCCGGCGACTACCACGTCTGACAGGTCTTTCACCGACGGCTCAACCACCCGAATCACCTCCGATGTCGGGTCAGCAGGATTGCCATTATAAATACCGTCGATATTACTCAAGATTATAAGCATGTCGGCATCCACCATTGCAGCCACGAGTCCTGACAGTTCATCGTTGTCGGTAAACATAAGTTCGGTGACGGATACGGCATCATTCTCATTGATTATCGGTATTACATCATGCATCAGGAGCACCTCTATGCAATGACGCTGGTTGAGATAATGCGTGCGCGATCCGAAACCCTCCTTAGTGGTGAGCACCTGTCCGCACGTCATCCCGTAGTCACGAAACAATTCGTAATATCGGTTTATGAGTTTTGCCTGTCCGACGGTGGAATAAAGTTGCCGTGCAGATACAGTATCAAGAGCATAACGGGCACGCACCTCATTGCGTCCCGCCGCCACCGCACCGGAAGATACCAGCACTACCCTATCACCACGTTTGCGAATTGCCGCCACCTGATCAACGATAGCCGACATTCTTGTGCCGTCGAGCGAACCGTCATTTCGGGTCAGCACATTACTTCCTATTTTAACTACAATTGTTTTCATCAGCTATTTTTTAATTAGACTCCTTAGACTTCTTAGACGTCTAAGGAGTCTAAGGAGTCCTATTTCACACAGGATGCACGCAGAGCCTCTATGACAGCATTCGTGAATCCGTTTGCCTCCAAAGCGTTCAATCCTTTAATCGTTATGCCGCCCGGGGTGGTCACTTTGTCAATTTCCGCTTCGGGATGTGCGCCATCGGCAAGCAATGCCGCCGCACCCTCGGCAGTGAGGGCTGCAATCTGAGTGGCGAATGTCGGACGAAGTCCCAGTTCTACACTACCTTCAGCAGCAGCACGAATAAATCTAAGGAAATAGGCTATACCGCATGATGCGAGTGCCATACAAGCCCCCATGCTTTTCTCCTCTATTACGAAAGCCTTTCCGGAACGGTTGAAGATACCCTCCGCCACTGCCAGCGTGTCGGCATCAACGTTGCTATCGGGAGCTATAAATGTAACGCTCTTGCCTAAGCGTATGGCGGTATTCGGTATGACCCTCATAATCTTCATCTCCCTCTCGGAGGAATGAAGCAAACAGTTAAGATCAGCGAGCGACAACGTAGCCACAACAGAGAGAACAATCGCCCCCGGCTTTATTACAGGGTTTATCTCCTCAATTACACCGGCAGAAATATAGGGTTTCACAGCCAATACAATAATATCGGCATCAGAGACAGCCACCACATTTGACTGCGTAATCTCCACTCCGGGAATCTCCTTATGGATTCTGTCAATGGTAATCTTTGTCTTTGCAGTGCATACTACCCGGAAGTCGGCACCGACAAGAGAGGCTGCTATAGCACCCCCCATGTTTCCAGCTCCTATTATGGCGATTTTCTTCATTCTTTTGATTAATATTAAAAAATTGAGAGGTAATCATATATTTAAAAAGAAAAAATTACCATTTTATTGTATCATACCTACTATTGTAACCATTAGATGTGGGATTCTTGTGATAATCTTGTTTTTTCAACAAGATTAGGCATCATTTACAGTCATGATAAGCTATCCAAAATAAGGTTTGAGGACTTAAATGTCATTACTGTCATTATTGTCATTAGGGACATTAATGATATCACATAAAAAAAAAGCCGGACTACCCTCACGGGCAATCCGACACAACATTTTATACAATTTATGCTTATACTGTATATGACTTTTGCTTTTCGTTTTATTTGAAACGGCGGTTGCCTTCAAGAGCGGGCTTGCCGTTGTCGGCTGCCACTTTCTTAGTGTTTCTCTTGATGATATTGTAGGCGATGGGAGCTGCGCAGTAGAGTGAGCAGAACGTACCTACAATCACGCCGAAGATCATTGCGAATGTGAAGCTGCGGATAGTGTCGCCACCGAGGAAGAAAATGCAGCAGAGCACGAGCAATGTTGAGAATGAGGTCATCACTGTACGTGTAAGAGTTGTGTTAAGACTCTTGTTGAACGTCTCGTAGCGATCCTCTTTCGGATAGAGCTTCATCATCTCACGCACACGGTCGAATACCACCACAGTATCGTTGATCTGATAACCGATGATGGTGAGGACAGCTGCGATAAACGACTGGTCGATCTCCATTGAGAACGGCAAGAAGCCCCAGCAGATAGAATAGAAGCCGATGATGAGGAATGCTGTGAGAGCCACGGCACAAACCGCACCGACAGAGAAGGCGATGTTGTGGAAACGCACGAGGATGTAAAGGAACATACATACTACAGCGATACCAACAGCCCATACGGCATCACGCTTCATATCGTCAGCCACAGAGGGACCCACCTTTTGGATAGAGATGATACCACGGTTTTCGTCAGCCACGGCAAAAGCATTCTCATCCATCACCTTACCGTCAGCGCCGGTAAGCTCAGGCTTAAGATTCTTATAGAGAAGTGCAGAAATCTCATTGTCGATATTTGCGTCTTCTGCATCAATCTTATAGTTGGTAGAGATACGCACCTTAGTGTCGTTGTCAATCGTGATCACCCCCACGCTGACAGTCTTGTCGTCAGCCTCTTTCTGAAGCTCACTGAGAAGACGTGCCTGAATGTCGGCAGGATTTACAGATTTGTCGAACTGCACCACATAGTTGCGACCACCGGAGAAGTCAATACCCTGATTCATTCCACGGAATATGAGCGAAGCCACCGATATCACGATAAGGGCGAGCCATACGATAGAGGCGGTCTTCCACTGACCGAGGAAATTAAACTTGGTGCCGGAGAAAAGGTTGCGGCTGATGCCTGTATCAAACGTCATATTCTCGCAACGACCATTCTTCGTGATGAGTTCAAACGCAATGCGGGTGAGGAACACAGCTGTGAAGAATGAGCATACAAGACCGATGATAAGAGTAGTGGCAAAACCCTTGATAGGACCTGAACCGAAGATCAGGAGGATCACACCTGTGATGACAGAAGTGAGGTTTGAGTCGAAGATTGCGGAGAATGCGTTGCTGTAGCCTTCAGAGATAGCCTGACGGAGTTTCTTGCCAAGACGCAATTCCTCTTTAGTACGCTCGAAGATAAGCACGTTGGCATCGACAGCCATACCGAGGGAGAGGACGATACCGGCAATACCTGACAGAGTAAGCACAGCCTGGAAAGAGGCAAGGATACCGAGAGTGAAGTAAAGGTTGAGGATAAGACCTACGTTAGCCACAAGACCGGGAATCACACCATATATAAGGATCATGAAGATCATCAGAAGGATGATTGCCACGACGAAAGAGAGGAAACCCTGCTGCACAGCCTCAGCACCAAGGCTCGGACCGATAACGTTGTTGCTCACTACGTCAACCTTCGCGCTCATCTTACCGGATTTGAGCACGTTTGCAAGGTCGTTAGCCTCTTCGGGAGTGAAGTTACCGGTGATTTCGGAAGAGCCGCCGGTGATCTCGTTGTTTACATTGGGGAATGAGTATACATTGTTATCAAGCACGATTGCGATGGGGCGTCCGATGTTGTTGCGGGTAAGAGTAGCCCAAGCCTGAGCACCGGCATCGTTCATTCGCATGTTGACAGTGTTGCCACGCATATTGTCGTATTCGCTTGAAGCAGAAGTCACGACATCGCCCTGAAGGGCAGCCTCACCCTTGAGAGCCACGAGCTCCCAGTAAGGGGTAGTGCGGTCTTCACCGTTAGCCTTCTTCACCACGTTGCCCTGCGCATCATACACGGGGAAATCCACCGGCTTCACGCTCCATACGGCAGAGAAATCGCTGGGGAGCTTCTGCTTGGCAAGAGGAGACGAGAGGATACTGTCGACCACTGCCTTGTTGCGGGGCGTCACCATACCGATCACGGGGCTGCCGGCACGCTGCGGACCACCGAGAAGCTCGATGATATTTGTATGGTTAATGGTGTCCTGCTGAGCCCAAGCCTGAGCGAAAGCAGAAAGATCGTTGGCTATTTCATTATAATTATATACCTCAAAGAACTCAAGGTTGGCTGAAGATTTCAACAACTCAGTGACACGCTCCGGCTCTTTCACGCCCGGGAGTTCAAGAAGGATCTGTCCGTTCTTATCCTGAAGTTTCTGGATATTCGGAGCAACGACACCAAACTGGTCGATACGTGTGCGGAAGATATTGAAGGCTGCGTCTACCTGACTGTCGATCTGCTTCTGAAGCGCATCAGCCACTTCCTCATTAGAAGCATTGCTCTTCACCTTACCCATATACTCACCCTCACGAGTGAACAATCCGACCATCGCGCCCGGCTGGATGTAAGACGTGAACTTAGAGATAAAATTCTTATCGCTGCCTTTCACACCGTCGGACTGCACCTTTGCAATTGTGCTGTTGATCTGACGGAGCTGCTGCTCACCCGACGCATACTGACGTAGTATGTCAGGCACCGAGATTTCGAGCACCACGTTCATACCACCCTTCAGGTCAAGACCAAGACCGATCTCAAGTTTGCGTACCTGATTGTAGGTGTAGCCCAGATAGACTTTCTCTTTGTCGATAGAATCGTTAAACTGCTTTAGATTCTGTTTGTAGGCATCATTGGTTACGTCGCTTGTCTTGGACATCATCGCGGCATATTCCTCTGCCTTCTTCTCATAGTGAGAGGTCACAAAAGAGAAGGAGATATAAAATCCGCAAATCAAGACCAAAAGGACGGCAATGGTGCTGATAAACCCTTTGTTCTGCATGTTTTGTTGTTTTATTGTGTTTATTGATTTTTGTCAGGTATACGAAGAGCCAGGCCCTATTCCGGGTCTGTCTACTTTTTCAGCTTGCAAATATAGCTTAAAATTTTGACCTATGACACATTTAAGTAGGTAAAAATGGCTTTTTCTCTCATTTTAAACAAAATTCACACCTTACTTAGCTATATATGAAATTTATTTGCTACTTTTGAAGTCTGAAAACGACAAAGAAAGATGAAGACCGGAGGGAAAAGAGATTTAATTTACCTGCTTTGGGCTCTTGTTGCGACAGGAGTCCTTGTCTCATGTGCCTCTATAGGAAACCCTTCGGGAGGACCGCGCGATGAAGACCCGCCCATATTCGTGAAAGGAAATCCCGCGCCGGGGGCACTCAACGTGAAGAAGCAGAAAGTAGAACTGGAATTTGATGAGCTCGTCAACGTCAAGGATGCTTTCTCAAAAGTAGTGGTGTCGCCGGTGTCGAAGTCCGTGCCCCGCGTCTCTTCACAAGGACGCAAGGTAATCGTGCAGTTTACCGATACACTCGTCCCCAACACCACCTATACAATAGACTTTGCAGACGCCATAGAGGATAACAACGAGAACAACAAGCTACAGGGATTCACCTACTCCTTCTCAACAGGCGACGTGCTTGACACACTCCAGATCTCCGGAATGGTTCTTTCCGCCGACGCTCTTGAGCCACAACAGGGGATGCTGGTGGGAGTGTATTCCAACCTTGCAGACTCCGCCTTCTCCACCCTCCCCTTCGAACGCGTCACAAAGACAGATGACCGCGGACGCTTCTCTGTGCAGGGTCTTGCGCCCGGAGAATACCGCATCTTCGCCCTTGCAGATGTGGACAACGACTACAAACGTGCCAATCCGGAAGAGGCAATGGCATTCTATGACGTCACCCTCTCCCCCACCTCCGAACGCGTCAATGCCGTCGACACGGTGTTTAACCTTCTTACAGGGGAGGTGGACACTGTGCTCAACCGCGAGAGGACCCGTTTCCTCCCCAACGACATACTACTGCGCTCATTCGAGAGCGACTACAAATCGCAGTTCCTTCAGAAATATGAGAGAGTGGACTCCACCAGACTGCAATTCATCTTCAATGCCCCGTCAGACGTCCTGCCTAAGATCGAGCCTGTGAATATAGAGGGATATAAAGATTGGTGGGTGCTCGAACGCTCTGCCAAGAACGACACCCTCACCTACTGGATCACCCCTCCGGGGCTTGTGGCAGTCGACAGTCTCCGCATAGCCACGACATATCTGCGCACCGACTCCGCCCAGAACCTGACGGAAGCCACCGACACGCTGCGTTTCTACACCCAGCGTCCCAAAGCGGTGAAAAAGAAGGAGAAAAAGAAGAAGAATGAGGAGGAGACCGACACTTTGCCCCCGGTGATACCTCCTCTCGGACTACGCATGGTCACCTCATCCACACAGGAAGTGTATATGCCGTTGCTCATGGAGTTTGACACCCCGATAACGCGCCTTGACACTGCCGCCTTTCACCTGGATATGAAGGTAGACACCGTATGGACCCCCATAACATCGGGATGGAAACCGGAACGCTCCGACACTCTCAATCCACGGCTTTTCCGAATCAGCTATCCTTGGGAATATGCCACGGAATATCGTCTTATGATAGACACACTTGCCGCCACCGGCATCTACGGGCTGCATACCAACCCGACCGAGCATAAGTTTAAGACTAAATCGGAGGAGGATTATTGTGCCCTCACCTTCAACATAACCAATTTCACCGACACGGTGCCGGCATTCGTGGAGCTTGTAAACGGATCGGATGCCGTCGTCAGACGAGAACCCGTAGTGAACGGGAGCGTCACCTTCCGTTATCTCGCACCTGGGAAATATTACGCACGCATATTTGAAGACAATAATGGCAACGGCATATATGACACCGGCGACTACACGGAAGGACGTCAGCCCGACGTGGCATACTATTATCCCAAACTCATCAATCTGAAAAAGAATTGGGAGAAATCGGAATCGTGGAACGTATTTGAGACAGCCGTCGACATGATGAAGCCGGAGGCAATCAAGAAGAACAAACCCGCCGCCGACAAACGCAACCGCAATAAGAAGAATGAAAAGAATAACGAAGAAGAAGAGGATGAGGATTATTTTGACCCGACCCGTAACCCGTTTGATCCCAACGACAAGGGACGCAGAAGATCATATTAAGGCACAGTCGACATAATCTGCTTTTTGAATAAGCGGTCAATGTCTTGCCAACAAGCAAGACGATTTATCTTTCTCCTCATATATCAATAAAAAATCACACTCCCATATCTCTAACAACATTATCATGGAAAAAGGCATCAAATCACGTCGGAAAATACTTGAAGTGGCATTTAAGCTATTTGCCACATACTCTTATCCTGACGTATCATATTCATTACTTGAGGAGGCCACCGGCATCAGCCGTGGGTCAATGGTATATTATTTCAAGAATAAAGAGGGAATTTTCAGTGCAGTACTGGATGAGTTCTTCTATGGAGCCTCCTACGTCTCGGCACTTCCCTCAGAATTGCGCACTTCCCTAAAGATTTTCTATAATGCGGCTGTCAATTTCTATGATGCCAACATCCGCAGGATGAAAGCTTATCAGATACCGAACGTAGCAGAAGCGAATCTCAACATCGATCACAACGCAATGCAATTTATCCCTGAGTTTAAGGAGCGGGAATTGCTTGCTCTTGAAGAGGAGAAGAAGGTATGGGAAGAGGTCATACGCAATTCCATAGCATCCGGTGAGCTCCGTGCAGACATAGACCCGAAGGAGACGGCACTCCTGTTTCACACGATGTCGATGGGCATCTTCTATTCAGGAGCCCATGAGAAGACTTTCCCGGATGCAGAGCCGCTCCGACGTGTGCTCGAAGGGCTCTACAATGCCATCCGCCGCTGACGCCATCGCGTCAACCGACAAGCAAGTGGCACACTACACATAATAGGCTGTCTGACAAACCGGGTCAGACAGCCTATTTCTCATTTATAGTTGAATTATTCTTCTGACATATCAGCAGAGTTTTTATTCTAACCAAAGATATCTGCATGCGTGCCGGTGTCTACCATAATCATTAATAATGTATCATCATGTTGCTCCCAAACCAACAACCAATCACTTCCTATACCTCCTATATGGCATTCCCATTGCCCTTTCCTTTTACCTTGCAATTTATGAGGTTTATATTCCGGAGGAAGCGATCCGTTTTGAACAAGCAATGTGATAGTCGCCTGAAGATCTTCAACAGGTAAGCCCCTCTTGACACATTTTTTATATGCCTTTTTGAAGCTATTTGCGAATGCTACTTGATACATTATCAGCTGTTTAATTTATCAAACATATCCTCAACACTTTCACAATAGGTGATACGGCCAGCATCAATGTCTTCGCAAGCACGCTCGTAGCTTGTTTTCCGTTTTGGCTTGGAGATTGATATGCCATTCATCATACTTATTATTTTTTTCAGGGCAGCAGCAGCTTTGGGGTCTTCAATGTTTAATACTAATTGTGTCATATCAAGAGAGATTTTTATTGTTATAACGAAAAAGGCGGGAGTCGGTTTGACTCTCGCCTTCGCAGGTTTCAATGTGATCCGGTTGGGATTCGAACCCAAGACCCACAGCTTAGAAGGCTGTTGCTCTATCCAGCTGAGCTACCAGACCTGCCTCAAGAATGATCCACATTCTCTCTTCGGACTGCAAAGTTAGTTATTATTTTTCAGTCATCAAAATTTTTTTGATGAAAAGTTTTTTGTCCTGACGAAAATTGCGTTTCGCTTTGAGATCTTCATTGATTGTAGTCTGCAAAAGAATTGCGCATGCTATCTGTGCGGGGCAAATTCGGGAGGGAGTATCTTGTCGGGATTCACGCTGTCTACAGAGGTCACTACAATCTTCGAGGCTCCTCTCCACGGTAGAGTGGCATGATATTTCCGGTATCCTACACGTACAGGCTCCGCACTGATCTGCGCCCGCTTCAATCGTGTCGCCACCTTCTCATCCACTGCCGTGAATATGAAGTCTCGGCTATATATCCGCGTGGTGTCCATAAGCTCCTTATATGGTATCAGCACACCTTCAAACGTCTTGAACACTGTGCCCCGACGCTCTATATTCTCCACGTATCCGAATTGAATGGCATCATCCACGTATGGGGAGAAGTATCTGAACCAGCAGCCTATTATAAGGGCGATCAGCACCACGACACCACCTATCCATAGCCACATAGCAAGGCGTGGACGCGGCTTCAGATGCTCCCATTCCGATTCTTCCTGATCCCAATAATTTGGATCGTCCGGACGATATGACGGTTTCTTGGGGCGCTTCACACGCACCTCAGGGATTTCTTCATCACTTTCGAAAAAATCATTATCCTCTTTTTCGTCTTTTGGAGTTAATAGCATTGGGGTTGTGTTTTTTATTGTTTATGATTTTATTGTTATCTGTATTATTCTGGTTGATCTGAGAGACCGGACAGGATCCCTCGCCCATGGGCGCTGGGCACAGAACTCCAGACGACTGGAAATTCAGAGGGCACAGGACTCCAGACAACTGCTTAGAAGGAACGGGAAGTGGGTGCAGCTGATTTTGTCTCTTTTTTCCTTAATGAGATATAGACCATCGTGTAGATGCCAAGGATTATAAGCATGACAGTCTGACCGCTCCATTGGAGCATGGAGAAGGCTGTGCCTTCCGCATCGCTTATGCCGTATATCGCGAGACCGAACATGACTGCGAGATTCCACGGTCCAAGTCCACCGTTGGATGGTATCGCCATACCTATCGAGCTGAGTACGAATGCTACAAGGCATGGTGTGAGTCCGGCTGCCAATCCCGGCTCATGACATAGTGCTCGGGTAAATCCGAAAGCATAGAACGCCACGTAAAGCTGGGTGAAATAGCATCCCCAGATGCAAAGGGTAAGGATAAGGAACTGCCAGCGTCCCTTCATACGAGCAACGACTGAAAAGCCTTCCCACATATTAAGAGCCATACCCTTCAGTTTCTCCACTACCTTAGTGTCGCGGAACACTCTCAGGAGCACCCACACGAGTATGACGCCACCCACTATGGCAGCCCAAAACCACCACTCGCCTATCAACGCCACCAAGTCGCGTCCGACAGGATATTTCGTCATGAATGCCTCCAAAGCCGGAGCTGCCACCACAAGACAGAGCAGCAGAAGAAGAAGCACCATGAGAGTGTCGGCAAGACGGTCGCCTATCATCGACCCAAGCACAGAGGTGAACGAAGCCTTTTCCGATGATGCAATATAGGTGCATCGCCACACCTCCCCAAGTCTTGGGAACACCAGATTGAGAGCATAGCAGCCGAATATGCTGCAACATAGTGCCATAAACGGAGGACGTATACCCAAGGCATCCAGCTGAAGACGCCAGCGTGCAGCACGAAACACGTGGGAGAACACGCTGATGACCATTGCAAGGATAATCCACCAATAGTCAACTCCATGTTTTATAAGGTCCCACATCTCCGAGAAATTCACTTTCTTGAACATATAGGTCACGAGCAACACCGTCAACGCCAACGGCAGCAAGTAACGCACAGCGATATTTAATATCTTTTGCATATAAGGGTCCCTGCAGTCTTCAGCATGGTCAACCAATAGCAGGGCAAGTATTTAAACGGTTAATAATAATGTTAATTCTCTCCATATTCCACGTTGCACGTAGTAATCTAAAGCATGAAGCTCACCTCCTTGAAGGCATACCGTCGGCTTTCGCCACCATCCGTCTCCAAAGTCAGCATACCGTCGGGGGCCACATCGGCGATACGCGCCGATATCTTCTCATTAGTGCGGCAGTCAAGGAATGGATGGAATGTGCCGTCGGCACGCCATAGCCGGCTCATGTATTCCTCATGCGTAGCCCTCTTATCGGCATACATGCCCGCCATCCTCATCTCAACAAGTTCGGCAAGGCGTCGCGCCACAGTGCCGATCTCATGCGACTCTCCGGTCAGCTGCTTCACCGACACAGGATTCGGGGCATCGCTGACAAAACGCGTCTGGTTGACGTTGACCCCTACCCCGGCAATTGTGCGTAATATGCGGTCAGGCATGATGGAATGTTCTATCAGGATGCCGCATATCTTCATGTCGCCTGCATAGATATCGTTTGGCCATTTCACCTTTGTCTCCACCCCTAACTCCGCAAGCAGGTCGACGACAGCCATCGACACCGCCTCCGATATCAGGAACTGCTCCGAAGGGAGTATCCCTTCGGGTCGCAGGCAAATAGAGGCTGTCAGATTCATGTATGGCTCCGACTCCCATGAGTTTCCACGCTGACCTCTTCCTGCTGTCTGTCGGTCGGCAAAGACCAGGAAGGTGAGCTGCAACCTACTCTCATGCTCCTTAACCCAGGAATTTGTCGAATCCACCTCTTCAATCCGTAGCGTCATCATAGGCAATCGTCACCATTCTATTTTACGCGAACCGTCGGGAAGCTCCGATATGCTCACCTCAACGGTCTCTTCCGGCAACAGATCGCCGATACGTTCCGCCCATTCCATCAGGCAGAGATGTCCGGAATAGAAATAATCCTCCGCACCGAGGTCAAGAGCCTCCTGCGGACTATCAATACGGTAGAAGTCAAAATGATATATCGGTTTGCCGTCAGAAGCGAGATACTCATTCACAATGCTGAAGGTAGGGCTTCCGGAGTCGTCGGCAGCCCCAAGCTGACGGCATACCTCCGTAATGAACGTGGTCTTGCCGGCACCCATGTCGCCGTTGAAGGCAAACAGCCGATTGTCGCCCATCGCCTTTATGAAGTCGCGAGCTGCATCCGGCAGCTGCTGAAGAGTGAATATCAATTCCATAATATAAATTTTGCGAAGCGTCATCCACACGGAAGACACATTGCAAAATTACAAAAAAAACTTGAAATAATTATTAAGAAGTATTCTTTAGCAACTTTCGGAGTGCTAAAGCGTTAATATTTCATAACAAATCATTAAGTAATCGTAAAAAAATAAGTTGTGAAAGTTTGGCGCATCTTCCTTACTCCGAAAGCACCGGAAAGATGCTGCCACAAGAAAAAATTTACATTTATAACTTTAACAAGTTATTTTTTGAAGAGTGGCAACTCCTTCTGGTGGACGGTGTTCTCCGTCATCATGCTCGTCGCCACCATCTATTTCGCGATAATGTTCATCTCGTCGCCGGTATCAATGGCGATAGCCGGATGGCTTTACTTAGGCGTTTCGCTGATAACGTTCGGAGTGTTCCGTATCTCCATCTCCTACCGTATCAAGCAACTTAACAAGGCAACTGACGGGCTCATCTGACCGTCTGCAAGGCAAAGGGGAAAGGTATAACCGTCGTTTTCACAGTCGTGGGGACGACGGTTATACCTTTTTTCACATATTTTGTCATATCGATTCTTAAAAAGATTGACAAAAATCATTATCTTTGCAATCTATATATGCGTATTGAAGCGATTCCGGCTGCAATGCGTGGTGGCAAGATTGCAACATATCATATTTTTATACACAATATCTATCATGGGAAAAGTTGTTATCATCGGCGCCGGAGGCGTCGGCACAGTAGTGGCAGCGAAATGTGCCCAGAATCCTGACGTTTTCACGGAAATCGTCATAGCGTCGCGCACGAAAGAGAAATGCGACCGTCTTGCAGCACGTATCGGTGCGCCCAACATCACCACCGATCAAGTGGATGCCAACTCTGTTGAGCAGCTCTGTGAGCTTTTCAACCGTCACAAGCCCGATATCTGTATCAATGTAGCTCTCCCCTATCAGGATCTGACCATCATGGAGGCATGCCTTCAGTGTGGCGTCAACTATCTCGACACCGCCAACTATGAGCCGGAGGATGAGGCTCATTTCGAATATAGCTGGCAGTGGGCTTACCGCGAGCGTTTCGAGAAGGCAGGTCTGACCGCAATTCTCGGATGCGGGTTCGACCCGGGTGTGTCGGCAGTGTTCGTGGCGTATGCCGCAAAGCATCATTTCTCAGAGATGCGCTATCTCGACATTGTTGACTGCAACGCCGGAAACCACGGAAAAGCGTTCGCAACAAACTTCAATCCGGAAATCAATATCCGCGAGATCACCCAGAAGGGTAAATATTGGGAAGATGGCAAATGGGTGGAGACAGAAAATCTGGAGGTGCACCGCCCGCTCAACTATCCCAACATCGGCGAACGCGAGTCGTATCTTCTCTATCATGAGGAGCTTGAGAGCCTCGTGATCAATTTCCCGACAATCCGTCGCGCACGTTTCTGGATGACTTTCGGACAGGAATATCTCACTCATCTCCGTGTGATCCAGGATATAGGCATGGCGCGTATCGACCCCGTGATGTATGAGGGTAAGGAGATCGTGCCTATCCAGTTCCTGAAGGCGGTTCTTCCCGATCCCGGTTCGCTCGGAGAGAACTACACCGGCGAGACCTCCATCGGTTGCCGTATCTCCGGACTCGACAAGGAGGGTAAGGAATCCACATATTACATCTACAACAACTGCTCGCATGAGGCAGCCTATAAGGAGACAGGTGCACAGGCGGTGAGCTACACCACCGGTGTGCCGGCAATGGTCGGAGCCTACATGTTCCTTACGGGGAAATGGGTGAAACCGGGTGTGCATAACGTAGAGGAGTTTGATCCGGATCCGTTCCTGGAGAAACTTGCCCACAGCGGACTTCCCTGGCACGTAATCGTGGACGGAGATCTTGAGCTATAAGCAATTTCGTTATTGTCAATTTGTCATTATCGTCATTACTGTCATTATTGTCAATTTGTCATTATTGACGGTAATGACAATAATGACGATAATGACAGAATTGACTGAAATGACGGCAATATCATCCTCTCAATTTGCTTTAACTAAATAGAATTCACCATGAATTTCAAATTTTTTCTGCCGATAGCCGCGCTCGGGATTTTCGGAGCCTGCGCTTCCCATGAAGGGATCAACGAAAAAGACGGCACTTTCGAACTGACCACCGACAAGGGTATCGTGTCGGTCACGCCTCTCTCTGACGATATTTTCCGCATCACCACGCGTCCTGCGGATGCCGAACTGACCTATCGCCCGTCGCAGTCGGCCATTCTCTCTCCGTCTGACACAAAGATAAAGGCATCTTCCGACAAGGAGGACTATACTCTCGCCGGCGTCACCACAACGATAAAGGTTGACCGCCAGACGGGGCGCGTATCGTTTCTTGACAAAGAAGGCAAACTGCTCCTCTCCGAGACGGAGGGGGTAGACAATTCCGGCGATGTGAAGAGAGTAACTTTCGATGGCACAGCTCCGGGTGAGCTTTACGGTGCCGGAGAACGCGGACATTCCCTCCGCTTAAACGGGGATTCCCTCGTGATGTATAACCGCCAGAATTATGGCTATACAGCCGGCGACCCGCGAATCTCGCAGATGGGTATCACGGCACCATATTTCGCTTCCGACAAGGGGTATGGCGTGCTGTTCGATGACTACAACGAGGCTCTTCTTGTGCTCGGCGACACAATCTCTTATACCTCCGACACACCCGCTCCACTCTCCTATTATTTCATCAACGGTAATCATTCTCTTGAGGGCACCACTGAGGGCTATACGCTTCTGACCGGACGTCAGGACCTCCCACCCTTCTGGAGCCTTGGATATATCACCTCCAAATATGGCTACCACAACCAGCGTGAGGCTCTCGGAGCAATCGACTCGCTAAAGACCCGCGGTTATCCTGTAGACGGCATGGTGCTCGACCTCTACTGGTATGGTGTGGAGACCGACATGGGGCGGCTTGAATGGGATAAGAAGCAATGGCCTGACCATAAGAGCATGATCGATTCGCTGAAACGTCAGGGGGTAAACCTTGTGCTTATCCATCAGCCGTATATCAATAAAAAGGGTGCAATCGACAATTATAATCTCCTTGCAGAGAAGAAAATGCTGACACGCGACTCTGCCGGCGGCACACACGACGTCACCACATGGGTGGGAGACGCCGGAATGTTTGACGTGAGCAATCCCGATACGCGGGAATGGCTCTGGAACCGTCTGAAGGGACTCACTGCCGAGGGTATCGCCGGATGGTGGGGCGACTTGGGCGAACCTGAGGTGCATCCGCGAAGCATCATGCACGCCAACGGTGAGACCGCACCGCAATACCACAACACCTACTGTAATGAATGGTCGCGCCTGATATATGAGGGCTTGCGAAAGGATTTCCCGGAGATGCGTCCGCTCATCATGATGCGCGGCGGCACAGCAGGTCTTCAGCGTTACAGCGTGTTCCCATGGACCACCGACGTGTCGCGCTCATGGGGTGGTCTTCAGCCACAGGTAAACCTTATGCTCAACTCCGGACTCTCCGGACTCGGCTACATGAGTTCTGACCTCGGCGGCTTTGCCGTAGATCCTGAGCATCCACGCGACGAGGAACTTTACGTGCGTTGGGTGCAGATGGGCGCGTTCACTCCCGTGATGCGCACTCATGCCCAGCAGCAGCCTGAGCCTTACCATTATCCGGGAAGCGAGGAGATTCTGAAGAGATTCGTCAAGATGCGCTATCAGTGGCTCCCCTACAACTACACGCTTGCCTACGAGAACTCTGCCTTCGGTCGTCCGCTTGCCCGTCCGCTCAACTTCAACGGAGAGAACCCCGGTGAGAAGTATGCGTCGCTGACAGATGAATACATGTGGGGCAACGAGGTGCTTGTGGCTCCCGTCATGGAGCAGGGCGCACGTGAACGTAAGGTGCTCTTCCCTGCCGGAGAATGGATCGACTATAACCATCCGGAGAATCGCTATAAGGGTGGCAGCGAAGCAACGGTTAAGGCTCCTCTTGAGGAATTGCCGATGTTCGTGCGTGCCGGATCGTTCATACCTCTATATGATGCCGAGATAGAAAATGTCATGCAGTATGACCCGCAGTTTATCACTATAAGCTACTATCCATCAAAGGATAAATCGGAATATACGATGTTTGACGACAACCGTCTCTCCCCCACGTCGCTCTCCGACGGCAAGTATCAGCTCACGTATCTCTCCGCTGACCCGTCAGACGGGAAGCTCACAATCAATATGAGCACAAACGGAGGCAGCTACGCCGATATGCCGGAAATACGCATGATGACCTTCCGCATAATCGGTGTGGAGAAACCGAAGGGCGTTACCCTTTCCGACGGCACCAATCTCGACGAGGAGATGTCGGTGATGGCAATCAGGCAATATGGCTGGGCCTACGACGAGGCATCACGCAGCCTCTACGTGCGGCTCCCCTGGGACTATAGCAAGCAATCAATCACAATTAAAGATTGAGCAGATTAGAAGTCCAAGAAGTCCAAGAAGTCCAAGCTGTCCAAGAAGTCCAAGAAGTCCAAGAAGTCCAAGAAGTCCAAGCAGCCCAAGCTGTCCAAGAAGTCCAAGAAGTCCAAGAAGTCTTAGGATTCCTAAGCCTCCTACTCAGTTTCAGAATAAAGCAGCAAATAAGAGAAAGTGCCGTAGTTTTGCAGGAAAAAAACTATGGCACTTTCTTTTTATGGCATACCGCTTCTTGAGGAGGCGATGCAGAATTGGCAGTCGCTGTCGGAGTTCCGCCGCGAACGCACTCGTAATAAGAATTATACTTTCGGCAGGCAATGGTGTGACGTCATCTCCGTGAATGGTCGTCGGATGACGGAGTATGATTATATCGTGTCGGAGGGTAGTCTACCCCTGAAGAATAATCTCATACGCCGTATCGTGCGTAATGTGGTGGGAGTGTTCCGACGTCAACTTGCGGAGAAGATGGAGGGATGGAGCGAATCATTGCAGCAGATAGCCGCTCATAACCGAATGTATGAACTTCTGTCGCGCACCATGGAGGAGTTTCTGATATCCGGCATGGCGGTGCATAAGGTGTGGCATTCGGATGGGAAGCCTGTGGCATGCGACAGTGTGTCGCCACAGGACTTCTTTTTCGATAAGGGCGCACGCGACATCTGCGGACGTGACGCTAATCTCGTCGGTCAGCTTCACGATCTCTCCTTCCCCGATTATTGCGATGCCTTTGTGCAGACGCAGGAGGATTATGAACGCATCGCCACACGTTGCAACTCCGGCGAACCGATCCGAGTGGTGGAGATATGGCGGCATGAACGCGTGGGACGTCACGTGTATCATGATTCCCGTAAAGGTTCTGTAATAGTAGCAGATGATGGGGTTAAGCTCCCGCGCGAGATACGCTCTCTCCCGTCAAGCTGGCATATAGCCGACGTGTGGCGATACTATTTCATTGATTCGGAAGGGAGAATCCTATCGTCGGGCGACAGTCCGCTACCCGATGGCGGACACCCCTTCGTATTCAAATGCTATCCCTTCCTCGATGGGGAGATACATAGCTTCGTGGCTGATATCATCGACCAGCAACGTTACACAAACCGTCTTATCACGATGTACGACTGGATAATGCGGGCTTCGGCGAAGGGTGTGCTGCTTATGCCGGAGGGTGCTGTCGACCCGGAGAACATGCAGAACGTGGTTGACCAGTGGAGCCGCTTCAACGGTGTCATCGTATATCGCCCACGCCCCGGTTATCCGGATCCCAAACAAGTGAGCGGCAACGCTACGAATATTGGAATCAGCGAACTCCTCGATATCCAGTTGAAGATGCTTGAAGACGTGTCGGGGGTCAACGGTGCTCTGCAAGGGAATCTCGCAAACAACTCCATAAGCGGCACCCTCTACAACCAGCAGACGCAGAACGCGCTCATATCCCTCAGTGACCTGCTCGACACGTTCGCCTCATTCATCTCCGAAATCACCACCAAACTCACAATATAAACCACGAAGAACACGGAGAGCGCGGAGATTTTTATTAAAAATTGATTCTTAATATAATAAATTCTCTGTGTTCTCTGTGCTCTCCGTGGTTTAAATTACAGCGCGCTATCAGTGGTTTAAATTACAGCCGCGTTCTCCGTGGTTTTGATTATGGGTCAGAAGACAGCGGCGGAGACGGGACGCGGGCAGTAGGGATTGCCCCCGGAGGTACGCATGACGATGCGCGGCGTAGGCATCTCCTGATAACAGATGTGGAGTCCTATGGCACGCGTCATCAGCATATCGTCATGATGTCCCGGCAACGCACCGTAGCTTCCGTTCTGCCGCTGCTCATATACCATATATTCCGCAAGACAACCCTCGTCACGCTCCACATACTGCCCCTCGCGTATCGCCTGCACAAGCATCGATATGACCATCGGCTTGGTGTTTACATTCGTATGGAAACCGTATCTCACCGGTGCGCCCTGACGTATCTCATCCTCGTTCCGCTTACGTGCATAGAGATTATCATAGGCATCACGCAACCGATTGAGGATGAAGGATGATTGCTCACTACCCCCACTCCTGTCGGGATCATGCGTCTCAAGCGTGTTGCTCTCTATGACGAGGAGTGCATTGTCATAATATTTTGCAATCCTGGCGGCATTCCATGCCAGGAGATCAAAGTCGGTATGTCCGCGCCATTGCGCCACCACCTCCGGACCCTCGCCATGTGCCATCGGTGCGCGATCAAACACCACGATCACCGACCAGTCAGCCGTCAGCGAACGTCCGCCAATGTCTACCACGACCAGATACCTGTCGGTCACGCGCTCCATCGTCGTGATCTCCCTGTCGCGCCACATTGCCAACGCACCATGCGGATCGGCATTGAATCTCACGTTCTTCAACGAACCCTCCCCCGATGGTTTGTCGCCATCTATCTCTCCGCGCATCGCCGGCGCACAGCATCCCGCACGCAAAGCCTCCACCTTATACTTGTCGAACACCCGCGCACCTGAATGCACGAATGCCTCAACGTCGTCCGACGGACATTCCGACGCCATCTGTCCGTGGTCGGAATACTTTGCGCGTTCGCTGACGTACCAATGTATCGCCTCAAGCGTCGCACCCTTCTCCCAGAGCCACCATAGATACTGCCCCGGTTGACGGCGACTGCTCAACGGCTGCTCCGCCTCACGTCCGGCGATAAGATCTGCCGCAAACCTCTCCTCCTCTTCGGGCGATGAGAATGGGAGTGAGTTCTGCTCTATCTCATACCACGCCACAAACATCGGTGCAAACTGGCTCTCACCACTCTTCGCCGCATTCCATTCGGTATGGAAGAAATTGCCGGTGCCGTTTGCCGTCGATTCATACACAATCATTGTCATAGGGCGCAATAGCACTCCGGCAGTGGCGGCTCGCGCCAAGTCTTCCGGCGTCTTACGCTTCGTCGAAGGCCACAAGCCCACCTCCGAACAGTGTACGAGGTTGTAGTCGCCCCCACGGCAGGAATTAGGACGCTCGGCTGTGCCGACCTTCACCTTGCAGTTGCGTGCCACAACACGGAATGCTGAACCGAACCCACCTGCCCGCACCAATTTTTTCTCATCGTCAGAGTAATCCTCATCCTGTTCATGAAGGTATTTGGCAGGATAATGCGAGAGCATACGGTCAAACATATCCATTATCTCATCGGTGGCGGTCCCCTGATGCGCCACTATCAATGAGTTCAACCCCTTCTCATGCACAAGCTGAAGCCATGCCATATATAGCTGCACGCACGTGCTCCCTCCCCACTGCCGTGCCTTCAGCAGGATAAGGCGAATGGGACGCTGTGCGCGACGCATCCCCTCCAACACCCCGACAAGACGCCGCTGCGGACGATTGAGAATGAAGGGGACATCGTCGCCACCACCCTTCCTCTTTATATAGGCGAAGGTAGCCGCCCAGAATGGGAAATCATGACGGCAACGCAGACGGGTCCACTGCTCCATCACCCTCTCCCGCATCTCGTCGCTACCCGCGCCTCCCATCTCCGCAAAATATTCATCAAGGCTCCCTAAGCGACTTAGCTCAATCACCAATTCTTCTCTCCTCATCTCCAGAGGCAACCAACATTCCAACCCCTTCACCGGGAAATAATAGCGTCCCGGTTCATCGTGTCCGGAAATGGGGTCGTATGGTGCGGTGCTCTCCTCCATCCTGCGCCTGTTCTCTCTAAGCAATTCCATCACTCCGACCATCTCTTCCTCCTTTCCCTTTTCAGACGACTCATTTCAGAGAATATGATCACGCGTGCGCGATGCCACGACAGATATGAACGCGGTGCCTCATCATTCACCACTCGAAACACAAGTTCATTTACCGACGTATCGGGATACTGCTCACGCAACTCCAAGAAACGGGCAAACATCTCGCGATACATATCCCGTTTCTCCGGAAACATCGACTCGGTAGGATCCTCCCCCGCCGCTATCTTTCCGAGCACTACGGCAGCCCGAGCCTCACTCACCCAGAAACGTGGAGCAGGCGCCTCTGCCGCCTGTTTGAACGCATTGTTGATTGAGATGCGCGATTGTGCCGCAATCGACTCCCTGAAAGCACGGATGAGAAATTCGTTCCTCTCCTTACCAAATTCTGCTGTTGAATTTTTCTTTTTCATAACTTTGATTTTTAATATTTTAAGGTTATAATCCCGTAAATATAGGAATTATTCCCGACAGCAAATTTAAGCAAAAGTTTTAAAATAACAATAGCATTGCTTAAACAATTTATAACTTTGCACTATCAAAATCGAAACCACCAAAACTAAATGGTTATGACACAGAAAGACAACGACACAAAAAAGATTCCCGACAGCAACGGGAATTCCGAAAGGAAAGAGATTCCCGACAGAAAAGGGATTCTGGCATGGATCCGCGACATCCTCCACCTCCACGAGATCGAGAAGACACCACTCCCCTCCATCCCGCCCCCGGAGACCATGACGACGCTCATCAATCGCGCCGCCGGAAATCCAGCCAACAAGGACGATCCTGACAATACTGTCATTAATGACAATAATGACAATAAGGAGAAAAAGGAATGCTGTCCCTACGCAATGAAGAGGAATATCGTCGCATCCCTTCAGGAGATTCGCCGGTTTGCAGAGAAACATGACCTCGCCGCCACAATGATACGTGCCCTCCTCACCCTTCTCGCGGAAATGGCAATCGGCACGCTGAAAGGTAAAGTGAGCGAGAACGTTCTGGAAGCGTTGCTGAAGATATTCAGTTTCGAACGCATGAGAGAAGAGGCATACCGACAAGGGGAACTCGACGGCAGAAATGCCCGCATAATAGAGGAACACTTCCCCGCACAAGACTCCCGTCCCCCTCACCTGACGCGAGGCACCACCTCCGCCACCGGCACCACAAGCATCTTCTCAATAGCCAAAGACGCCGGCACCGACACCCCTCTACTCTGACGCAAGGACAATCCCGACAATATTGACAATCCGACAATAATGACATTACTGACAAATTGACAATTTGACAACTCGACAAATTGACCTTAATGACCTTAAAGACTTTAAAAACTTTAACCCACAAAAAACATGGCAACAAACGAAACAATCAACGTAGAGGGAATCAAGACCCCGACCCTGAAACCCGACACATCCGGAGCATCGACCCAGCTTCCCGGACACGCCACCACAGTAAGCAACGCAGCAGCAGCCACCGGAGGCATTGGTTCCGGCTCATTCCTTGGAGCAGCCGTTGACGATGAGCTTTTCCGCTTCAACAGTGAGGACACTCCCCTCATGAACCTCATGCTACGTGCAAAGCGCGTAAACGTCAACAGTCCGGAGGTGGACCATTACATGATCGACGAGGCACGCTCAACAGTAGTGACTACGGATAGCTGCGGAGGCGGCAGGAAAGTTTACTGCGTGCTCAGCCTGGAAGAGAACGACGGCAACGTGATCCGTCCCTTTACCACTCTCCTCGTGAAAGGCATCGACGGATATGACGCCGACGGCAAGGAGAAGACTCCCGGAAAAGACCTCATGCTGTTCGTCACCGGACAAGATCCGGCATCAACAAATCCTGTGGTGCGTGCCGTCAACGGGGAGAAAACTACTCCGGAGGATGAGTTCGGCACAATACCAATAATCCCGGCAGGCACGACCATCGTTATTCTCGCCAACTCCCTCTATGAGACCCAGAAAGAGGTGGATCCCGACCTCATCCTCCCCCAGCCGTCGCGCATATTCCTTCAGAAGCGCGGCATGAACCAGGTGGTCAGCGACTACTTCGAGAGCCAGCGCAAGCATCTCCCCTTCTCAAAGGCAGTTATCGCTGAGCAGGCGATAGCCAACTTCAAGGTAAGAGGCAACCGCACCCTTTGGGCAGGGCGCGCCGGGAAGTTCAAGATCAACGTTTCCAAGATGGGTATGCAGTACGTCTACACTACCGAAGGTCTGCGCTGGCAATTCAAGCGCGAGATACAGGAGCGCGGCGAGTGGACCGTCGACAAGATCATCGCACTCGCGAAAATGTTCTTCACGGGGGAGGATGTCCCCAAAAGCGCAATACTCCTCGCCGGAAAGAACCTTCTGGAGTCGATACAGAAGATCAACTATGCCAATCATCCGGAGATACACATCACCACGAAGACAAACTCCGTAGGCTGGACCGTCACCAACTTCCATACCGTCTTCGGCGACATAGAGATAAAGCGCGAGCCCACCCTCGACCGTCTCGGATGGAGCAATTCCGGCGCATTGATAGGCGAGAACCGACTTGTGCATTACGTCTACTCCGCAGAGCACTCCTTCGAAGACCGCGTGGAGGGGGAGGAAGCCACCCGCAACGGGCTTCTAATCTGGGATGCCGTAGCACTCAAAGGCACATGCCACGTATGGATTGACGGCGAGAAAGAGACTGCCACTACCGGCACATCGCGCATCGTGCTCTGGGAATCGGAGAATGCTCCCGAAGATGCAGTGGAAGGCACCAACTACTACCTCACGAAAGATTGTCCCGAAATCTCACCCCTCGCACGCGCCGGACAGATCTGGAAGACGGGACCCGACGGCACATGGACACAAGCATCCGGCATAATCTGACCCTATTGACATTACTGTCATTACTGACAAATTGACATTAAGGACATTAAGGACTTTAATGACCTTAACCCCAAAAATCACAAAAAAAATCATGACAACAAAAACATACGGAGCGCGTGGCATGCTTGAATGGCACCTGTCACTTCCCGTAGGGGACGCGCTCGTGACTCTGACATTCACTGGCGGAAAGATGGGTTCGGGCGGAATACAGCCCGCCCGGCTCACAACAGCCAACCCTGCCCTACAGCACATCATCGAGAACTGCCGTTATTACAAAAACAAACGGATCATCCTTCTGAGAGAGGACTTCTCCGACGACAAGCATGCACCGCGATCATGACCACCGACAGAATAATATCCGACACCGCCATTCTCCTCGGGACAACACCCGAGGGGATGGCACCCGGCAACGCCGGTGTCACGTCGCCGCTTGCCGCGCATATCCTCCTTGAGATAGAATCGTGTGCCGCCGAGGCAATCCTCTCCACCCCGCGTATGCAGCTGACAGGCTGGCGGCTGCTCCCCGACGACAGTATGACCATAGACGGGAACTCCGCACTACTGCCTCTACCCGATGATTTTCTGATGCTTTTCTCACTCCGCCTGTCGGGATGGCAACGCGACGTCACAGCGTCGCTCCCGGCAGATCATCCTTCGGCAACCCACATACGCGCCCCGTGGTCGGGAATCTACGCCACGCCTCTCCGTCCCATCATAATCGAGGGTCTTGATGAAAACGGACACCGCGCACTGCGGATGCTTCCCGCTTCCGCCGACGACCGGATGACAGAGGGATGGTATATGCCAGCCCCGAAAATAAAAGCGGGCGAGATAGATATCCCACCCGCCGCTTATCACCGCACGCTACGCCTGATAGCCGAAAGAATCAGAGAGTGCACATCGTGGTGAGCACCGCCATGACCCGGTAAAGACCGTAAAGGCAATCCTTTGGAATCTGTATCGGTGCATACTTATCATTATAACTCTGTGCCTCAATATAGGACGAACCTTCTGCCGAGGGTTGCACCACCTTAACCAGCACACCGTTCTCCGTATCAATAACCATCGGATGTCCCCATGGGATGAATGCCCTGTCGTTGATACGCTTTATGAAGAGCATCGCACCGTTGGGTATGTTAGGCTCCATGCTGTCGCCCGTCACCTGTATCGCCATCTCAGCCCCCTTCAGAGGCGCGAGCACTCGTCGGCATTCATCGGGCAATATCCCCTCCGACCACACCTGCAGATTACCGGCAAACGCCTCCACCGGCAGCAACGGCACCATATAATCCTCCATGCCGGGTCTCTCAACCGTAGCCACCTTCGGAGCATCATCATGAGGAAGAAGCATCTCCCCCTCACCATAAAGCAGCCAGTCGCGGTTTAGTTTCGGAAACTCCTGCATGAGTTTCGCCACCTTCTCCTCCGGCATAGACTTGCGCATCGCGCCAAGATATGCCACCGACACACCCATCCTTCGGGCAAACTCACTGTTGTTGATGCCCTCAGCCCGAAGAAAACTCAGCAGACGATCTTTTACTGTCATAATAACGTTATCCCCCGCCCCCTGATGGGGAGGTTTAATATGAATCTTCAGCTCCCACATTCAGGGGGTAAAGTGGAAGTCTACTACAAAATTATAGCAAAGTTATAAATAATTTCAATCTACCGCAAGCAAAATTATGAAAACAATTAAAATTTCCATCCGCAGCGCGGATCTTTTCCGCGAGTTGCAGAAGATAACGGCGTATGCCGGTATCAAAAACGAGCAGGATAGCAACGACTGCCTTGATCGCGTGGCGACCGTAGAGGCAGACCTTCCGCTACTGTCGCGCTACCGCGACATCGCCCTCTCCCGACTTCTCGAACGGCTGCGCCGTTTCTTGGTCACATTCGACGTTTCTGAAGAGGATATATGCCTGACCCTCGCGGCAGGCACCTCCTCCGACGATTCCCTCATAGCCTCCATACAGACCGATATCTTCTCCTATATAATATCAGTCATGGCAGCCCGATGGTTTGGCATCACGTGGCAGCAACGCGCCGCCGGCTACGAAGCCGACGCCATGCGCCACATATCGGAAGTGACAGCCAAGCTACTTTATCACCGTCCACCCATTAGATTAAGAAAATCATGAAGACAATCAGCATCACACTCGATCTCAACGAGATCATATACGACATCCAGAACAAGACCTATCTTACAGGTCGAAGCCGCCACGACGGCACAAATCATGAGCAAGTCGCCAACATGCAGGCGAACGACGACGAAGAAAGCGCAAACCAGATCCTGCGCAGCGTCTCGATAGCATTCAACACCCTGAAGACAAAACTGGGCGAATATATCGACAACAACGTGCTCTCCGGCAACAATGAGCTACTGACCCGCGACAGCACCCTGGCGATAGCCCTCCAGATGCCCTCCAACTACAACAACGCCACCACCGACACGATCGCCTCGGCAGCCCACCAGTACATCGTCAGCACAACCGTGGCAGAATGGTTTGCGATAACCAACAAGCCCGACAGCCAGCAATACACCGCTCTTGCCGACGTCTGCCTGAAAGTAATCTCCGAAGCAATCAACAAGCGACTCCGCCCCGTGAGAATCATCGCAGAGCCCAAGTAGTCCAAGAAGTCCAAGAGGTCCAAGAAGTCCAAGAAGCCCAAGAAGTCCAAGTAGTCCAAGAGGTCCAAGAAGTCCCAAGACCACTAAGACTTCTTGGACCACTAAGACTACTTATAATCAAAAAAAAATCATGAAAATCCTATTCCCACGAAAATCGCTGCATCTTGCAATCGCAGAAATTGCATACATAGCAGCCGATGTAGCATCAGAAGAAGGAGCCGATCACAGGCTCCACCAGACATTCGACATCTGCGAAGGAGAGAACATCCATCGGGTGAACAACCTGATCGACCTTGCCTTCAGTGAGGTCGCCGGCAGTCTGGCAGCCGTTGCACAACCCATCGCAGCCATCGATCCCACGCTGCACATCACCGACAAGCGACTGCACTCCGCCGCCATACTTCGCATACAGGAGACTGCCAGGGAATACATAATCTGCCGTGTGCTCCACGGCTGGTTATCCGTAACCCTTCCGGCAGCCGCACCCACATGGCGGCAACGCGCCGATCTGCTCCTTTCCGACCTCAACTCCTCTCCTCCTCTCTCTGTCGGCATCCGGCGTATCTCCCCATTCTGACCCCACCACAATCTTACTGAAGTTTCGCAAGCGGCACTTCAGTGGGTTAAAGTTTATAGTTTAAGGTTTAAGATTCTCGAAAATCCACGAATCTTTTCATTATACAAAATTTAATGATCATAAACCCTAAACCATAAACCCTAAACCTTAAACCATAAACCATAAACCCTAAACCTTAAACCATAAACCTTAAACCTTAAACCATAAACCTTAAACCCTAAACCCTAAACCCTAAACCCTAAACCATAAACCTTAAACCTTAAACCATAAACCATTTAAGTGACTTCTATGGCAAAGATTAAAAAATTTTAAATAAATTTATAATTTTATTTGCTCAGGAACGAAATTATCACTACCTTTGCACCGGATTTATTGCACATCTTGCAAGTCTTCTGAGATTAACTTATAATGTAACTGAAGTTTCGCAAGCTGCACTTCAGTGGTTTAAAGTTTACAGTTTAAGGTTTAAGATTCTCGAAAATCTACGAATCTTTTCATTATACAAAATTTAATGATCTTAAACCATAAACATTAAACCTTAAACCATTTAAGTAAAGCAAGTTGAAAAACTTGCGAAACTTAAATAATGTAAAATTATAAGATATCACTTGCTTACATCCATACAGATAAAAGGGGTTATGACATTTTTAGCACACAAACCGACATCCATCAATCGGCGATCGGAGGGAAAATCCTGCTTTACCCCCCCCCGACTATCAATTTGTTATAAATCAAGCAGTTATCAATTCAACGTCAATCTGTTTGCGATTCACACACCGCAAGCCGATACTTCATATATATACTCCATCCTCACATAGCACTTCCCGGCATCCAATGTCGGCACACTATATTGACGATTTCTACGATACATATTGTCGACACTTTTCTGACAAATAACCATCCCCGATGAAATTCAAATTTTTAACATTCCTATTATTCCTCTGTTGCGGGATATGCGGAGCAAAGGCACAAGAGGTAGCCCTGAAGACAAACCTCCTTAGCGATGCCTTCTTAAACCCTAACCTTGCGGCAGAAGTGGCACTCGCGCCACGCTGGACAATTGACGTATCCGGACAATTCAACACCTGGAACCTCTCACACGACCGCAAGTGGAAGCATTGGGTCGTGCAGCCGGAAATCAGATACTGGTTCTGCGACCGATTCGCCGGACACTTCGTCGGTGCGCACCTGCTCGGCGGACAGTATAACGTCGGCGGTATCGACATCCCTTTCTCTTTCCTGGGAACAGACTTCAAGAAACTTAAGGATACCCGCTACCAGGGATGGTTCGGAGGTCTCGGTGTCGCCTACGGATATGCATGGGCAATAGCCGAACACTGGAACATAGAGGGGGAGATCGGAATAGGTTGGACCTACACCCGTTTCGACCGCTTCCGTTGCTCCGGATGCGGAAAGAAGATCGAGGAGAACAAGCCCCACAATTATTTCGGCGTGACTAAGGCTGCAATCAACCTCGTATACCTTTTCTGATTGAAAACGTCTGATAACCTCGCAACCATCCCAATCACTGACAGAAATGAACAAGGCCATCATAACACTATCTGCGGCGGCATGCATCTGCACGGCTTCCGCGAAGGGGATATCGCCTGTCGGAGTCGACAGCATATCCTTCGACCGTCACGGCGACTACATCGCCGTTGACATGAAACTCGACCTGACACCCACCGACGTGCAGAGCGCACGCGCCCAGATCCTTACCCCCATGATACTCTCAGAGCAGGGGGATACCATCTTCCTACCCTCCGTCGGCGTCTACGGACGTCAGCGTTACCTCCAGTACCTGCGCCATGACCGCCAGCCCCTCAGCCGTGGAGTGGAGGAGATAATCAGATCCGGAAACCGTCCCGCCGACCTGCCATATCACACACTCACCCCCTATCAGGACTGGATGGCAAACTCGCAGCTCGTGCTGCGCCGCCGTCTATACGGATGTGCCGACTGCCTGATAGAGGAACGTGTCGATCCCGTGACCACATACTTCCAGCCGATGCCCGGTATCCCGGAGATCATATATTTCGAGGCGAAGGACACCGGTCCGGTGGTGGAGACCCTCGAGGGCGCAGCATACATCGACTTCATCGTCGACAAGACCAACATCGAGCCCAACTACCGCCGCAACCCGCAGGAGTTGCTGAAGATACAGTCGTCTATCGACACCGTGCTCAACGACAAGGACGTGACAATCACAGGAGTGTGGCTGAAGGGCTTCGCTTCACCGGAGAGCCCCTATTCTCACAATACAGACCTCGCGATCGGACGTACCGCCGCTCTGAAGAAGTATCTCAACCAGCTCTACAATTTCAAGGGCGACATAATATCCACCGACTATGAGCCGGAGGACTGGGAGGGACTCCGACGATTCGTGGAGAGATCAAACATTGACCACAAGAGCGAGATACTCGCGCTCATAGACTCCGACATGGAACCCGACCCCAAGGAGGCTCTCATCAAGAAAAGATATCCGGAGGAATACCGCTTCATGCTCCAGACCTACTATCCGGCACTCCGCCACACGGAATACCGCGTGACATACGAGATAAACCGCACCGACGACATCAATAAGATACGAGAGACGATGCGCACCAAGCCCAGCAGGCTGACGCTCCGCGAGTTCCTTCTCCTCGGCAACGCCTGCCAGCCCGGCAGCGACGAGTTCAACGAGGTGTTTGAGACAGCCGTAAGGATGTACCCTGACAACGAGACCGCCAACATCAACGCCGCCAATGCCGCACTCCAACGCGGGGACTACACCACTGCGGAACAGTATCTCAGCCGCGCAGGCAACTCACCCGAAGCCATCTACGCACGCGGATCTCTCGCCTTCATACAGGGAGACTACGACCGTGCCGAGCAGCTGATGCAGGACGCCTCCTCCATACCCGCTTCCCGTGCCACCCTCGATGAGATCGCACGCATACGCGCCAACAAACAACAAAAGGTAACAAAGATAGAATTAAAATAAACGAAAGAGAATAATAAATAAAAATAACAAATAACACAAACAACATGAAAATGAAAAAATTATTCATGGGTATAATGGGCGCACTCGCCCTCACCGCCTGCTCCTCTGAGGAGGTGATACCCGACAAACCACTCACTCCAGAAGAGGGTGATCCCCGCTACATGTCGGTCTCAATCCGGAATGTCTCTCCCAGCACCCGTGCTGCCGGTGATCAAAACGGTGATTTTGAAGAGGGATACTATGGAGAGAACAATGTAAAATCCCTCCGTTTCTACTTCTTCGATGAAGAAGGAAACCCGGCTCCTATCACTTTTGGAGGAAAGAACTATTACAACTGCGAAGGGAATGATATCTCTGTTCCAAAAGATTCCGTCAATATGCCTAATGTTGAAAAGATTCTTAACGCTGTTATCGTCATCAACACCAATCTTGAAAATGGTTCACCAGACAAGATCAAGAAAATGGTTGCTATTGTCAATTTCGATGGGATAGAAGACCTGAAAAATGAGAAAAATTTTTCACTCCATGAACTTACAGGTATTGTAAACAAAGAGGCTGCTGCAACTCAAAATGGGTTCCTAATGACAAGTTCTGCCTTCTACAATGATGGCTTTGACAAAAACCAAGGTGTAGCTGTAGATATCAAAGACACTGACATTCAAAGCACCAGAGAGCTTGCGGAAACCCATCCTGTAGATGTATATGTAGAGAGAGTTGTCGCTAAAGTCCGTGTCACCCAAGATTGGGATAGCAGTAGCATGAAATTTTTCAACGACATAACTCTACAATATAAAGATAACGACGGCAATATTACAAAAGAAACAGGATACATTGCAGTGGCACTTACAGATAAGAACACTAAAAAGCCTCTTCTCGAAAGTGACAAGGATGATGCTAAGCAGATATATGTAATATTCCAAAACTGGGATCTTTGGTGGACAGCAGACAAGAGCTATCTTTTCAAGAAAGTTGACAACTGGACTGAGATATTCACAGGTTGGAATGATCAGCTTAATCATCGTTCATACTGGGCAGTTAATCCTACAAACGTTAATCTTGCTAAACACAGACATGATTATCCGAGCCGCAAATTTGGTGATGGTAAAGGAGAAAAACAGGATTATAAAGAATATACGGCATACTGTCTTGAAAATGCAGGCGATTCCGACAATCTTAAAGGTTTCAAGAATGACTATGATCCTAATACAAAAACATCAAACCGCACACTCGTATATCTAAAGGCAAAACTTGTCACCCTTGACAATGAAGCAGACAATGCTACTGCTACTCCCGTTGACCTTGCTGAATGGGGAGGTAGGAAATACACTAAGTCTAATGTGCTTACAGCCATGTTCGAACCCAATGTAAATCAGTTCTTCTTTTTGGAGATAACTGATACAGAGAATCCTCCCGTTGTAAACCCTGATGACGGAAGCATAATTGAATCTGAATCAACCGCCTACAAATTCAACCCTCTCACAACAGCAGACTTGGAACTTGTCCCTGCACTTGTGGCTGACATGGCAGATACAACAGCAGAAACAAGTCCCAGATACCTCAGTTATGTAAATTTGCTTCCAGGGAAGTACGATGAAACGGACGGAAAGCAGCTCTACAAGCAAATGAAAAATGATGAAGGGAATAACGTCTATGTCCCGGTTGATCAAAAAGGAGTAAATGACGCTCTTGAATCTATTGGTGGAACAAAAGTATGGGATGGTGGCGACACCTACTACTATCACGAACTTGATCATCTCGGGAAAACCGGTGTATCAGCAGATGAGACGCCATTTAAATACGGTGTAGTCCGTAATCATATATATGAAGTTTCTCTCAACACCGTATATGGTCTTGGCACACCTGTTCTTTCATACGAGTTTGATGAAGACCACAAGGATTGGGAAAATATCATTCCTCAGAAACCATCACCAACAGCCTATTTCCTTGGTGCACGCCTCAACATTCTCTCTTGGCGTATTGTCAAAAATGATAATGTCTCTCTCGATTGGTAATCATCATTGAAACTCTCCTTACCGATTGCCGATGGCAACCGGTAATCTAACCAACAGAAGCCGGCGGAGACTCGCTCCGCCTGTCCCCGTCGGCTTACCTCCCCTCTCCCACACAACCATAGAGCGACCCGCTCTTTAAAAACTACAACCGCAACAGCTGTTTCAACTGTTTCAGCTGTTTCAACTGTTTCAACCGATACAGCCGATACAAATGCTTTTTGTGTTGAGTGATCGGACCAAAGGTTCGATTCTAAATCCAGCCTGTAAGAATAGCCTTACGGTCCCCAAATCTGAAATCAACGGCGGCTCTCCCGCCTCACCATATATCCCCTCCCCTCACTGAATCACCCCGCCAAAAGCCGGGGAAAGAAAAACAACAGGAAAAAGATACAGCAAAATGAACATAAGAACCTACATCAAACGTTTCATGGCGGCTGCCACCTTTATCGTGGCAAGCATGACCCTCGCATCATGCGACAATGCCATATATGACGAGGAGGGGGACTGCGAAGTCAGATACCATCTCCGTTTCCGTTATGACATGAACATGAAATTCGCCGATGCATTCCCCCATGAGGTGAAGTCAGTGCATCTATACGTATTCTCCGACGAGGGGAAACTCGTTTGGCAGACCACCGACAGCGGCGACCATCTCGCTCAGGAGGGATATGAGATAATACTCCCTCTCGAAGCCGGCGACTACAGCCTCATGGCTTGGTGCGGTCTCGACAACGGTGAGTCGTTCACCGTACCGGAGATCTCCAACGGCGAGACACCCGAACTGCTCCACTGCCGCCTAAACCGCACATCCCATCCCGAGGATGGTGCCGTATCCACCGATGACCTACACCATCTCTTCCATGGCACCCTCAACGTCTCGCTACCGGAGAATCCCGACGGCGGCGACTACACCTATATAATGCCCCTTATGAAGGATACCAACGTATTCCGCATCGTGCTCCAGCACCTCTCCGGTGAGGATATTGATGCCGACGACTTCTCCTTCAAAATCGAGGACAACAACGGCTGGCTGAACCACGACAACTCAATGCGGCAGGATGAGAAGATCACTTATCACGCATGGAGCAAGTATTCCGGCTCCGCCGGTGTAGACCTCCCGGAGAACGGCGACGGCTCACGCGCCATTACCGACGTGAAGGTGGCTGTGGCGGAGTTGACCGTGAGCCGGCTCATGCAGCGCGACTGGACGAAGGATGCGAAGCCGGTGCTCGTAATCCGCAAGACCCACCCCAAAGCGGGTGAGGACAATCTCGTGGCTCGTATCCCCATAATCGACTACGCCCTGCTCGTGAAAGGTAACTACAACCGTGAGATGAGCGACCAGGAATATCTCGACCGTCAGGATGAATACAACATGACATTCTTCCTCGACGAGAACAACCGCTGGCTCGCAACAACAATCATCATCAACTCATGGCGCGTGGTGCTCAACCCCACCGACCTGAATTAATGAATCATCAATGAAATGAATCCGAGAAAATTTATATTACCTGTAGCTGCCTTGATGATGGCGGGATGTGCCTCCGACCGGTTTGACAATCCGGAACCGGAGCATGACGTCATGCCTACACTTAGCATAACTATAGGGCTGGAGGGTGCCTCCCGTGCCGCAGACGGCACAGATGCCGGTACATTCCAGTCAGGCGAGGGGCTGGAGAATTATATCGACATCCCGAATGACAACTACCGGATATATTTCTTCACAGCTGACAAGACAGGCGAGCAGGATAAGGACAACACATACATAGCCACATTCAAACCGATGACCCGCCCCTTGTTCTCATCAACGGAGAGCAATGGTTCTGCCATAAATTACACCTACTCACTGCTCGGCGAGGCACCCGCAGGTCTTCCGCTGAAATTCAAGATAGTTGTGCTCGCCAACTGGCCTAAATATCCGGAAGTAGCTGCGGAAGTCACCACCGGAGAATATCAGCTCGTGAAAGAGAAGACCACCATCTCCGACATCTGCAATCATGCCTATGCACAGTTCGACAAAATCACCTCTCTTGACGACGGCACATGGCTAAGTATAGAACATAAACAACTGATGCCATTCTATGGTGTCAGGAGCTATGACCTGACCGATTATGTGGATCCCTCCGACATAAAGGATGGCAAGATACACGGCAATATCCGCATTGACCTGAGCAAGAACAACGCAACCAAACCCACACCCCTACCTCTCCTGCGTGCTATGGCGAAGGTGGAGGTAATACTTGACAATCCGGTTGCCGACTTCGATACCGTCATAATTGATAAGGTCAATTACAAAGGCTTCTGCGCACCGGATGCGTTGCAGCACTCCGACTATTTTCATGATTATGACTGGGATAAAGATTTTATCCACAAATTGCACCTTCCCGACAGGAAAGACGACTATGACTATATCTCCATTCCTATGAGAAGAACCAAAGGGACAGATGGCAAATACACGAAACGCTGGATTGCCTACGTGCCGGAATACCGGAATATCAGTGATGAGCAAAATAATATATCAGAATATGATGTCACTTTCATCTCTGTGAAGTTAAAGAAACCGGAAGGTTTTTCCCAAGATGGAGAGCAAGAATGGGAAATGGCACAGAAAGAGCGCAACATCTACTTCTCCACCAACGGATCAGAAGCGGCAAATAAAAACGATGCTCAGGCAGAAAAAGATAAACCCGGCCGCTACAACATAGAGCGCAACAACATCTACCGCTTCACCATCACCGGCATGACGGCTTCAATGGACTGCCGGGTAGATGTGCAGCCCTACGCCTCAGTGTCGCTCAGTTATGACCTCGGACTGATGCGCGACGAACGCGGCGACCTCATGGTCCTCCCGGATAAAGAACTATATCCCAACAACGAAGGTAATCTTCCTGACTTTTTCCTTGATTATATGAAAGATAAGGAATGGCCGAAAGACAAGGATGGCAACAAACTGAAAACTGAAAAAAATGACTATTATGCAATCGTATTAGGCAATGACGGCGACATTAAAAATGCGGAGATATGGCTAAAGGATGCACAAGGATGCAAAATTCTGACAAATTATGCAGAAAAGGATGACAATTCTGAAAACTGCAGCACAAGGGAAGTGACCGATTATTCCGGTCTGACATCCATCACATATCATAAAGACAAGTATAATGACCGTCGTCTGCAACACAATCATGACCACTCCTCTGTTGTAATAGATCCGGAAGGAAGAATGATTTTCAAACAAGGCGACAACACCAATCGACTTTTGGTAGAATCATGGGATGAGGAATCCAAAACATTCTGGTATGAGAAATCACGGAAAGAAATAAAAAAAATAACAGAAGAACAGATCAGAAAGGAATTAGGCAAAGAGCCTACTACAGAAGATAAACGTCTCATAGGTCAGGATGTGATTGTCCTCACTTATCAGAAAGCTGACCATACAGGCAAAAACTGTTCCGGGATAGACTCTGTAAGTAAATTTATAGAGAAAGACACAACCCAACCCTCTGAATAATAAGAATCAAAAAAGATTATAAATCTTTAATATGACACGATATATAAAACATACATATCCATTGCTTCTCGTATTCATGACAATTGTATTTCACGGATGTGTGGATGACGGACTCGGATTTTCAGACAACTTCCGTGATGGTGAAACAACTGTCTCGCTTGAAGCCTCTTTCTCCCCATTTTCGGAAGGAGACCTCACCCGTGCCTCAGGAACTGATGGAAAAATTCTTGACAAACTTAACGACCTCTGTATCCTCGTCTATGACAAGGATGGTATTCTGCTTAAAGACAGAGATGGAAAGGAATACATAAACGAGATAAATTTAAATGATTATACAGTTGCTGATGTAGAAAGAGATGACACAAATGCCAGCAACGGCGCATCTGCCGAAACAACGACAAAATCCGTCAACGGCATCAGTCTCACCCTTCCATTTGGAGAATACTATATCGTAGCTGTAGCCAATATCAAGGGTGGCACAATGGAATTCCTTCAGAATAACAAAACCGATTGCAATACTCTTGATGGATTGCGAGGCATGAAAATGGAATGGGACAGTTCCGACATCGCCAATAATGGAGAGATGCTCGGATATTTTGCATCGGAAAATGCAGACCCTCCAAGGAGTTCCTCTTCCTTCCAAAAGGTACAAATAAACCGTCCCGGCATCAAACTGCGTGCATGGCTTCGTCGGTGTGCATCAAAAATTACAATAGATTTTGATGGCAGCGGCTTACGCGAAAACATATATGTGTATATAAAGGAAGCACGAATTTATGATATAACCAAGAATTGCACGCTCGGTTTCGGAGCAGCCTCCTCCAACAATGAAAACGAGACCGACTATAATAATTCCGCCAAAAAAAAAGAGGATCTACTGGAAAATGAAAGCAACAATCAGTCGATATCATATCTGACAGATAAAGAAAACCCTGACACCGAATCCAAAAATATTGAATATATTTCATGGCCATGCATCACAAAGGGTGATCCGTATCTGAACGGTCAGGAAAATTTCCATAATGAAGATGCCAACGCCCTCTACTTTTATGAAAACATGCAAGGAGATCTGCCTGAAGGCGAAAGCAAGATCCCTCATTTTGATATAAACACAGGAAGTGTTGCCGGAGCCGATATAAAAAAAGATGGCAAGGAATTCGGAACATATATTGAAGTTGTAGCACATTACAAATCCAACGACAATTCCAATCTTGCTGACTATGATATCAAATACCGATTCATGATCGGTAAGGATGTCACTGTAAATTGTGATGCAGAACGCAATTATCACTACAAACTCACACTGAGACTCCGTGGCAACGGCAACGACTACGACTGGCATATCGACTATAACGAAGAGCCCGGTTTTGATGTGCCCAATCCTTGGTATGTATCATATCTATATAATCATGATGCAACCCTTCCATTCAAATATATTCCACCGGAAGGGTATGAAGTCACCGGGATGAAGGCTGAAATCACCGAAAATCCGTGGTATCCTACAGGCCTGGGCGTTGAGGATCTAAACGATAGCAAAAAGCCTCTAACCTCAACCACGCCGAGCGGGGACAATCCCGATCCATATAAAGATCCGGACAATAGAGACCCCGGTAATGGGTTCCTTTCCTTGCGACAGACAGACAAGATTGTAATTACCGACATCGATGCTTCCGGAAATACATTTCCGGGATATAACAAAGGCGCACATAATATCAACAACCAGTATTATACAGGCGCAAACGGAGGTATGGCCCGCGACCGGCGCATATATATGGAAGACAAAATCATTAAGGATGATGCGCAAGGTGAAATTGACAAATTCTCTTATAAAAAAGATGGAGAGAAGTATAGTTTTTCAATTCCTCTCTTCACACGTCCCAAGATAATGGTGAAACAGACCGGATATTCAGGCAATAATCCATTTGTCGGATATCAGCGTGTGGCCCGCGTGAAAATCACCGCCACTATCCGGAAAATAGGAGGTACAGAAACGCTCACGAAAGATGCAGATATAAACGTAGTACAGGTACGGCGTGTGGTTAATCCGAAAGGGGTATATCGCAAAAACGGCAACTTCGCTCCATTCCACGTCAGAATGATGTATCTCTCAAGCGATGAGGCGGACGCAAAGTTCGAAATAATCAAATCACGCGGACCCTGGAAAGCCGAGATTATCGGTGATGCCAATTTCATAACTCTTGATGGAAAACAAACCACATCCGGTTCAACAGGCAGTGACATTGATTTCAATATCCGGTTCAACCGCATGAGTACCGGTAATAAGAACGCAGTGGTGAGAATAAAGTATCATAACTACACCTGCACCCACCTCATATTTGTAAGACAAGGATATGCCCCGCAAGACATTGCCTACGAAGGCAAACAATATCCTCTGGTCGGCGAAGGAGAAAATGCCATTCCGACCACGACATCTACAACCACCAAATGGAACACATTCAACATGATCAGCAAAAATCTCATGGCGAGTGATCCGAGAGATGAGGGTTCCTTATTTAAGTTCGGAAACTCAGAAGACCCGATAGATGCCATCAACAATGCATACAGCCATGGAGGAGTAGAATTCTACACCACTCCAACGGACAATGAATTCATTGACCAGACTCCGGAGGAATTTCAGATAACTGATGAAAATGGGAATTTTAAAAGCACCAAGAAAACATGGTCGGGAATAAAGAGTAATGACAATGGATTTGACCGTGACGGCCTTACTGATGAGACCACAAAGACCGCGACAGTCAGGGATTTCGAACAACTCTATCTTTCAGATCATGTGCAGTTCGGATACGGAGTGCTGTATGCAGACGGAGCGACAGAGACACAGTCTGACATAAACATGGCATACGGATGGTACAGACGGGATACATCCCCGGAGGCAAATGAGAAAGGGATGAGAGGTGTGTTCGCATATTATTGGAACCGTGACAAACCTACTGATTCATATAATGGAAGAAACATCTTCTTTCCTATAGGCAGATCAGGATTCGGACATAGGAAACAAGGTTATTACATAAGTGTGTGGGGAACAAAAAATTATCTTGAGGATGAAAAGAATATAAACAAGGGCATCCTCAGATATGCCAGCACAAGCTTTGAGCCCAAGTCATCTCTATTTTCAAAAGACGCTCCTCTTTTTGTTTCCCTATACCGTAAAACAGGCGCAGTCTATTGGGCAAGGAATAAGGTTAAACCCGGGGAATTCCTCCAATGGAACGCAACCACCGATACCAATGACGGAGCCATCGCTTATGCCTTAGACTTCAATTACTTCACATTTGACGTAAATGTGCTATACTATGCCAACACCGGCGGAGGGCAAGACGCCTGTTTTGTCAGGACAGTCACACGAAGCGGAAATGACTGATCAGACATACATGGGCTTCATATAATCCTTTCATAAGCAGAAGCAGACACAGCATGCAACCGACAAGCATCAGTGAGACACCGCGTCGGATTCAACATGTATGATACATCTGCGGCATCAGGTTCTACGGCAAGAGACGGACCCCCAAGGCTGTCTCTTGCTTATGCTATACACCAAAAGCGATGAAGGATGCATCCGTGAGATTGCCTAACTCTGCCTATTTCACACTAATTAACACTAAATACTGAAATTTTTCTTCAATTAATAGGGTTTTATCAAATAAAATAGTTAATTTTGCCGTGGAAAATACGCGCCATGCGCCCGAAGATTACGACAATTTTCAAACTCTTAATTTATATATTCAATTATGGCACAGATAGATTTGGCTCAGTATGGCATCAAAGATGTCAAAGAGGTAATCTACAACCCCTCATACGAGGAGCTTTTCAAAGCTGAAACCGAAGATCCCTCTCTCGAGGGCTTTGAGAAAGGCACAGTGACTGAACTCGGTGCTGTCAACGTGATGACAGGCGTCTACACAGGCCGTTCACCCAAAGACAAATTCATCGTACTTGACGACAACTCAAAGGACAAAGTATGGTGGACTACAGAAGAATATAAGAATGACAACAAGCCGGCTTCCGAGGAGTGCTGGAAAGCTGTCAAAGAGATAGCCATCAAAGAGCTCAGCGGCAAGAAACTTTACGTGGTTGACCGTTTCTGCGGCGCAAACAAAGACACCCGCATGGCTGTGCGCTTCATCATGGAAGTGGCTTGGCAGGCTCATTTCGTGACAAATATGTTCATCGCTCCTACTGCTGAGGAGCTCGAGAACTTCAAGCCTGACTTCGTTGTATACAACGCTTCAAAGGCTAAAGTTGAGAACTACAAGGAGCTCGGTCTTAACTCTGAGACTGCCGTTGTGTTCAACACTACTTCTCGTGAGCAGGTTATCATCAACACTTGGTATGGCGGTGAGATGAAGAAGGGTATGTTCTCCATGATGAACTACTATCTTCCCCAGCAGGGCATCGCTTCTATGCACTGCTCTGCCAACACTGACAAAGAGGGCAAGAACACTGCTATCTTCTTCGGTCTCTCCGGCACAGGCAAGACTACCCTCTCTACTGACCCGAAACGTCTTCTCATCGGTGACGACGAGCACGGCTGGGACGATAACGGCGTCTTCAACTTCGAGGGTGGCTGCTACGCTAAGGTTATCAACCTTGACAAGGAGAGCGAGCCCGATATCTACAAAGCTATCCGTCGTGACGCTCTTCTCGAGAACGTCACTGTTGACGAGAATGGCAAGATTGATTTCGCTGACAAGAGCGTGACTGAGAACACTCGCGTATCTTATCCTATCGACCACATCGAGAGCATCGTTAAACCGATCTCTGCAGGTCCTGCCGCTAAGAACGTGATCTTCCTTTCTGCTGACGCATTCGGCGTATTGCCTCCCGTGTCTATCCTGACTCCGGAGCAGACTCAGTACTACTTCCTCTCCGGCTTTACTTCCAAGCTCGCCGGCACAGAGCGTGGCATCACTGAGCCCACTCCTACTTTCTCTGCTTGCTTCGGTCAGGCGTTCCTCGAACTCCACCCGACTAAGTATGCTGAGGAGCTCGTTAAGAAGATGCAGGCTAACGACGCTAAGGCTTATCTCGTAAACACAGGCTGGAACGGTACAGGCAAGCGTATCTCTATCCGCGACACTCGTGGCATCATCGACGCTATCCTCGACGGTTCTATCCTTTCTGCTCCCACCAAGCAGATTCCTATCTTCGATTTCACTGTTCCTACTGAACTTCCCGGTGTAGATCCCAACATCCTTGATCCGCGCGACACTTACGCTGACGCTGCTGTTTGGAATGAGAAGGCTACTAAGCTCGCTGAGATGTTCATCAAGAACTTCAAGAAATTCGAGTTCAATCCTGCCGGCAAGGCTCTCGTGGCTGCAGGTCCGAAACTCTAATCGAATCCATTCTATTAGAATAGCATAAAAAAAGCATGGGGCTTCCGCTCCATGCTTTTTTTGTTATCGAAGGGAGCAACGCAGTCCCTGAATGTTATCACCGGGATTGAGCATAAGGCGCATCTCTACCCGCCAATAACGACTCCCTGCACCGTATAACCCTATCGCGCCACCTCTTCCGCTTCCAATCCAGTACCAGTCGCGCAGATTCACGCTCCCCCATACGGTCATCATCATGCGGCTTCTGTCGTAGTCGCCATCCGCTTCCACTCCCCACAGCCATTTGCTGCGTGAGGAATCACCGAATTTCAATGGTCGCGTCACAAGCCGACATTCTTTCGCGGTATCAATCGCCTTATAAGCTATCGTGCCTATCGCACTGCCACCGGTGAGTCTATCCGTGGCGTTCCCTAACCTTACCGATGTGCCCTCTATCGTCACCACCTCGCCTGACGCGGTCGTGAACCGCACACCACGTCCCAACGACTCGACAGCGCCGGCATCCTTCGGGACGTAGCCGCATACCAATCCGGCATCACGGAATGTGGCATCCTCCATCTCTTTGAGCAGGAATACGCCATCTGTGGTGAAGGCATAGACGGTAGGGGCAGTCGTAGCCACAAGTCCGGATGACCGGAATGCCCTTACGAGGGTAATGATCCTTCCCACATGCAGTTGCATCGACAGCGAATCAGGGAAATGCAGGCAGCTCCCCACCGACGACCGCCAGATACCACCGGGATAGCTACGGCGACGTGCAGCTATGGATAATGAACCGGAAATCAACTCCTCATCATCCACCACCCTCACGTCAGAATCAGAATCACGGTCGAGTCCGCACCAGTAGTACGAACCATATAGATGGGGATGCCGCCAAAGGGGAAGAGTCCGCACGACTCCATCACGCTCAAACAGATATTGACGTGCCTCCGGATCGGGATGGAACACCCAACGGGGTGCATATCCTGACGTGTCGGCGTATGGGGCAGTCTGGCTCAGTGCGAACGGGAGCGGTGAAATCATGGAGAAATCATAGAGAGTGGCACGTCCGGAGATATCCGTCATTCCGGCAGCCTCGACTTCCGACAGATGGGCATAGTCGGGACGATAGGGTGTCTTTGCCGACAGACTTGACAGTCCTCCGCAATTGAACACCACATCCTCCCATTCCTCGACCGAACGCGCATTCTCCACCGGTATCTCCATAATTACGCGGTAATCCTTTGCAGTAAGCATGGCGGCAAGCATATCCGCCTCATCCATCGGCTCCTGTCGCCAGCATTGCACAAGCGCATCTTCCGTAATCCTTCTCTCTCCGCACCCCCCATCCGGACTGAGGGAATGGGTGAAACCGCCAAACGAGAGACGATGATAGCTTTTCCATTCTGATTTGCGATCGGACAACGGCATCTCATCGCTTACAAGGATATCTACATGCGTCACCTCCTCAAAATCGCGCAACGTATCCGGAATCCTCACACGCCATTGCAGCCGACAGACGGCAGCCGCCACGCTCATCCTCATCTCGTCGGCGGAGAAGTCGGTAGAACCTGCCACGGGAGCCGATTCGGAATTTGGGATCATCAACATAGTGGGCGACGGCATGATCCGCTCACCACCTTTCAGCCTCAATGCGCATATCACGAAAAATGGCTCGGTAAACAGGTTCTGTCGCCTTGCATCCTTACGGAACCGGTCGAGAACAGCCGAAGCGATCTTCCCCCATCCGGCTTCCGATCCCTCCCCCTTCGGCATGAGGCGCGACGGGAGCATGTCGGGGTGAATGTGCCATCCGTCGAGCACATCATATTTCAGCCGGAACTCCGCCTCCGGTGCCGGCGGCATAGTCATCCTGACTCCGCCGGAGTCTTCAGAGCTGCCGGAGTTTTCAGAGCAGCCAGAGCTCTCTGAGTTCTCTGAGCTCTCTGAGAAATCTGCAATCAGATTATCGGCGATCGACACTTCCCCGTCATTACAGGCGAAATCGCTCCGTGATGATGCGGGGCGGAATGGTATTGCGTATCTTTTCATATCAGAATAAATTTTTATGCAAAAATAAAGGCGCATCTCTGCGCCTTTATTTTATTCTGATACGATCCAGCCCCAGCCGGTAGGTTATTCTGCTATCAATAGGAAATAATTCTTCTTACCACGCTGGGCGAGAAGATATTTTCCGTTGAGCAATTCGTCGGCATTGATGACAGCGTTGGGGTCGGTCACTTTCTTCTTGTTGATGCTTACACCACCCTGCTGCACCATCTTCCTTGCCTCACCTTTTGAAGCGAATACACCTGTCTTTGTGGCAAGAAGATCAAGCACCGGCACACCTGCCTCAAGGTCAGCCTTCGGCAATGAGAATGTGGGTACACCCTCAAACACCTCAAGGAGCGTCTTCTCATCTATATTGTGAAGAATCTCGTCAGCCTTATTGCTGAAAAGAATCTGGCTTGCCTCTACAGCCGCATTATAGTCATCCTCACTGTGAACCATAACTGTCACCTCCTTTGCCAGACGCTTCTGCATCGGACGCTGACCAGGATCCTGCTGATGCTCAGCCACGAGAGCCTCAATCTCCTCCTTGGTGAGAGCCGTGAAGATCTTTAGATATTTCTCTGCATCGGCATCACTGACGTTCACCCAGAACTGATAGAACTTATACGGGGAAGTGTAGCGGGGATCAAGCCATACGTTGCCACTCTCCGTCTTACCGAACTTGCCGCCATCTGCCTTAGTGATCAGCGGACATGTAAGGGCATACGCCTCGCCGCCGAGTTTACGGCGTATAAGCTCTGTGCCGGTAGTGATGTTGCCCCACTGATCCGAGCCGCCGAGCTGCAATTTGCAATCCTTGTCCTTATATAGAGTAAGGAAATCGAATCCCTGGAGAAGCTGATAGGTAAATTCCGTGAAACTAAGACCGTCGCGTGCCTCACCGTTAAGGCGTTTCTGCACACTCTCCTTAGCCATCATATAGTTGACGGTGATATGCTTTCCGATCTCGCGTGCGAAATCAAGGAAAGTGACGTCTTTCGTCCAGTCATAGTTGTTCACCATCTCTGCCTTGTTGGGCGCATCGCTCTCAAAGTCAAGGAATTTTGAAAGCTGACGTTTGATAGCCTCCTGATTGTGGCGCAATGTAGCCTCATCAAGCAGGTTGCGCTCCGCACTCTTGCCGGAAGGGTCGCCGATCATGCCAGTGGCACCCCCGACGAGAGCCAACGGCTTATGACCACAACGCTGGAAATGACGCAACATCATCACGCCACACAGATGACCGATATGAAGGCTATCGGCAGTCGGGTCAATACCGAGATAAGCCGTTGTCATACCCTTCTTAAGCAATTCGTCTGTACCGGGCATCATCGTGTGGACCATGCCTCGCCAGGTAAGTTCCTCTATAAAATCCATTTATCTTTATTATATTTAGTAATTTGTAATCAGATATTGCATCACAGTCTCACCGACTGCCTTTAGTGTGGCGCGGTCGATATTCTCCATGTTGTCGGAGACGGTGTGCCAATGCGGATTAAAACCGCTCTCCTGCTCCGGATGATACTCTATTATATCCACAGCGGGCACTCCCTTCTCTATAAGCTGCACATGGTCGTCAGTGACTGCCCCTCCCAGTTTATTAAGAAACAGATCGCCATATCCTCTTGATGCGGCAATACCCCACAATGACTGTGCGAGACGCGGGGCAGCCTGTTCGGAGAAATATTCGCGGCAGAACACGGCACCTTTCCCACCTACCATATCAAGCAGTATAGCCTCATCGGGCAGATAGCCTTCGACGGGGGGATGCTCCATGAAATATCGTGCGCCTAATGCCCATGAATCCTCACTCCCCTCCGTGCCCCAGTCTTCGGCATCCACGAAAAGGATATCGACACCCTTCCCCGGAGCTTTCTCCGACAACTGACGCGCGATCTCAAGAAGCACGCCGACACCGCTGGCACCATCGTTTGCGCCATCCACCGGTTTTTTACGGTTGTCGGGGTTCGGATCCTGATCCGCCCACGGACGGCAGTCCCAGTGGGCAAGGAGCAACAGGCGGTCGGGCGATTCAGTGTTGAACCGCCCCAATATATTGACAGCCTTAAGCACGGTCCCGTCGAAAGCCGTAAGATCGGAACGCTGCTCCGTCACGTCGGCACCACGACGCCGAAGTTCTGATGCAAGCCATTCTCCACAACGGCGGTGAGCCTCGGTGTTTGGAACACGCGGACCGAACGCCACCTGACGCTCAACGTAAGAATATGCGCTGTCGGCATCAAAATTCACCACGACTTCAGGGGCAACGTCGTCTGACGCCGCCACCTCCGTCTTTTTCCCGGCACACGCCGTTAGAGCGAGCACCGAAGTAAGTATTAACGCAGTCTTTTGCATACTGCAAAATTACTGCTTTTTACTTAATAATTAAGCGGTCGGATTAATTTTATTGAAAATTTTGACTCCGTATCACAATTCATGCCTTTTTTTTGAAGACCCTTGAGTTTCATTATCGATCGGATTGCTCCTCTCAAACTTAAGTGCAAGCCTATAAAATTCACCCATCGACTCATTGAGGGAGGCAATCAGTCCGGCAGTGCCATATCGGAATGAACCCTTACCGAAATATTCCGAGAAGAACGTCCCGAACGGTCTGAGCAGCACCTGCATACCGGTCACTTTCTCATCATCCGGCTGAAGCATCGGAATCGGAGCCATCACCCTGTCAAACACGCTGTCGACAGAATTGCCAACATGAATCAGCGCAAGATTTTGCTTATTTGACGGCACCTTAAATATCTCACCATCAATCTGCAGGTCTTCATTGGGATCTTCTGTCCACAAGACGCAGTCGCGAGCAAAAAGCCGCATGACATAACCGGGGTATAAATCCTCACGGAATCTGTTGAATATAAAAGTCTTACGCGGAACATACACACCACTCACATTGCCGGGATTGCTTATGAACTTATGAATCCATATACGCAACTCCGAGGGGACGAGTTCATCAGGATGCAACAGAAGGATCCATTCCTGACGGGCATGACCAATGGCATATTTCTTGGCATTGATGAAATCGTTTCTCTCCTTACGTTTGAAAGGCAAGACGCGAACTCCATTTTTGCGCGCAATTTCTACAGTATTGTCTGTCGATTCCATATCACAGACAATAATCTCATCAAAACACTTTACAGAGTCAAGCGTTTTCTGCAAATTCTTGGATGAGTTGTAAGTACTGATTACTACTGAAACTCCCATAATTCTTAATGTTTTACAAAAGAAGGGCTATTATGCATCACCCCCATGATGTTTGGTTAATTAATTTAAGGTTTAATGTTTATGGTTTATGATCATTAAATTTTGTATAATGAAAAGATTCGTGGATTTTCGTAAATCTTAAACCTTAAACTATAAACTATAAACTTTAAACCACTGAAGTGCAGCTTGCGAAACTTCAGTTAATTAAGTGTAAAAAAGAAGATATTTAAGTACGATATTATGCTTCGGGAAAATATTTCTTATTTGTTTTACAAAATTAACATTAATTTTATAGAATTACAAGTAGAAAACAGTAATTTTATCAAAAATTCCGTGTATACAGAAATGATACCTGACATACCATTCATACGCAGCACATTCCTACGTTTCAACGACGAGATATTTAATGGCGATCTACCCACTCCCATCTTCACCCTAACCAAAGCACGCACCTTCTCCGGAAAGATGTGCTACAGGATAAAGAGAGTGGGAATCATCAGGAAAGCCTTCGACTTTGAGATGAGGATAAGCACCGTATTCGATTTCTCTCAGGAGGAATGGGAGGATGTAGTGATCCACGAGATGATACATCTCCATATCGCCCATAAGGGGATTACCGACACCTCCTCTCATGGCGATGCGTTCCGCAGAATCATGGCGGAGATCAACCGTCACCACCACAGGCATATCTCTATCTCCGGGGATGCCTCGGATTGCGAAAGGAAGAATGTCGACAACCGGATACGTGCCCATTATATCTGTATCGCAAAATTTAGCGACGGACGCATTGGAGTTGCGCCCGTCGCCAAGTCTCGGATATTCTCCCTATGGGAGGGATTCCATAATTTTGAAAATGTCGTGTCGGTAAAATGGATAGGGAGCATCGACCCTTGGTTCAACAGATTTCCGAGAGTGCAGAAACTGAAACTCTATCTCACGGACAGGGAGACTCTTCTCCCTCATCTGAAGGGGGGCGTCGAGTTGCAGCGCACCGCCGACAGGATTGTACCCGTCAACCGACGCAGCTACCCGGACGAACTTCTCCCGTAGGACCGATCACCACGAGCGAACCGTCTGGATTCTCTGCGCTGAGTATCATTCCCTGCGAAACCACGCCCTTCAGCTTGCGCGGTGCGAAGTTGGCGATGAAGCATACTTCCTTACCCACAAGATCCTCCGGATTGTAGTATTTGGCGATACCGCTGACGATGGTGCGTCCGCCCATGCCGTCATCAATCTTGAATTTAAGCAATTTATCTGCCTTGGGCACTTTCTCACATTCAAGCACCTTGCCCACACGGATATCCATCTTCTCGAATGTGGGGAAATCCACCTCAGCCTTCACCTCAGCAGGCTTCCACTGGTCGAGAAGGTTCTTCTCCTTTGCCTCCTGGAGCTTGCGCACCTGTGCCTCGACAACGGAATCCTCCACCTTCTCAAACAGCAGTTCGGGTTTGCCGATCTCCATGCCGTCTGACACGAGGTCGAAACGCCCTGCCATATCCCAATTGAGAGATGATAGACGAAGCTGCGATGCAAGTTTCGCCGACATGAAGGGGGTGAACGGCTCGAACACCACTGCCAGGTTGGCGCAAATCTGAAGCGCGACATTCAATATGGTGGCAGTGCGCTCCGGATCGGTCTTTATCAGTTTCCACGGCTCGGAGTCAGCAAGATATTTATTGCCGATACGTGCGATATTCATCGCATCCTTCAAGCCCTCGCGGAATTTGAAATGGTCAAGGTTGTCGGAAAGAGCAGCCACAGATGCCTGCACCTCCTCCACGACTGCCTTGTCGGCATCGGTGTATTCCCCGGCTACGGGCACCACACCGCCATAGTATTTATGCACGAGCACCATAGCGCGGTTGACGAAATTGCCGAGAATTGCCACAAGCTCATTATTATTGCGGGCCTGGAAATCTTTCCAAGTGAAATTGTTATCTTTTGCCTCGGGAGCGTTGGCAGTGAGCACGTAGCGAAGCACGTCCTGCTTGCCGGGAAGCTCGCGGAGATATTCATGGAGCCATACAGCCCAGTTGCGCGATGTGGAGATCTTGTCGTCTTCCAGATTCAGGAACTCATTCGCCGGCACATTATCAGGCAGGTTATAGCCGCCGTGTGCCATAAGCATGGCGGGGAAGACGATGCAGTGGAACACTATATTATCCTTGCCGATGAAGTGGAGCATGCGTGTCTCCGGATCTTTCCACCATTTCTCCCATCCCTCGGGATCGGCGTCGATGGTGTTGGAGATATAGCCGATCGGTGCGTCAAACCATACGTAAAGCACCTTCCCTTCGGCACCCTCCACAGGCACGGGGATACCCCATTTAAGGTCACGGCTCACAGCACGCGGCTGAAGCCCCATGTCGAGCCATGACTTGCACTGCCCATACACATTAGGACGCCATTCCTTATGGTCTTCGAGAATCCACTTTCTTAACGTAGGCTCCCATTTGTCGAGAGGGAGATACCAATGGGAAGTCTCACGCAGCACGGGGACACTTCCGGATAGGGTGGATTTCGGATTGATCAGATCAGTGGCATTGAGGGATGTGCCGCAAGCCTCGCACTGGTCGCCATACGCGCCATCCTTGCCGCAGTGGGGACATGTGCCGGTGACGTAGCGGTCGGCAAGGAACTCACCCGCCTCCTCATCATAAAGCTGCATTGACGTTTTCTCCACAAACTCACCCTTATCATATAAAGTGCGGAAGAAATCGGAAGCCGTCTTACGGTGGGTTTCCGACGTAGTTCTGCCATAGACATCAAATGAGATGCCAAGTTCGGCAAACGAATCCTTGATGATATTATGGTATCGGTCAACGATATCCTGAGGGGTAACGCCCTCCTTCTTAGCCTTTATCGTGATAGGCACACCATGCTCATCACTGCCACCGACAAACATCACCTCCTCACCCTTCAGACGAAGATAGCGGGCATAGATATCTGCCGGCACATACACACCGGCAAGATGCCCGATATGTACCGGACCATTCGCATAGGGAAGCGCCGATGTAATCAGCGTGCGTTTAAATTTCTTATCCATTGTCAATATTATAAGATTCTCTTGTAAATTCCACAAAATTACACAATCTCCCCAACATTCGCAAAATCAAAACCATCTTTCTCTCCTTCCGCCCTCCGCTCCTTTCCGATCCGCTCCTCGCTTCCGCTCCCTCTTCCGCTTCTGGCTCCTCCTTCGAATCTCCCTGCCACTCTCGCGCCTGCTCCTCCTGCGAATCTCCCTGCCGCTCCTTTCGCGCTTCGCGCTCACACCGGGAACAAAACGGCTGCGCTATGCCCTCCAAACGGCAAGAAATTGGAAAAGAGCGAGCGAAAGAAGGGAAGAAGGCGCAGCCGTTTTGATCCCGGTGTGAGCGCGAAGCGCGAAGCGCGAATCGAATCGAATCGAAAAATGAGCCGGATGGCAAAGCTATCATAGCTTTGCTATCGCTTCAGCAAGGGCATTGAGACGGTAACAGATGGCTCTTGTCAGCCCTTCTCCCAGGGGCTTTTGTGGAGCGATGATGAGCAACCGCCCTTCTGCACAAAGATTGAAATCATGCTCTGCCGGCTTGAACCGCTCTCCCATGGGCTCCGAGCTGACCAGTATGATCCGCCCACCAAGAGATTCTGCCGTACACCGAATCTCCTTCTCTCTCTTTGATATAAATGGCGATACTAATACTCCACCTTCTATAACTGAGCCAAGCCAATCCTCCTGTTTCCTTGCAAATTCTTCATCAGTGTCCTTACGGTGCACTATGACTGCCGATTTAAACGGATTCCTCAGATGAAACAGATTTCCGTAGGCATTATACCGCTCCCCTTCTATCTCAAAATCTCTTACTTTCCTGAAAAAACCGGGACAAGCCTTTCTTACTGCCAGACGATATGGATTATCTTTTATGTATTTATAAACGGTATCCAGCGAACGCCTCGGATGGATGATCCTATCTGTATAATTCTTCTGAAAGACATCGCCATTACCCAACCTCCTCTCCAATTCTTTTTTTATTTCTCCCTTCAATGCCGCGACATAGTAGCCCAACGCTTTTTCCGATCTTTCCAATACCTGCAAGAGAATGTGGACGTGATCCGGCATTACCATATATTGATGTAGTCTCAATATCGGGTAACGTTTCGGCAGATTATATATGAATCTTGAAATTACTGTGCCTATGACAGTCTTTTCAATCTTGACGCAACCTTCCATACCTGACTGGATATATGGACTTCCGGTAAGATGACCGAAAACCTGGGCATCCTCCCTCTTCTTCAGTATGAGATGATAGATACAGGGCGCATGATAATCATGTCCTTTCTTCCGGCGTGTATATCGATCCAATGACTCATCTCTCTTGACACATGCCTCTCCGTCTTGATTCCGGTGAGCAGCCTGATTTTCACAAGCCTCTCCGTCTTGATTCCAGTTATCAGCACAGTTATCACAAGCCTCTCTGTCTTTATTTTGATCTTTGGCAGTTTCTTTCATGGCGTAGCAGTTTTGATCCGGGTGTGAGCGCGAAGCGCGAAGCAAATGGAAGCGCAATCTTGCTTCTTTCGAAGCAAGCCTCTTTAATCTTAACGGGGTCATTTTCGCTTTATTTCGCTAATTTTCATCAATTTTCCTCAGACAGAATCCCTTTTTCATCCTGAAAGATTAAAATCTCAGTATTTTTATCTAATTTTGCTTATTATATCTTATCCGGATTATTATGATCTTCAAATTACCAATATCTTTTCTACTGGCTTCTTCGCTGATCTCTTCGGCATGTGTAAACGTATCTGCCTCCAACCCTTCCGTGAAATGGGAATTACTATCGCCCGACATCTACGGCACCGGGAAATCGGTGGGTAGATTCACCGTAAACGGTCTTGACTCAATCTCACGTCTATGTTTCACGCAATTACCTCGCGGAATGAGAACCCTCTCCGCAGGTGATTCCATCGTGGAGCTAAATGCCGGCTATTACTATCTCACTTCGCCAAAATTCGGCACCAATTCTCCACAGGCAATCATTGACGTGGAATATACCTGGGACATAAACGCGGATGCCGAACAGCCCGTATCTTTCCATGCCCTCACCCCGGGCAACCGGATAATACCCGTAGAGGCATCCCTTAGCCCGATACTCGAATCCTCGTTATCCAATCCGGAATGGAGCGAATGGACAATTGCCCCCGATTCGCTGTATCGCCTCAACGAAATCCTCGCTTCCGGCAGAAAGCCCGGTCCGTTTGACATAGCTCCCTCATTCAAGAGGGTGAAGCTGACGAAGGGTACATTCAAATCCGGCGACAAAATCAGCACCGTGATTGTGAAGCATGAGAATCCGGAATATTACCGCATCACTCTCAAACCGGGGAAGGCTCTTATTGAGGGTGCCTCACAGAAAGCCATAAATATGGCGAAGCGCACCCTGACCCGTCGTCTGCTCGAACCGAACGGCGGCACTATACCTTGCGCCGTAATCGAGGACTGGCCCGACTATCCTTACCGTGCCCTTATGATTGACATTGCCCGCAATTACCAGACTCCGGAAACCATGCACACTCTTACGGAACTCATGGCTGATTATCGGCTGAATACCCTACATTTCCACATCACAGATGATGAAGGATGGAGGCTGGAGATTCCAGGTCTGCCGGAACTGACGGAAATCGGAAGCCGACGTGGATACACCACCGACAGCCACGACCGTCTGCCGCATATATTCTCCGATAATCCCACCACTGCCGACGGTTTCTTCACTCGCCGACAATTTATCGATTTCATCCGTCACTGCGATTCAATCGGCATACAGGTGATTCCGGAAATCGAATCACCCGGACATGCCCGCGCCGCAATAAAAGCCATGGAAGCACGCTACCGCAACACCGGTGATGACACGTATCGCCTCATCGAGCCGGGAGATACATCCGTCTACACCTCCGCGCAGCTATATCATGACAATCTGATGAATCCGGCACTCCCATCGACCTACTCATTCATTGCCAAGGTAGTGGATGAAGTAGAGGCGATGTATCATGAGGCAGGCGTAAAGCTACCCGGCATACACATCGGCGGCGATGAGGTGCCCGACGGCGCATGGGACGGCTCCACATCCGCCATGAAGATGGCAAAAGAACGTGGAGTAAGCGGGCGGCACGGTCTGCACGGAGAATTTGTCAGGAAAGTAGGGAGGATAATGCGCGACAGGAATATCCCCATCTTCGGATGGCAAGACATATACACCGGATATGACGATGAATACCATACGGAGATCTCGCCGCTTGTGGGTGGGGTCAACTGTTGGGTAAGCTCCCTTGATCCGGAGAAGAATGTGGCAATCAAAGGGATAAACTCCGGTTATCCTGTGATTTTAAGTAATGTGGATTATTTCTATATGGATATGCTCTACATGCCCCATCCCGAAGAGCGCGGTCTCTATTGGGGCGGATTTGTAGATGAATTGCAGGCACTCTCCGGCTATCCCGACAAACTTTGCCCTCCGCAGAAAGATCCGAAAGGGAGAATTATCGGAGTGTCGGGGCAACTCTTCGCAGAGACTATCCTGAGCAAAGAACAGATGGAGAAACTACTTTTCCCCAAGTCGCTCGGACTTGCCGAACGCGGATGGAACGGCACTCCGACATATACCCCCGCCGATTTCAATATCCTTATAGGGGATAAGGAGTTACCCCGTCTTGAACGACTTGGAGTCACCCTCCATGTTCGTGCTCCCGGCATCATGATAAAAGACGGGAAAGCCTACATCAACAGCCCATATCCCGATGCGGAGATACACTATACCCTCGACGGAAGCACCCCGACAGAATCCTCCCCACTCTATACGGGCAGTCTGACATTGCACGACAGCGAGAAGGAAATACGTGCCGCAATCTACAAAAACGGATACAGGTCGGTCACAACGTTGCTGAAAAGATAAAAAATTGCCAATATTTTGTCATAAACACAAAATATTTGTAAATTTGCGACTTAATTTCGGTTTTAAAACAAGTTTCTACACAATATGAGCGACAGACTGTACATTTTTGACACAACCCTCCGCGACGGCGAACAGGTTCCGGGGTGCCAGCTCAACACGGTTGAGAAGATTGAGGTGGCAAAAGCCCTTGAAGAACTCGGTGTCGACGTCATCGAGGCAGGTTTCCCGGTCTCATCCCCGGGCGATTTCAAATCAGTGGAAGAGATCTCCAAAGCAGTGACCTGGCCCACGATATGCGCATTGACACGTGCCGTTGAAAACGACATACGGGTAGCAGCCGATGCACTAAAATATGCAAAGCATAAACGTATCCATACGGGTATCGGCACCTCCGACTCGCATATCAGATATAAATTCAACTCCACCCGCGAAGAGATTATCGAGCGTGCGGTAAGGGCAGTGAAATATGCCAAGAGCTTTGTGGAGGATGTGCAGTTCTATGCCGAAGATGCAGGTCGCACCGACAACGAATATCTTGCACGCGTGGTGCAGGCTGTGGTCAATGCAGGTGCAACCGTCATCAATATCCCCGACACTACAGGCTACTGCCTCCCCTGGGAGTTCGAACAGAAGATTCGCTACCTCATGGAGCACGTCGACGGCATTCATAACGTAAGGATTGCCACCCATTGCCACAACGACCTCGGCATGGCAACAGCCAACACCATCAGTGGCATCCTCGGCGGCGCACGTCAGGCGGAAGTGACCATCAACGGTATCGGCGAGCGTGCCGGCAACACATCTCTTGAAGAGGTGGTCATGGCACTCCGCTCCCACAAGGAACTCAACATCGACACCAACATCAACGCCACCAAGATCACCGGCATCAGCCGATTGGTGTCAAGCCTCATGAACATGCCCGTACAGCCCAACAAGGCAATCGTAGGACGCAACGCCTTCGCCCATTCAAGCGGCATACATCAGGATGGCGTGCTAAAGAACCGCGAGAGCTACGAGATAATCGACCCGAAGGATGTAGGCATCGACGAGAACTCAATCGTATTGACCGCACGTTCGGGACGTGCCGCACTGAAGCATCGTCTCCACGTACTCGGCTGCGATCTTGAGAAAGAGGCACTCGACAAGGCATACGAGGCATTCCTCAAACTCGCCGACCGCAAGAAGGAGATCACGGACGACGACGTGCTCATGCTTGCCGGCGCACACCGCGAACAACACCGCATCAAGCTCGATTATCTGCAGGTGACATCAGGCGTAGGACTCCGCTCGGTAGCATCCATCGGTCTGCTCATCGCCGGCGAACGCTTCGAGGCTTGTGCATCCGGTAATGGTCCGGTAGACGCCGCCATCAACGCAATCAAAGTGATCATTCGCCGTCAGATGCTCGTAAAAGAATTCCTCATACAGGCAATCAACAAAGGAAGCAACGACATCGGCAAGGTGCACATGACAGTGGAATACGACGGACAGCACTACTACGGATTCTCAGCCAACACCGATATCATCGCCGCATCGGCAGAAGCATTCATAGACGCAATCAACAAATTCCCGCAATAATAATTGAATCAGCCCCGTTGGGGGCTGATTTCTTTTTTATTTAAGCGAAGTTTTTATTAACTTTGCACATCTGTTGGCGATTCTGCATTTTACGAGATAAAATTCATAATCCGACATGAAAACTCATTTCCCAATTTGACTTAACAACAAATTCTTACATTATGAGAAAAATTCTTTGTGCGCTCGGCTTGATCGGCGCAATCCTTTTCTCCGCATGTGGAGGCAAAGGAAAATCTGACAAATCTGCATCAGTGGAACGAGACTCCACGTTCACCAACGTGAAGCATCCCGAATGGAGCCGCAATGCAGTGATCTATGAGGTAAACCTCCGCCAATACACCGATTCCGGCACTGTCACCGCGTTTGCCCGTGAGCTTCCCCGCCTGAAGGAACTTGGTGTGGATATTCTCTGGATGATGCCTATCCACCCCATCAGCAAGGATGGTCGTAAAGGCACACTCGGAAGCTACTATGCAGTGGCAGACTACAAGGCTTTCAATCCCGAATTTGGCACCATCGACCAGTTTAAGGAGGTGGTGAAACAGATCCATGACAATGGCATGAAAGTGATACTCGACTGGGTGCCTAACCATTCCGGTCGCGACAACAAGTGGGTGACTGAACATCCCGACTGGTATGAGAAGGATTCCCTCGGCAATATGAAAGGGGTATATGACTGGACTGATGTCTACGTGTTTGACTACTCCAACAAAGAGATGCGTAAGGGTATGATTGACGCTATGAAATTCTGGCTTACTGATGTAGGCGTTGACGGATTCCGTTGCGACGTAGCTATGGAAGTGCCGACAGACTTCTGGGAGGAGGCTCGTCCGCAGTTGCAGGCTGTGAAGGAGGATCTCTTCATGCTTGCCGAGGCAAGCGTGCCGGAGCTGCAGAAGGATGGTTTCGACATGGGTTACAACTGGCCTATGAAAGATCTCTTCAGCGCAATCGCCGCCACATCCGGACAATACTCGTTCAAGGGTTCTGACGGAAAGGTAAGGGAATTTCCCACCACTCACGCAAATGCAATCGACTCTCTTGTAAACCGTCAGGCTGCCGATTATCCGAAAGACACCTATCTGATGAATATGGTGACTAACCACGACCTCAACTCTTGGGAAGGCACAGAGTTTGATCGTCTCGGAAATCTATCCGATGCTTTTGCCGTATTGTCATACACTCTCCCCGGTATGCCTCTCATCTACACCGGTCAGGAAACAGGCATGAACCGTGCCTTTGAATTTTTTGAAAAAGATAAGGCTCCGACATGGGAACCGCGCAACGCCTATTTCACATTCTATCAGAACCTCAACCGTCTGAAACACACCCAGCACGCTCTTGCTGCCGGATTGGAGGGCGGAGAGATGGTCAACCTCCCCACCACAAGCAACGACATCATAGCTTTCTCACGCGAGAAGGATGGATCTAAGGTAGTGGTGCTTGCAAACCTCGGTAAAGAGGAGTGTGATGTGAAATTCACCGGCACAACGCCCGACGTAAACGGCATGAAGAACTTCTTCACTGAAGAAGCCGCCAAACTTCCCGCTACACTCACTCCGGGACAGTATCTCGTATTTGTGAAGTAAGAGAAGCCCAATAATAACGGCTCGGTCCCCCAATCTTCTGAAAGGGTAGTTAATATGACAGTATTGTCACTAAAACTCCCCCTTCAGGGGATTGGGGGACCGAGGTGTTTTTTTACAACGCCGCCAGGATTATCACCTGCGCTATCACCACTCTCACAAACATGCCGAGAGGATAGACAGTAGCGTATGCCACTGCTGCCTCATCCCCATTTATATTATCGGAAGCATACGTCAATGCCATTGGGTTTGCCATTGAACCACACAACACTCCGCAACTACTGCCGAAGTCAAGATGTCCGATACGCATGCATATCAAGCCCATTATCAGCACCGGAATCACAGTTATCAGGAAACCGAGTCCCACCCACAAGAATCCATCTCCCTGCATCAGAGTCTCGAAGAAACTTCCGCCCGCCTCGAGTCCGAGACAAGAGAGATAGAGTGACAGTCCGATTCCACGCAGCATGAGATTGGCGGAGGTGGTGGTGTAAGTGATCATGTGTAACTCCGGACCAAAACGCCCGATCACAAGTCCGGCAACAATTGGTCCGCCGGCAAGTCCCAATTTCACCGGAGCACTCATCCCCGGCAAGAAGAATGGTATTGAGCCGAGGAGCAGACCCAAGAGCATACCGATGAATATCACCGCCATATTCGGCTCATTTAGTGATGCCGACCTGTTTCCAAGCACCTTCGCCACATTATCGAGCGATTTCGCCTCACCGACCACGGTGAGCCTGTCGCCAAGCTGGAGCACGAGCCCCGGATTTGCAAGGAGCTGCACTCCGGCGCGACGCACGCGGCTTATATTTATGCCGTAACTGTTGCGAAGACGGAGCGAACCCAATTTCTTTCCATTGATTTCCGGACGCGTCACCGTGATATTGCGCGATTCCAGTTGGCTGTCGATTGCATTCCAATCGATCTCCTCACTGTTCCAGTCCTCATTCTCATGCTCTCCGAAAAGCATCGTCACCACAGGCACATCCTTCTCTGTAGAAGCCACAAGCACACGATCATTCTCCTGAAGCGTAAGTTCCGACGTAGGGATAGTCACTTTTCCATCACGCCAAAGACGTGAAATCACGAAACTCACGCCTACCAACGACACCGCTTCCTTCACCGATTTCCCGAAAAGGGCGGGATTCACCACACGGAAAGCATCGATATGAGTCTTATTGATATCATCATGTGCCGGCACCTCCAGATCTGACGGACGCGCCATAAAACGGCGTATCAGTATCATGGCAAGTATCACACCGACTACACCCAACGGATAAGTGACCGCACAGCTCAATGCCGTGGCACTCGCAGGCAATCCCACCTGCTGGAGAGCCTGTTGGGCGGCTGCAAGTGCGGGGGTATTGGTGGTTGCTCCGCAAAGCACTCCCACCATGTCGCTCAGCGGCAAGCCGCATCCGAAACTTATGCCGACCGTCATTACAGTGCCGAGGAAGATCACACCCAACCCGAGAAGATTTAGACGCACGCCACCCTTCCTGAAGGAACTGAAGAAACCGGGACCCACCTGCAAACCAAGTTCATAGACAAACAGGACAAGTCCGAAATTCTGTGCAAACAGGAGCATATCATGATTTATCGACAAGCCGATATGCCCGGCAAATATTCCGGCGAAGAATACCCACGTCACACCCAGCGAGATACCCTTTATACGAATCTTGCCGAGTCCGAGACCGACAGCGATGATAATCGCAATGATTATCACCGCCTGAATCGGTGTCTTATCATATAGTATGGTCTGAACCCACTGCATTTTAATTATTCGCCAAGAGCCTGTTGAAGATCATTGATAATGTCGTCCACATCCTCTATGCCGACTGAAAGCCGCACAAGATCGGGAGCGACACCAGCCTCACGGAGCTGTTCGTCGGTAAGTTGGCGGTGGGTATGGCTTGCCGGATGAAGCACACACGTGCGCGCATCAGCCACGTGTGTAACGATGGATATGAATTTAAGACGATCCATGAACTCAATCGCCTCCTCACGCGAACCCTTCAGCCCGAAAGATATTACGCCACACGTGCCGTTAGGCATCTGCTTCTTGGCAAGCTCATGATATTTGCTGCTCTCCAGTCCTGCATAATTCACCCAACCCACTTTCGGATTCTTCTCCAGCCACTGAGCCACCTTCAACGCATTCTCGCAATGACGCGCCACACGGAGATGAAGCGTCTCAAGACCTATATTCAGAAGGAATGAATTATGAGGCGACGGTATGGAACCGAGGTCGCGCATAAGTTGTGCGGTCGCCTTCGTGATGAAAGCACCCTTGCCGAATGCCTTGGTATAAGTAAGCCCGTGATACGACTCGTCGGGTGTGGTCAATCCGGGGAACTTCTCGGCATGTGCCTCCCAATCGAAATTGCCGCTGTCGACAATAGCACCACCTACGCTTGTGGCGTGTCCGTCCATATATTTGGTGGTGGAATGCGTCACGATATCCGCACCCCATTCAAACGGGCGGCAATTGATCGGAGTCGGGAAAGTGTTGTCAACTACCAAAGGTACTCCGTGAGAATGTGCCACACGTGCAAACTTCTCAATGTCAAGGATATCATTACTTGGATTGGATATAGTCTCACCGAAAAGCAGCTTAGTGTTCGGACGGAACGCGGCAGACAGTTCCTCCTCCGAAGCATCGGGACTTACAAACGTGCACTCTATCCCCATCTTCTTCATTGTCACGGCAAACAGATTGAACGTGCCGCCATATATAGCCGATGAGCACACAAAATGGTCGCCGCTCTCGCAAAGATTAAACACTGCATAGAAATTTGCTGCCTGACCGGAAGAGGTCAGTATAGCCGCCACGCCCCCCTCCAGCTCCGCAATCTTGGAAGCGACAGCATCATTGGTGGGATTCGCAAGACGTGTGTAGAAATAGCCATTCTCCTCCAGGTCAAACAGACGTGCCATCTGTTCGGAAGATGAATATTTGAAAGTTGTGCTCTGATAGATCGGCAGCACACGCGCCTCGCCATTTCCGGGTTTCCATCCACCCTGCACGCATATAGTGCCGGCATTCTGTTTATTCGACATTTTTTTAATATTTTAATTGAAAAGAGTAATGTTTAAGTAACCATGGTAAACAACATACCACCCGTCCAAATTATTTTTTGGAGATTACTAACCACAAAATTAGTGAATAAATCCGATTGAACAGGTTCAATCGGATTTCAAAGATTAAAAATTTTCAGATTTTTACAAAATAGCCCCTTACAATACCCTCTTCCGCTCATCTAATTATACCTCGGATTTGTTGTAGTTAATGAAGTCATTTTAACTTATTCCTAAATGATTTCAATAAGAAGAAAATTCCACTGAAGTTGTCCATGCTTCACTATATATAACCCACAATAAGAGATGATCCGCATATTATTGATTTCAGTTCTCCTTTTTCTGACAGGATTTCACGCAAATGCCCAGTTTGTCGGAGAAGTCCACATATCGGAATTTAAAATTCTAATCTTACAGAAGAGAAGAATCATACCGCCCGCCACTGCCGACAACGGACATTTCCTCTATGCGTCAGCAGGCATAGGACATATCGTCTCGAAAGTATACAGCGACTGGACCTCCGGCGATGCACGCCTCGGTCCCGACTGGTGTGCCGGATATGATTGGATAGGTAAGAAACGTTTTGGCGCAGGTCTGTTATACTCCGGCTTCACTTCCACCGGAAAAACCAATACCACCTACGGCAATTTCAAGCAACGTTTTCTCCTTAATTATATCGCGCCGCAATTCGCATACCGGATACGTCAATCCAAATGGGCTTTCGGCGGCAGAGCCGGAATCGGACTCGCAATATATACCGACAGGATAACCGGCGACTGCTCCCCTTGTGACGACAGGTCATTATCTCGCAAGACCGTCTGCGGATTCGGCTACAACGTGGGTATCTTCGCGGAATATGAAATTGCCGGGAAACTATGGCTCAGCTGTGGACTAAATTTCCTCGATAACTATGTCAGGCAGGATAAGGATAAATTCGGCATACCTGAAAACGGCAACGGATTCAAACGCTTGGGTCTTGACCTGGGAATTAGATTCCAACTCTGACATTCATCACCTCAACAAAGATTTCAAAGCACAAACTTACCTCCAAAAATCGTAAAATCGCTTATATTTCATATATTATTGGTGCCAAATCATAAAAAAACTGTGAATAATTGTAAAAAATACACTTATTTTTGTATGGCTATAAAATTATTACTAACTTTATAGCATCAAACCTAATACGATTACAATTGAAGTTAACTTAACTTCATTCCATATAAACTCGCCCACATGAGATTAGTGATTCAAAGAGTCAGCCGTGCCTCAGTTGAGATAGCCGGAAGCATACACAGCGAGATAGGCACCGGACTGATGATACTCGTCGGAATCCGCGAGGGAGACACCATTGCGGATGTAGATTGGCTCGTAGGGAAAACCGCCGCAATGCGGATATTTCCTGACGACAATGGCGTCATGAACCGCTCGCTCCTCGATGTCGATGGGGAAGCCCTTGCCGTCAGCCAATTCACCCTCAACGCCTCTACAAAGAAAGGGAACAGACCGAGCTACATACATGCCGCCGGACATGACACTGCGATACCTCTATATGAGGCATATTGCGAGAAACTCTCAACGGCTTTGGGCAAACCGGTGAAACGTGGTGTCTTCGGAGCCGACATGCAGGTGTCTCTCGTGAATGACGGACCTGTCACTATAATCATTGACTCCCTCCTAAAAGAATAATACCCATCAAAAGAATAAAAACTCCCCTCTCCTTATCTCCCCCTTCAGGGAGCCTATGCAAAACCATACAATTAACCTAATATTTTCTTATGAAAAGACCTATTCTAACACTTGTGGCATTAGCCACAGCCACAAGCGCAATGATTGCTGCTCAGAAACCTGTCTCTGCGCCAAAAGGTGGGAAACAGATCAGCGACCATCTAATCGGTATCTTTTTTGAAGATATCAGTTCTTCCGCCGACGGAGGTCTCAACGCCGAACTTATCCAGAACGGCTCATTCGAATACAATCCTATGGAGCGTGACGGATGGGGTCCGGGTACAAACTGGAAAATGATACGCCCCGGACATGCTCTCGGCAACCTGGAAGTGAAACAGCAAGACCCGATCCATCCCAACAACCCCAACTATATGCGCGTCTACGTAGAGCGCGTGCGTCCGTTCCGCGACTATAGCGGATGGATCGGGTTTGGCATGCAGAACGATGGTTTTGACGGTATAAGCGTAAAAAAGGATGCTGATTACGACTTCTCAATGTTCGTCCGCGATGTCAACAAGAAGGGAATGAAAATTCGTGTGGCACTCGTGCAGCCGCAAGGCTGGGGCAAAGACCCGAAACTTCTCGCGGATGACACCATCTCAATCGACAGCAACAACTGGAAGAGATACAGCTGCACTCTACGTCCTACGGAAGACTGCACCAACGCTGCCTTGCAGTTCCTCGCTCTTGAGACCGGCGTGTTTGACGTCGATATGGTTTCGCTCATGCCGCTTGACACATATAAGGGTCATGGCATACGCAAGGATCTTGCAGAGACAATCGAAAAACTGAATCCGAAATTCATGCGTTTCCCCGGAGGATGCGTGGTACATGGTGGCGGCGACGGCTTCTGGAATACCTACCACTGGAAAGAGACCGTAGGTCCGAAGGAGACAAGACGCCAGCAGAAAAACACATGGGGCTACCATCAGTCGATGAATATCGGTTATTACGAATATTTCCAGCTTTGTGAAGACATGGGCATGGAGCCTGTGCCTATCCTACCCTGCGGCGTAAGTTGCCAAGGCAGCAATGGTGGTTGGGGATTATGGCCCGAACAGGCTCAGGATGTTGTCGACATGAAGGATATGGACAGATGGACACAGGATGCCCTCGACCTTATCGAATGGGCAAACGGTGATGCTTCCACAAAATGGGGCAAGGTGAGAGCCGAAGCCGGTCATCCCGAACCATTCAACCTCAAATATCTCGGCATCGGCAATGAGGAGAAGATTTCTCCCGAATTTGCAGAACGATTCAAATACATGTATGACAGAATCACTGCCGCTCACCCCGAAATAATCATCGTGGGCACCGACGGTCCCGGTTCTCATCCCGGTAACCCCGACTATGAGGCAGGATGGAAACTTGCCGAAGAGCTTGAGATACCCATCAACGACGAGCATTACTACGAACCCCGCGAATATTTCATGAAGTCGCGCCAGTATGATTCCTATCCCCGCGACAGGAAGAGCAAGGTATATCTCGGTGAATACGCATCAAAAGATAAGAAACTCATCGATGCTCTCGCTGAGGCTCTCTATCTCCTTCATGTGGAGCGCAATGGCGACGTGGTTGTCATGACCTCCTACGCACCCCTCCTCGCCCGCAAGAACGCCACAAACTGGAACCCAGACCTTATCTACTTCGACAACGAGCGCGTTTATCCCACATGCAGCTACTACGTGCAGCAGATGTTCGGACAGTCGCAGGGCGACTACTATTATGGTGATTGCGTGGAGGTGGAGAATCCCGATAAATCGGAAGGCGATGGCTTCCTCCAGGAGCAGTCGGTGATCCTCAACACCAAAGACCGCAAGCTCTTCGTGAAAGTCTGCAACGCTACCGACAAGGAGAAAACCGCAAAAATCGACCTTTCCCGATTCAATATCAAGAAGAATGCGAAGATGACCGTGCTGAAGGGTAATCCTGAGGATGAGAACAATTTTGACGCACAGCCCATCTCCACCACAACTGAAGATGTGAAGGTAAGCAAGAAGATGAATGTGAAGCTCGCTCCATGGTCATTCGTAATGTATGAAATCAATCTCTAATCCGAGTCCTCACATGCACATCATGAAAAAACTTATTCTTTCAATCATACTCTGTCTCCCCGGCTTGCTGGGGATGGCAGCAGAGACATTCCGTAATCCGGTAATCAATGCCGACGTGCCTGACATAAGCGTATGCAAAGTGGCAGACACCTACTACATGATCAGCACGACCATGCACCTCATGCCCGGCGCACCCATCATGAAATCAAAGGATATGGTCAACTGGGAAGTGGTGAGCTACGTCTTTGACCGTATAGATGACGGCGACCGCTACAATCTGATTGACGGCAAGACCGTATACGGACAGGGGCAATGGGCATCAAGCCTACGTTATCACATGGGTAAATTCTGGGTCTGGTTCACTGCCAACGGTGAGCCGGGCAAAGGATTCATATTCTGTGCCGATAAGGCGGAGGGTCCATGGAAGCTCGTGACACGTCCGCCACACATGCACGATGCGTCTCTTTTCTTCGATGAAGATGGCAAACGCTACCTCTTCACAGGAAGCGGCGGATGCACCGTGGTGGAGCTTGACGAGAACTTCGAACCAAAGGCAGGCGGGCTCAATAAAAAGGTGGTAGATGCCTCTACCGATCCTGAAGAGCGCGATGCTCTCCTCGAAGGGAGCAGTGTGATAAAGCACAACGGCAAATATTATATCTGCATGATCTCCATGAAATGGGGAGTCGACGGACGTGTGCGACGCGAAGTGTGCTACCGTGCGGACAACATCGCCGGACCATACGAGAAGAAGATAATCCTGGAAACCCCATTCGAGACTTACGGAGGCGTAGGACAGGGATCTCTCGTAGGCGACGACCAGAGCGATCAGAACTGGTGGGCACTCATTTTCCAGGATCGTGACGGAATCGGACGCGTGCCATGCACATTGCCGGTGACCTGGGTTGACGGTTGGCCTATGGTCGGCGAGTTCACCGGAGAGATCAACAACAGTATCTCCGAAAACAAGGTGGATAACCCTACCGGCAACATCCATCTTGACCGCCGTGCCTACCGCACTCCATCCGACCTGAGCAAGAAGCACCCCTCCGTGAAAGGACTTATCGGCAGCGATGAGTTTGATATGCTCCCCGTTGACCCGCAAGGTGGCTATCATGCCCGCCACGGCATGAACCTCTATTGGCAATGGAACCATAACCCCATCGATGAGGCATGGAGCCTTTCGGAGCGTCCCGGATTCCTGCGTCTGAAGACTGCGCGTGTGGTCAACAATCTCCAGATTGCACCCAACACACTCACCCAGCGCATGTCCGGTCCGGAATGCACAGGTTCCGTGAAGATCGATCTCTCCGGCATGAAAGATGGTGATGTCTGCGGGCTCGCCGCCTTCAACAGCGACAGTGGTCTGTTGCGCGTGATAAAGAAGGGGGGTAAATACGTCCTTCAGCTCACTGAAGAGAAATCCGTGTTCAAACAGCCTCACGACATTGACCATGTTGATGTGGAGGTGATAAAGGAGATACCGTTGAAATTCAAGGGAAACTCCGATAAATTCATCTATCTTCGCGTGCATAGTGATTTCAATCCCGGACGCGACATGGCATCATTCTCCTACAGTATGGACGGGGAGAAATGGCAAACGATTGGACGCGAAATCCGCATGACCTTTGACTATCGCCGTCATTTCATGGGCACCAAATTCGCCATATTCAACTACGCCACCAAAAAGACAGGTGGATACGTGGATGTCGACTGGTTCCATTTTGACGAAAACTAATTTTCAAAATACAGAAGACAGAAGCCCCAAGATCCGTGGGGCTTCTATCTTTTTAATCTGATTATCCTTAGTAATCTTTTTACGATTACTTAAACTGATTCACCATTATGATTCTGAAAAATATATTCGCGGCATTACTTATCATGGCGGCAGAAATATCCGCTTCCGCACATAGCGTGGAGAATGTGACTATCGACGGCTCGAAAGGGAAACTCGCCGCCCGTGTCGAACTGCCCCAATTGGGGAACGACAAGAAATGCAACATAGTGATTCTCTGCCACGGCTTCTCCGGCAACATGAACGGACCTCTGCACGACGCAATAGCCAACAATTTGTTGGAAAAAGGTATAGGTGTGGTGAGATTCGATTTCAACGGTCATGGAGCAAGCGAAGGTGCATTTAAAGAGATGACAGTGCCTAATGAGATTGAAGATCTGAAGAAAGTGATCGAATGGACGCTTGATCAGACCTTCACACGCGACATATCGCTCGTGGGTCACTCACAGGGGGGAGTCGTGGCAGCCATGACAGCCGGACAGATCGGTTATCCCCAGATTAAGGCTCTTGCACTTATGGCTCCGGCGGCAGCGTTGCGCGACGATGCGTTGCGTGGTTCCACCATGGGTGCTGTCTACGACCCTCTCAACGTTCCGGCGGAAGGTATCAAACTGCCATGGGGCGGACAGATACTCGGACGCGATTACATAACCACCGCCCTAAGCCTGCCTATCTATGAGACAGCCGCGCTCTATACCGGACCGACATTCATCATACACGGCACGGCAGACCGCGTTGTGCCTTACACCTACGGCGAACGCTTCAACCAAGTGATAAAAGGGAGTGAGATAAATCTTGTCGACAAGGACGACCATGTATTCTCTCACACGAATGACGAGACTGCAAGCAAGGTTGCCGACTTTTTCTCCCATTCACTCTCCAAAAAATAAGACCGCATATCCGACTATAAATCAAATTACTGAATATATACCCTCTAAAATCGCAAGAAAATTTATCCAAAAAAATTTGCAGGGAATTAAAAAAGTTCGTAACTTTGCACCGCTTTAATCAAGCACCCCCGTTGAAATCTTAGGGTTTCAAACGATGGTATTTTGAAGCCCGATGCTTCACAATTGATACTGGTTGGTCTTGATTAAGCTTGTTATTCGGGGTGTAGCTCAGCCCGGTTAGAGTACGCGTCTGGGGGGCGTGTGGTCGCAAGTTCGAATCTTGTCACCCCGACTGAGTGAAGGTGTTGAAACAAAGTTTCAACACCTTTTTTTATTATCCAATCCCCACCGCTCCTATCTTCTGACCTGTAAGTAGTCCATGTAGTCTTAGAAGTCCAAGAAGTCCGGCGCTGTCCGATGACAAAAAAATATAGTTGAAAAGACCATTCACAACATACATCCTCACAGGGGATTAAAATAGAAATCAAAGAAAAGTTGTAATCTTAATTAAAAAATAACGCAGAAAAATTTGGCAGTTCGGAAAAAACATCGTAACTTTGCACTCGCAATCGGGAAACGATGATACGGAACGAAAGCAAAACCTTGGTGCGGTAGTTCAGCCTGGTTAGAATACATGCCTGTCACGCATGGGGTCGCGGGTTCAAGTCCCGTCCGCACCGCCGAGGAGAGAGGAAGAGGAGCAGTGTAGACTTAGGTTTCCTGCTCCTCTTTTTTCATATACATATCCTACCCTATCCAGAATTCCGGTCAGACACAGACATACACATTACAAGACCGTAACAGACTGGATAGCAACGCTATCATAGCGACCAGCAATCCCATCTTGAAATACATATCAAAATATTTCAAAAAAAATTAAAAAAAATTTGGTGGTTTCGGAAAAACATCGTAACTTTGCACTCGCAATCGGGAAACGATGATACGGAACGAAAGCAAAAACTTTGGTGCGGTAGTTCAGCCTGGTTAGAATACATGCCTGTCACGCATGGGGTCGCGGGTTCAAGTCCCGTCCGCACCGCTGAGGAGAGAGGAAGAGGAGCAGAGTAAACTTAGGTTTCCTGCTCCTCTTTTTTTACAATCTATCCGGTTTTCACAATCTATCCGGCAAAACAGTATTAATCATTATTTCCACCCCGTAATGAAGCAGGGGACTCAATTATGATCTGCATAATCAACGGACCAAACCTAAACCTTCTCGGCAAACGTCAGCCCGAGATATACGGCTCACGGACTTTCGAAGACGTCCTTGATGAGCTGAAAGCCACTTTCCCCGCCACTGAAATCGAATACTTCCAATCAAATTGCGAAGGCGCAATCATCGACAAGATACACGCTCTCGGCTACGACACACCCTCTTGTGAAGGGATAGTGATCAATCCCGGTGCATACGCCCACTATTCCTACGCCATAGCCGACGCGATATCCTCGATACAGCTGCCGGTGGTGGAAGTGCATATCTCCAACATACATGCCCGCGATGAGTTCCGCCACAAGTCTGTAACCGCCCCGTCATGCAAAGCAATGCTCTGCGGATTCGGGATGAAGGGCTACGAACTCGCGCTACGCTTTTTCAATGCACACTGATGACTCCGCAAATCGAAGAATACGTCAACTCGCACATAAGCCGCGAACCCGACTATCTATACCGCATCGACCGTCTCACCAACCTACGGATGATCAACGGGCGCATGTGCTCCGGACACATACAGGGTCGGCTACTGAAGATGCTCACCACTATGGCTGCCCCGAAAAGAGTGCTTGAACTCGGCACATTCTCCGGATACTCCGCCCTCTGCATCGCTGAAGGGTTGCAACCCGGTGCGACCATCGACACTATTGAAGTGGACGATGAACTGGAGGACTTCATCCTTCAGAACATATCCATGTCGCCAGACGCCGACAAGGTGCGCCTGCACATAGGGGATGCGCTGGAGGTAATGAAGCAATGGGACGACAATGAATTTGATCTCATCTTCATCGATGCCGACAAACGACGGTATATCGATTACTTCAACCGTGCAATCCGCCTTCTCCGGAAGGGGGGCTTCATAATAGCCGACAACACCCTCTGGGACGGACACGTCGTGGAGACCTGCCGACATTCCTCACAGACGCAGGGGATAATCGATTTCAACGACCTCGTGGCAAACGATCCGAGGGTGGAGACCGCAATCATACCTCTTCGCGACGGGCTCACCATACTGCGGAAAATTGCCGACTGAAACCGTTTTTACCGGCTATTCTCCAGCCGGCATAAACGATAAGCCGCACTGACGCGTTATCTATATATATCGCGCGGTAAAGCGAATGCCGCACAACCCCTGCGCGGTTTATCAAAGTAAAAATTATCTAAGAAATGGAAGGAAAACGTCAAGCAAAAATAGCTCGTCTCCTACAGAAGGAGCTGAGCGAGATTTTCCGACGCCAGACTGCCGCTCTCGGCGGAGTGCTCGTGTCGGTCAGCGCGGTCCGCATAACCCCGGATCTAAGCATCGCTAAAGTATATCTCAGCATATTCCCTGCCGACAAGAGTCAGGGCATTCTTGAGAATATCAAGAAGCAGACAAAGACCGTAAGATATGAGTTGGCCCAGGTGGTGAAACAGACATTGCGCAAATGCCCCGACCTGCAGTTCTATCTCGACGACTCCCTTGACTACATCGAGAATATCGACCGTCTCCTCGGTCCGCACAAAGAAGACGACGAAGAGAAGAAGGAAGAGGAATGAGGATAGCGACACTTCCCGCCCGGATAGCATGGCGATATCTATGGGCTAAAAAATCGCACAGCGCGGTCAGCGCAATCTCCATAGTATCAGTGGTGGGGGTGGCTGTTGCCACCGCCGCCATTATTTGTGTATTGTCAGTATTCAACGGGTTCAAAGATATCCTGACCGATACTACCGATCTTCTTGCCCCCGACATCCTCGTCACTCCGGCAAGGGGGAAGACATTTGCCGATGCCGATTCCATGACGAATATCATAGGGAAAATCGACGGTGTGAAAATCGCAATGCCGGCAGTAATAGATAACGCCCTCGCTCTATATGATTCCCGCGAGATGCCGGTCACTCTGCGCGGCATAGTCCCGAAGGAATATTCACGCATGACGGCAATCGATTCCCTCTTCGTGGCAGGATCGTTCTTTACCAATGACGCTTCCGACCGGGAGGTGGCGGTGTCTGTCGGAGTAGCCCAGCAACTCGGCATAGGCGCGGAGCCTGACGGCATCTTCCTGTTCGCGCCCAAACGTGAGGGACGTGTCAACATGGCAAATCCCATGAACTCATTCCTCACCGACTCGGTTGGGATATCCGGCACATTCCAGTCGCTACAGCATGATATCGATGAAAACAGCATAATCTGCGACATCTCCATCGCCCGCAATCTCTTCCAATACACTACGGAGGCAACCGCAATTGAGATCGAGACCACAGCTCCCGACGACCTCTCCTCTACCGCAGCCCGCATACGCGATCGGCTCGGTGCCTCTGCCATAGTGAAAGACCGCTACCAGCAGCAGGAAGCCAACTACAGGATGGTATCGATAGAGAAATGGGTGACATTTCTTCTTCTCTCCTTCATTCTCATGATAGCCTCATTCAATATAATAAGCACACTCTGCATGCTGATTCTTGAGAAGCAGTCATCCATGTCGACCCTCATCGCCATGGGCATGACTCGCCGGCAGATCGGCATGACCTTCTGGTGGGAAAGCATCTACGTCAGCACGGCAGGCGGCGTATGTGGAGTGGTAATCGGCTTAGCCCTGTCGCTCATACAGCAACATTTCGGCATCATAAAGCTCTCCGGCGATCCCTCCGTGATGATAATCACGGCATATCCCGTGGTCGTGGAATGGACCGACATACTTGTGGCATTCCTACCCGTGATGATAATCGGACTCGCCACAGCATCCATATCCGATGCCTACGCACGCTCCAGAGCCGCGAAATTATGACCAAATCATAATCACAATGCCATATTATTCAAAAAATATTCCTGTTTTTTAAGCAAATTGCCAAAAAACAATCCATATTTTTGCAGATTTATAAAATTTATAATAAATTTGCAGAACCAACTCTAATCTTTAACCATGGATCGTATCGATAACTTAGACAAAAAGATTCTAAACATCATCATGACCAACGCACGTATTGCCTCCAAAGACGTGGCAATCGAATGCGGTGTGTCGCGTGCAGCAATACACCAGCGCATTCAGCGTCTCATTGAAATGAAGGTGATCACCGGCTCCGGTTACAACGTGAATCCTAAGATGCTCGGCTACAACACATGCACCTACGTGGGAGTATGCCTCGAAAAAGGACCCATGTATCGCGAAGTGGTCAAGCAACTGGAAAACATCCCTGAAGTAGTGGAATGTCATTTCACAACAGGTCCTTACTCAATGCTGATAAAAGTGTACGCACAAGACAATCAGCATCTGATGGAGCTGCTTAATGACAAAATCCAACACATCCCCGGCGTGACAAGGACTGAAACCCTAATATCGCTGGAGCAGAGCATGAACAGGCAGATAAATATCCCTGTCGACTGAAAACGTCTTATCCGGCCGGCAAAAAATGCCGGCCGGCAATATTAATTTCCCTAAGCTGATGATGATGAAAAACAGATTCATTTACTCCTTGCTGGCTGCCCTGCTATTGGCGGTGGTGGCTTTCTTATTTTTCTTCCCTGACGATATTGAAGGCAACGTGCTCCAGCAGCATGACACCATGCAGGGAATAGCCAACGGACAGGAAGGATTAGCGTTCCATGAGGAGACCGGAGAGACCACTCGCTGGACAAACTCCCTCTTCTCCGGCATGCCCAACTTCCAGATAGCACCATCATATCCTGCCAACAGTGCGCTATCGTTCGTGGCGAAGGCCTACTCCCTATGGCTACCGGCACCCGCCAACCTCCTCTTCACGATGATGCTCGGTTTCTTCATCATGTGTCTTTGCTTAGGATGCAGATGGTACACCTCGCTATTCGCAGCCGTAGCTTGGGGATTCTCCACCTATTTCATTATTATAATCGGCGCAGGCCATATATGGAAGTTTGCTACCCTCGCCTATATTCCACCGACAATCGGCGGTATAATGCTCTGCTACCGTGGGAAGTACATCACCGGCACCGCACTCGCGGCATTGTTCGGAGCGTTGCAGCTCCACAGCAATCATCCGCAGATGTCATATTATTTTGCCTTCGTCATCTTATTCCTGATCATCGCATGGCTATGCAATGCCATCAAGAAAAGGATGATAAAGCATTGGGTAGCCGCCACCGGATGCACACTCCTTGCCGGAATCCTCGCCTTAGGTGCAAACTCGGCAAGCCTATACAACACCTTGCAATATGCAAAGGAGACCGTCAGAGGGAAGGCAACTGAAATCAGCACACCCGGACAGACCGAGGCTGCCGGCATGGACAAGGATGCAATCACAGCGTGGAGCTACGGATTGGACGAGACTTTCTCTCTACTGATTCCCAACGTGAAAGGCGGCGCAACTATAAAGCCGGTGGCAGGGCAGACCCAGCTCCTCGGCATCGATCAGACTAAGAAAGCCGACGAGCTATCCCTATCCCAACAGGAAAGACAATTCATGGCACAGTTCCCACAATATTTCGGCGACCAGCCCATGACAAACGGTCCTGTCTACGTCGGGGCCTTCATATTGATGCTTGCGATTCTTGCCCTATTCGTGGTGGACGGATCCATGAAATGGGCTCTCTTCGCAGCCTCCGTATTAGCAATACTACTATCTTGGGGACATAATTTCAGTCCGCTCACCGACTTCTTTATCGACTATCTCCCCGGATACAACAAATTCCGTGCCGTGGCAAGTATTCTGGTGATTGTGGAGTTTACAATCCCGCTTCTTGCAGCCATGTGCGTGCGCAAAATAATCGACACGCCCGATTTCATTGCAAAATATAAATGGACTCTCATCACCGTGATGGGTTGCGGCGCAGCTGTCTGCCTGTTGGGATGGATATCCCCCTCCATCTTCGGTTCGCCGTTCAGTGCGCGTGAAGTGGAGCAACTCACCCAGATGGGCGTATTCACCGCCCCGGAGTATGCCAACCTATGGAATGCCGTGCGGGAGACTCGTCTGAGCCTCGTTTCAGCCGACTCAATACGCTCGCTCATCTTCATCGCAATAGGTTGCGGACTCATGTTCCTTTGGTTTAAGAAAGTCTTCACCAACAAGGCTCTCTTCGTGTGCTGCCTCACCGCCGCCACACTCATCGACCTCTACCCCGTCGACAAACGCTATGTTGACTCCGAAAGCTTCGTGACCCCCGCCCCGATGGAAACGGCATTCAAGATGACCGATGCCGACAGGGCTATCCTCGCCGACAAAAGCAACTACCGCGTCATGGACGTTGCCGGATTCAACGATGCACGTTCATCCTATTTCCATAAGACTATAGGCGGCTACCATGCTGCAAAGCTGACAAGATATAACGATCTCATCACCCACCAGATTTCAAAGGGGAATCCGGGAGTGCTGAACATGCTGAATGCAAAATACATTCTCAACGGCGACCAATATGAAGTGAATCCGGGTGCGCTCGGCAACGCCTGGTTTGTCGACGGGATAGCCTACGTAGGCACTCCCACAGAGGAGATGACTGCTCTCGACTCCCTCGACACCGGAACCCGTGCCATAGCCGACAGCAAATTCAAGTCAACTCTCGGCGATGCCACTCCCAAGAATCCGGGCGACACTATCTATGAGACGTCGTATGCTCCCAACAAGCTGACCTACAAGAGCCGTTCCTCAAAGGAGAATCTGGCTATCTTCAGCGAGATCTTCTTCCCGTGGGGATGGACTGCCACGATCGACGGAAAGGAAGTGCCCATCGGACGTGCCGACTACGTGCTGCGTGCATTGCGCATACCCTCCGGTGAACATGAAATCATATTCTCGTTTGATCCCAAGTCGCTGAAAGTGACCAATGCAATAGCCATCACTTCGGTAGTCATAATCTATATCTCATGCCTTGTGGCATTCCTCCTATGGTGTATCCACATGGCTCACATCCGTAAGGAGCCGGAGAGTCAACAGGAATGAATCCGCTGACTCTCCTTGCAAACGCCTATCTGCGTTGGCGGCACTCCCACGGCTTCGGAGTGCACTCCCCCTTCGCCTATAATCTGGTGACTATGGCGGTGCGCCCGGGCAAGTATGGCTATTATGGCTACGAACTCATCGACAGAGTGATTCTCACTCCCGGCAAAAGATATGACAGAGACGTGCGTCGTGACGCACGTCTCCTGTTGCGTCTTCTCGTTGCGCTCGGAAGCCGCCGGCTCCTGATTGCCGCTGCCGACCCGGAACCGTTCCGTGCTGCTGCCGAGGGTGCCGGAATCGGATGCGTGGAGATGGACAGGATATCCGCCGGCACCAACCCATCCGAGTGTGCCCCACAAGAGGGGGATTGCGCCGTAATACGCGGGGAGAGTGTGTCGCCTGATGAAATAGCCACACTTCTGAAAAACGGGTGCGCCATAATGATGACCAATCCCTCCCCTGCCATGACTGATGCACTGAATTCCTCCATATCAAACGGCACCATATTCACCGGCACCCGCATAGTCCTCGGGATACCGCGCCGGGATATGGCTCTCGTGTCCTATTCCATGAAATTTTAAGAAAAAACATCGCAACGTGAATGTCATTGAGAATAAAGGAAGCCGTCCGTTGAAAGATACCGACTCGCTCCTAAAGGATTTTGAAGCATATCTTCTGCTTGAACGCAGTTTCTCCGCCAACACGGCTTCGGCTTATTGCGTCGATACCCGCCACATGATAGACTATATCAACGGGCAGGGTATCCCTCTCACTCAAATCTCGGAAGACACTCTGCACAATCTTCTCTCAACCCTTCACGACATAGGATTGTCACCCCGCTCACAGGCTCGTATGATCACCGGCATGAGAGCTTTCTTCAGGTTTCTCATAATGGAGGATTACGTTATAAATGACCCCTCACGGCTCATCGACCTGCCGAGGCTCAGCCGCGAACTGCCCGACGTACTTACCATTCAGGAGATTGACGCTATGATCGCCGCAATCCCCCCCGAAAAGGATGAGAGTCTGCGAAACCATGCCATAATAGAGACGCTTTACGGCTCCGGACTGCGTGTGTCGGAACTTGTGGCGGCACGCATATCGCGGCTGAATCTGCGTGAAGAGGTGCTTATCGTCGAGGGCAAGGGCAACAAGCAGAGAATGGTGCCACTCTCCCCTGCTGCCATATCCCTCATAAAGGAATATCTGCCCACTCGCGAAAGGCTCAACATCAAGCCTGCCGGTCAGGACGTGATATTCCTCAACCGTCGGGGTGCCCCACTCTCACGAGTGATGGTGTTCTACATAATCCGCGACCTCGCAGCCATGGCGGGCATCACAAAGACTGTCAGTCCACACACACTGCGCCACTCATTCGCCACTCACCTGCTTGAAGGGGGTGCCAACCTCCGCGCAATACAGGAGATGCTCGGACACGAGTCGATCGCCACCACCGAACTATATCTGCACCTCGACAGATCGAAGCTACGGCGTGAGCTTCTTGAGCATCATCCCCACTACCGCAGGTAGACACATTTCCACCAATCGCCGGACAGATTTTTACACCCACCTCTCACAAATATCAAAAAATACATAAAAAATAGGTCTTTTTGCGTCAAAATCCAATTACCCTCTTGCAACGCACTCTTTTTATCCCTACTTTTGTAAAGTCATTTCAAGACGAAGCGGCGCCAAAACAAGCCCACAGGCAAGATTACCCATGCGTCTGAAGTTCCGAGCCATCGGTTATCAATACGTCTGAAGTTCCGTGCCATCGGTTATACATACGTCTGGAGTTCTGTGCCCGAGCCCATGGGCGAGGGAACATAAAGTGCCGGAAATGACCACACAAAAGCAAAAATACCCAAAAACCATATAAAATCAATAATCATGACAACTGAAGAAATGCAGAACAAAATCGAGAAGATCTTCTCAGAACGCTTCGGCGGCGAAGGCAACATCTACGCTTCCGCAGGACGTATCAACCTCATCGGCGAACATACCGACTACAACGGTGGATTCGTATTCCCCGGTGCCATCGACAAAGTGATCATGGCAGAGATCCGTCCCAACGACATGGAGAAAGTAAGAGTCTTCTCTATCGATATCGACGAGTATGCAGAATTCGGTCTTAAAGAGGAGGACGCACCCTCTCAGTCATGGGCTCGCTACATCTTCGGCATCTGCCGCGAGATCCAGAAACGCGGCGGCTCTGTAAAAGGATTTGACGCCGTTTTCGCAGGCAACGTGCCCCTCGGTGCCGGTCTCAGCTCTTCCGCAGCCCTTGAATCCTGCTTCGCATTCGCACTCAACGATCTCTTCAACGGCAACAGCATCGACAAATTCGAGCTCGCCAAGATCGGTCAGTCAACAGAGCACAACTATTGCGGCGTAAACTGCGGCATCATGGACCAATTCGCTTCCGTATTCGGTAAGGAAGGACACCTCATGCGTCTTGACTGCCGTTCGCTCGAGCATGAATACTACCCCTTCAACCCTGAGGGCTATCGTCTCGTGCTTGTTGATTCCCGCGTGAAACATGAGCTTAAGGATTCCCCCTACAACAAACGCCGTGAGTCTTGCGAGCGCGTGGCAAAACGCCTCGGAATTGAGACTCTCCGCGACGCCGACATGGATATGCTCAACGCCATCAAGGGCGACATCTCTGCTGAAGACTACTTCCGCGCAAAATTCGTCATCGAGGAGAAAGAGCGCGTACTTGCAGTGTGCGACGCTCTCGTTGCCGGTGACTATGAGACTGTAGGCAAGAAGATGTATGAGACTCACGAAGGTCTTTCAAAAGACTATGAGGTGAGCTGCGTGGAACTCGACTACCTCAACGACGTGGCAAAAGAGATGGGAGTGACCGGATCACGTATCATGGGCGGCGGCTTCGGCGGTTGCACAATCAACCTCCTTCCCAATGCGCTTCACGACAAATTCGTGGCAGAGGTATGCAGCCGTTTCAATGAGAAATATGGTCACGAGCCTATGATCTATGACGTTGTTATATCCGACGGTGCTCGTCTCGTGAAAAAAGCCTGATATGAAGATCACAAAAACGACATCCCCGTCACCACTCGGAGAGATCACCATCTTCCGTATCGAGAACGCCTCCGGCGCAAGTGTGGAGCTATCCTCTCTCGGAGCCGGCATCGTGAGCGTATCTGTGCCCGACAAGGATGGTAAGATTGAGAACGTCGCGCTCTCATACGCTAATCCCGCCGACTACATAGCCGACGGACCGTGTCTCGGCAAGATTCCTGGGCGATATGCAAACCGCATCGCCAAGGGTCATCTTGAAATCGACGGCAAGGTATATCAGCTTGCTATCAACAATGGTCCAAATGCACTCCACGGCGGTCCGGAAGGTTTCATGAACCGTATCTGGGAAGCTGAGGAATTGCCCAATGGCGTAAGATTCACGTATCGTGCAGCCGATGGTGAGGAGAACTATCCCGGTAATCTCGTTGCCGTGGCAGAATACCGTTGGAGTGAGGACAACGTGCTCACTCTCGACATGTCAGCCACTACTGACGCTCCCACTGTTGTCAACCTGACGAACCATGCCTACTTCAACCTTGACGGTGCCGATACCGGCTCTGTGCTTGACCACACAATGAAAATCAACGCATCGAAATGGCTACCCACCGACGACACCCTCATCCCGACAGGCGAACTCGCCCCGGTGGAGGGCACTCCGATGGATTTCCGTAAGGAGAAGAGAATCGGCAAGGATATAGAGGCTGATTTCGCTGCCCTGAAATATGGCAAGGGATACGACAACTGCTGGGTGAACGATGGCTGGGAACCCGGCAAGATGCTTGGAGAGGTAGTTGTGCTGAAGGCTGCAAATTCCGGACGCGTGTTGCGCGTAGGCTCCACTCAGCCCGGCGTGCAGGTCTACACCGGCAACTGGCTTGCCGGAAGCCCGCTCAACCGTTCAGGCAAAAGCTATGAGGACTATGACGGCGTTGCAATAGAGATGCAGGGCTTCCCTGACGCTCCCAACAACCCTCAATTCCCCTCACAGACACTCCGCCCCGGTGAGACCTACCGTCAGACCATCCGCTTCGCCTTCTCCGCCTGCTGATAATTAAATCTGCCTAACCTTCAATAAAAGGCAAATCTCATAACCCTCTGAACACGGTGAGATTTAAGTTGTATTGCTTAAAATCACCGTGTTCTTTGTGTTCTCCGTGGTTTATTTTCATGGTTCGCGATTTTTTTGTAATTTTGTAGTATGGATAATAATACTCAGGAGATACGTCCCGACGTTCTCACATACGACGACATACGCAAGATGGTGCCCGCCCTTGACGGACACCAAAAGCTCGTGGACAATGTGCTTCACTTCATCGGCATTGATGAAGTGAACCGCATTCATAGAGACTATTGCGACACTCCGGGAATTGAGTTCGCCCATCGGCTTATCAACGAGGAGTTTAAATTCCAACTTCGAATTGACAACCTCCAGACCCTCGCCGGATTCAAGGACGGACCATTCATAACTGTCAGCAATCACCCCTTCGGAAGCTATGACGGTATCCTGCTACTCCATATCGTCGGAGGATTCCGTGAGGACTACAAGGTGATGGTCAACCTTATTCTGAACAACATACAGGCGATGCGTCCCAATTTCATTGCCGTAGACCCTCTCAAAAGCGATGATCCGGAAAAGAAAAAGATCACCATGCAAGGCATCCGTCTTGCCATGAAGCACGTCAAAGACGGGCATCCCCTCGGGTTCTTCCCCGCCGGAGCCATCTCCAAGCTCAACAAGTCGCTACGCATCGAAGACCTCCCTTGGCAGCCCACTATCATCCGCCTTATCAAACAGCTACAAGTGCCCGTCATCCCAATATTCTTCCACGGACACAACTCAATATTCTTCAACATTCTCGGTATGATCGACTGGCGTCTGCGCACCCTGCGCCTCCCTAAAGAGATTTTCCGGAAGAGAGGATCGGAAGTGCACGTCAGTATCGGCAACCCCATATCCGTAGAGGAGCAGAACAGATACAAGTCGGTAGAGGAGCTCGGGACATTCCTTCGCGAGCAGACCTACAAATTGAGATCGATAAAATAATTTAAAATTGAAAGTTTAAAATTGAAATTTAAGGGGTATGGAAAGTCCTCTAATTCTAAACTCTAAATTTTAAATTCTAAATTTTAAATTCCAAACCAGGGATTATGGATAAGATTTCAGACAACGTATTGAAAGCCAAGCAACGATTTTCCATAATAGGAAATTCCCCCGCACTCATCGCCGCCATCGAAAGAGCAGTGAAAGTGGCGCCTATTGACCTGTCGGTACTCGTCACAGGAGAAAGCGGCAGCGGAAAGGAGTTCTTCCCTAAGATAATTCATGCATTCGGAGCAAGGAAGCATAAGAAATATATCGCGGTCAACTGTGGTGCGATTCCGGAAGGCACCATTGACAGTGAGCTTTTCGGGCATGAGAAAGGGTCTTTCACGGGTGCGATAAGCGCACGAAAAGGCTATTTTGAAGAGGCTGATGGAGGCACTATCTTCCTTGATGAGGTCGCGGAGCTACCCATGACTACACAAGCGCGATTGCTGAGGGTGCTGGAGACCGGAGAATTTCTTAAAGTGGGTTCATCCGTCGTGCAGAAGACCGACATACGCATAGTGGCTGCGACCAACGTCAACCTACTGAAAGCCGTGGAGAAAGGGAGATTCCGCGAAGATCTCTACTACCGTCTGTCGACAGTAGTGATCAACGTCCCCTCGCTTCACGACCGTGGGGAAGACATTCCTCTGCTTGCCCGTAAATTTGCAGCCGATTTCTCCGAGAAATATCTCACTGCCCCGATAACATTCTCCGAAGACGCAAGGCGTGCCATGACCCTATACCGCTGGCCCGGCAACGTCAGGCAGCTGAAGAATATCGTGGAGCAGCTCGCCCTATTCGAAGCCGGAAATGAGATTACCCGGCGCATATTCATCGAGACCTTGCCGCTCGACTACTCCGGCGCATCATCGCTCGTAGCAAAACCTCACGACGTAAGCTATGAGACCGAACGCGAGATGCTGTGGCAGCTCGTGTATGCCATGCGCAACGATATAGCCGAACTCCGTGCGAAAATAGATGGCAAGGAGAATCCGGGAATGACCTCAACCTACTCTGCGGCACAGTCTCTCATAAAATATCATCCTGATGCCGCCGTAAGCTATGAGTCGACCGACGAACCTACAATCGAAGACGTGGAGGCAACCCCCACACTTGAGGATTCCGAGAAAGACGCGATAGCCTCCGCTCTACGACGAAACAACGGCAACAAGAAACTCGCCGCACAACAGCTGAACATATCCCAACGCACATTATACCGCAAGATACATGAATTTGGACTTGACCTCACAGAAGGCTCAGAATCAGATAACGACGAACAATGATTTTTAAATTTCTCCCACACATCGCCAAAGCGATCCGTCGCAGGCAGCCAGATATGACACTCCGCAACCGGATGTTGCACGGATTAATCGCAAACGTATGCATCATCATGGCATGCCTGCCTCTCGCCGGATGCGTGCCGTCGTATAAATTCAACGGCTCCGCAATCAACTACGACGTCTACAAGACTATCGACATATCCGAATTTCCGATACGTGCCGCTCTCGTATATCCGCCACTCCAGCAGGTGTTTGAGAACAAGCTCCTTGACACCGTGACACGCCAGACCCGCCTACAGGAAGTTGACGGCAATTCCGACCTTGAGATGACCGGAGAGATCACAGGCTATTCGCTCTCACCGCAATCGGTAGGCACCGACGCATATGCCACCGAGACCCGGCTCACGATAACCGTGAGAGTGAAATACACCGACACAAAGAACCCCGCAAACGATATCGATCAATCCTTCTCCGCCTACCGGCAATTCTCAAGCTCCCTGATGCTCACCGACGTGCAGGACGACCTCTGCAACGAAATTTGCGACGAGCTTGTAGACCTCATCTTTAACGCCACTCTCGGCAACTGGTGACACCCTCTCATCCCCTCTGATATGACCGACAAATATCCCTATTTCATATACCCTGACGTAATTGCCCTCCGGAATCCGGAATCCGGTCTATCCCCCGAGGAGAGAGAACGGATAATCCGGAAAATAGCCGCAAACGTAGGCGACATACCGGCATTACGTCTGATGCTCGGGCTCGATTCGGAAGAATTTGCAAGATTCTACCCCGACATGAAAGCATCCACACCCTCCACGTCAGACACCATCGACACATTCCTCTCCCGGTTCGGACGTCAGGACGCACCCGTATCGAAAGCCGCCGAAGAGATCGGCACCGACTATACCGACAAGCAATTCGATGACAATAACGCCAATAGCGTCAATAATGTCAATAATGTCAATAATGTCAATAATGACCTTAATGACCTTAACGTCCCCACCGACACCCCACCCGAGAACCTCGCATCTGCCAACGAATACATAAAAAAACGTGATTATCAAACCGCCTTGGAAATTATTATGCGTATAAGTTTGAATAATCCGGAAAAAAGTATTTACTTTGCAGACCAAATACGTTTTCTGAAAAAACTTATTCTCAATCAAACGAAAAAAAACAACTGCGGAAGCTGATTTCAGTAATCGTAAAAAGATTACTTAACAGCCGAAAGCAATAACAACACAACAAAAAAATGTATATCTTTCTCAGCATTCTCATCGTGCTCGCATGCCTTCTGCTGATCGGCGCGGTGCTTATTCAGAAATCAAAAGGGGGCGGACTCGCTTCCGACTATTCTCAAGGCAACCAGTATCTCGGTTATCGCAAGACCACCGACTTCATTGAAAAAGCAACCTGGTCGCTTGCAATCTTCATCTGCGTGGTGAGCATCTGCGCATCATTCGCCATCAAGACTCCGGTCAACGTATCAAGCATGGCACCCGCGCCCGCTGCAACATCCGCGCCCGCTGCCGCTCCCTCCAACACCCCCGCGCCTCAGGAAGCTGCTTCCGAAACTCAGGATGCAACACCCGCTGCTTCCGAAACTCCAGCCGGAAACTAAAAACTGCAGATGAATAAAAAAATCTGATAACGCGACAATAGACTTAGAGCCGATTCTTCAAAAGAACCGGCTCTTTTATTTTATCACCTTAATTTGTAATCACTGATTCAGCCACCTCCGGACCCCACCCCCACTTAGAAAGAATAGATTTTGTAAACAGACAGGAAGTGAAGGTGGGGTAAGAAGGTATCAGCCGATACAACGCTTTATCTCGCCGAGCAAACGGTCAGTATTGATGGGCTTGGAAACGTAGCTGTTGAAGCCATTCTCCATGATACGCGCCTTATCTGAAGAGAAAGCATAAGCCGTCACCGCTATGATGGGAACGGTAGTAGAACGCTGCCGTATATGGCGCGTAGCCTCATATCCATCCATAAAAGGCATATTGATATCCATCAGTATGAGATCAGGATTCGTCTTCGGAAACATATCCACTACCTCCCTGCCATTCCATGCATGTGCGAGACGATAATCTTTCTCAAGAATCATCTGGAAGAGAAGATAATTACTTTCATTATCCTCCGCGATAAGAAGTAGTGGGCGGTTGTCGTTCTTATCCGATGCAGTCTGTGAGGGCGACAGGATTTTATCCACAGAAACCGGCTCCAGCGCCTCTGTTTCTATCGGAGTGACCGGGAGAGTGAACCAGAACAACGAGCCGCGACCCTCTCCGGCAGACTCGACACCAATTTCTCCGTTGAACGTGTCGATAATATTCTTACATATCGATAGTCCGAGTCCGGTGCCCGGAGAGACATCATTCTGTTTGGAAAAACGCTTGAACAGCAATGCCTGCTTCTCCGGCGAGATTCCATATCCGGTATCCTTTACAAAGAAATATACCGACTGCTCCCTCACCTCATACCCAAACGTGATGCTTCCGCGCGGAGTGAACTTGCAGGCATTCGTCAGAAGATTTATCAGCACCTGCGACAGTCTCCCGGGGTCAGTCTCTATCTTGCATTCCGCAGCCCCGAGCACGTAGTTGAGCACCGTATGAGACTGCACCCTCATCCTCACGGTGCTCTCCACGGAGCGCATCAACTCATTTAGTTCAACCACCTTTTTACGGAATTGGAGTCTCCCCTCCTCCATCTTGGCAATGTCAAGCACATCATCGATAAGCTGCAGAAGCATCTTTGTATTATTATCGATAATCTCCGCATAGGCAGCCTGCTGCTGCTTGTCGGCACTCTGCGAAATCAGGCGTGAGAATCCGGATATGGCGTTTACCGGAGTGCGGATCTCATGGCTCATATTCGCAAGATACGACATCTTCATAGCCGCCTCACTCTTCGCTTTCTCAAGAGCCTCCGAGAGAGCCATCTTCTCCTTTTGCAGACGCGTGGGATTCTCCAATGTCAGCACCACGTATTCGCCATCCGGCATCTCGACATATTCGCCCGACACCATAATATCTGTAACGCCGCTGTCGCCATCAGCAACAGCCGCACTTGCTTCCAAAGCCTCAAAGCCTTTTTTCTGACTAAATGTCATGTCGACAGCAGCCAGGACAGCAGCCGTCAGAATCGCATCGCCGTCAACCGGATGGTTGCGGTAGACTATCTGACGTCTACGGTCTAAAACTACTACATCTGCCTTGACACCTTGCAAGATTGTTTCAAGATTTAACGACATAGTTATATATTTTTTAAGTTATTCTTTTCAATTTAAATCACATCCTCCACCCAAATGCCGTCCGGAAATCATTGGCTTTACAGGTAGCGTAAACCAGAATAGAGTCCCTTTCCCGCGTCCTGCCGATTCCACTCCAATCTCTCCACCAAGTTTCTCCACGATGCTCTTGCTTATCGACAATCCGAGTCCGTTGCCCTGCACAAAATTATTCAGCTTGGTGAATCGGGTGAACACCTTGTCGAGATCCTCCTCCGGGATGCCGATTCCGGTGTCGCGCACATAGAAATACACATTATCCTCACGCAATTCATATCCAAACGTGATGCAACCTTTCGGAGTGAACTTCACAGCATTGTTCAGTAAGTTTATAAGCACCTGGCTAAGGCGGTTGGAATCCGTCTCTATCACTGCCTGAGGCGCATCAAACACGTGGTTAAGCACGACTCCCGCAGGAATTTTCAGTTTCATCATATCGTCCACCTTAATCAAAAGTTGGTTAAGATCCGTGGGACGTATGTTGAAATCAAGAGTGTTCGACTCCACCTTAGCCACGTCAAGCACATCACCTATCAATTTAAGCAGAAGCTGATTGTTGGTCTCTATTATATTGACAAACCGCTCCCTCTTCTCCGCATCATCAGTTCTACAGAGAAGGTTTGAGAATCCCACTATTGCATTTAGCGGAGTGCGGATCTCATGGCTCATGTTTGCAAGGAACGCCATCTTCAGCTTATCCGATTCAAGCGCACGCTCACGTGCATCTATAAGCATCGCCTCCTGCCGCTTACGCTCCGTTATCACGAGCATCGAGCCTATGAGCACCGACGGCATATTATCCTCATCATATTCCGTCACCATCGCGCTCACCTCTATCCACTCCTCCGTCTCCTCGCCACCCTTGCCATATAGAAGCCGATATTCCAGACTTGCTGTCCGGATGGTGCCAACCGTGAGCTGATGATGGGTATCCACCACCCTCTCCAGATCCTCCGGATGAATCATTGAGAAATATACGTCCTCATGCATCACTTTCAAATCCTGGCGTGAAGGCATCCCCTTTTCAAATCCATCATGCTTCGCCACGCGCTGTATCTCGCACGCTATCTCATGCTTCTTAAGATCCCATCGCCACGGGATGATACGAGCCACGTCAAGCGTCATATCAAGTTTGCGCACAAGCTCTCTGAGCTGACGGTCAGTCCGGCTCTTGGCTGTCGTGTCGACTACAAAGATATTTATCTCTCTCACCGGATTCCTCGACTCAGCCTCGTCCACATACATTATAAACTCATAGTAAGTGTCGGGCACCGTGAAATGATATGGGAAAACCATGTCACGCTCCCCACCACGCAACGACTCTGACAGGCGCGGCAGGAAATCATCCTCAAAATGCTCATCACTATCTATCGGCAAATCCTTCCCCTTCACCAGACGGCAAAATGTCTCATTACCTCCATGATATTCCAGCCTGTCGATTATACCCTCTCCCCCGTATACCACCGTCGCCTGCGTATAGCCTATCGGCATATTGTTGACAAGACGGTTATGGGCACTCAGGAATGCAATCTTACGTCGTTGGAAAAGAGCTATGATGACCGCCACCGTGATCACTGCAATCAGAATCACCATTATCGCAATAATATGCACGCGATATAGCTCCCAGGCAGTCTTCGGACGGTTAAGAAAAACAGTGCCCGGAGGGCAAGCATCGACCGAGATTCCGTCGCGGGTGAGCTGCTCATAGTCAATCATCGGGAAAGCCTTATCCACGTAAAGAAACGGCACCTTCCTCATATCCTTGTCGGAGATAAGGTCATGAAGCCCCTTCTGGATATACGCATGGAGCATATCCGGCGACGGGAAATAACCACCTGTTATGCCATAACGGAAATATGGTTCCCTAAGTCCGAATACCGGACGATGCACACCGGAAATCGTGCGTGCCTCGCCGGCTATCAGCTGCGGATAGCCGTGCACCGTCATCCTCTCGAAAAACCATGTGGAGAGCAACAGCCCGGTGTTGTAGTCGGCATCATTAAGATACCTCTGAAGCTTCTCCCCATTCGCCTGATTTCCGACAAGCCATTCATATTCAAGCGAAGGATAACGCTCTCCAAGATACTTACGTATGCATCCGCTCAGATAGCGGTTGATATATAGGGCATCCGCGATAAACACAAGCTTGTTCATTTCCGGAAACATATACGCCATCATGTCGATGGTCTGTTCATACAGGTTAGGAACCATCACAATAGTGAAGTTATAGTCATTTCTCAACGTCTCAAGTGGAAGAAGAGGATATGCCACCGAATCATCAATACTGTCGGTATCCGTATAGTAGAAATCCTGCGGTCCATAGAGGTCAGATTGGGAGATAAGAAGCATAGGCACGTCGCCCCATTCCCTGACAATCCTGTCCCGGAGTGTAAACGCGAAATTACCCACCAGCACCACGTAGTCGGGATGCGCATCGGAATAACGGTGGAACACTCCGTCCGACATATTGTTGTAGTCCGTGGCATTATGGATGAGCGTGCTGTTGAGATGCACCACCTCCGCAGCACGGAAATTCTCGCGCCGGGATATCTCCTGCATTATCGGGGTGATGATATCCTGTGCCCAGGGTGCCCCTTCATTATAGGCGTTGAGAATCACGAGACGCCTCTCTTCCTGAGCCATAGCACTGCCGAACATCGGCAACAACGTGAGAATCAGAATTACCTTAAAGAAGAAAGGAGTGAAATAACGGTATGCCGACATAGGGTTATTCTTTCTTGTTATTCATTCTTTATATTCATAAGTCGGGATTAAGGATCATAAATCAGGATTGACAATAGCCTGCTCAATAAACCCCCGACGCGTCACTGATCTCAGGTCAAGACGAGAGAAGCAGGAATGATTCACGCATCTCACCACCACGTCAAAAGACCCTGCCGCGACAATCTCCTTGAAATCGGTCGACACCGGCACGTCTCCATATTCATGCCTTACTGTGTCTATGTTGACAACCGGATCGTAGGCAATCACGTGGGGAGTATATTCCAGAAGCCTCATGATTGTGTCATACACCTTTGTATTTCTTATATCCGGACAATTAGCCTTAAAAGAGAATCCCAGCACAAGAATCCGCATCTCCGATGGCTCCTTACCACGCTCCCTTATTGTCTTCACCACATTTTCCGCCAGATAGAATCCCATCGACTCGTTGATTCTCCGCGCCTCCTTCATCAGATGCGGATGCTCTCCGTGGCGTTCAGCCTGACGGATAAGATAATAAGGATCGACACTGATGCAGTGTCCCCCCACAAGTCCGGGATGGAATTTAAGGAAATTCCATTTTGTGGATGCAGCCTCCAGCACTCTGTCGGTATTTATGTTGAGAGAATTGAGCACCTTCGTCACTTCATTAATAAACGCGATATTTACGTCACGTTGTGTATTCTCTATTATCTTTGCCGCCTCCGCCACTTTTATCGAGGATGCCAGATGCGTTCCCCCGGTCAGCACGGAGGAATACACCCTGTTGATACGCTCCGCCGCCTCCGGCGTGGAGCCGGAAACTATCTTGCAGATATTGCGCACGGTATGCTCTCGGTCGCCCGGATTGATACGTTCCGGTGAATAGCCGGCGGTGAAATCAAGGTTGCAGACCAGCCCCGACACTCTCTCGATGATAGGGATACAGAAATCCTCCGTGGTGCCGGGATAGACAGTGCTCTCAAACACCACCACGTCACCACGTTTTATGACGCTTCCCACCGTCTGTGACGCCGCCTCAAGATACGACAGGTCAGGATTATGGTTGCTGTCGACAGGAGTCGGCACCGCCACTATGTAGAACGAACAGCCACGCAACGTCTCCACATCTGTGCTGCACGTGAGTCGCCTTGAAAATGCATCCTCAAGCTCATGATACGTCACCTCACGCGTGGAGTCATAATAGCGGTTAATCTCGCTGACCCTACGCTTCTTCAAGTCATAGCCCCTCACCTCATACTTTGAGGCGAAGAGACATGCCAACGGAAGTCCTACATATCCCAATCCAAGTATCCCTATTATCTCGCTGCAACTCCTATGGTTCATCTTTCTCTTTTTTTACAAAACATTAAACTCTCCCGCTCATAAACCCTCCTCCTGCGCCACCATGGATGTCTTTCTCGGATTCCAGTTATCATGATAGGAGGAATAGAAGAAGAGTTCCACAGTGTGCCCGATAAGACGCGCCACCCTAAGGAAATATCCCATATAGATGGAGTGGAACAGAAGCAATGCTCCCAGACGCCTCTCCTGATGTGTGCGCTCCGACACACACTGCATCACCACAAACGCCATTATTGAGAACGACAGGCGTATCAGCCAGCCGACAAGCATCACATCAGCGATGCGATCAACATTGCTGAGCACAAGCGTGATGATATAGAACACCCAGATATAATTGAAGATACAGTCATAAATGATACAGTCAAGATTCGACGCCATGTTGAGGAAGGAGAAATTGCGGTCGCTCCACAATATATCGCGATGCTTGCGCACACGGAAACGTATCAGGGACTTCGACCAGCGCAGACGCTGCATGAACAGCTTGCTCCATTTCACCGGCACGTTGGTGAGACACACCGCCTTGTTGGCAAACGTCACCTTATAGCCCGCCTTACGCAGCTTCTGCGTGAGGTCGCCGTCAAGTCCCGGACCTATATCCCATCCCCCGATCTGGCGGATGGTGTCAGTCTCGAAGGCTCCGAACGCACCCGAGATAATGTGGAAGATGCCGAGCATATCCGTAGCCATTCGTCCGATTTGTATCGTGCGGAGATATTCGAGAGCCTGCATCGACGTGCACATAGAGTCGTCGATATTCCTCACCTTGATGCATCCGCCGACCCCTCTGACGTCGCGATCCATATAGAAGGGTATAAGGATCTGCTCTATTGCATCGCGGTCGAGCGAACTGTCGGAATCGATATGCACCAGATATTTACCAGACGCATGTTCCAACCCGTAGTTGGCTGCCGATGCCTTTCCTCCGCGTTCATTCATCCGGAAATAATGCTTTATCATCCCGGCTTTCTGAAGATCGGCACATATAAGCGGCGTGGCATCATCCGACCCGTCATCCACGATTATAACCTCAAAATTGTCATACGTCTGCTCCCGCAACGACTCCAAGAGTCGGTAAAGGTTCTCCCCCTCATTCTTTCCGGGCGCGAGAATCGTGACAAGCGGACGCTCCACAAATAGCTGACGACGTGCTATCGCCTCACGTCTGCGGCGACTCCGCCACGTGACGCCATAACGCACTGCCGCCACTATATCAGTAAGATAATAGCGCGGAAACTCCACGAAAATCAGAAACCAATATGTCGTGGCAAGATAATCCCACGACAGATTCGCCGTGAAGCAGGCTATTATACCGTCAATTATTCCAAATGCGTAATCCATAAAAAATCTCTTAGATTGCCCTATCCTCCTCTATCCGATGGATAAAGGCATCGATGTCATCGCCCGGATGGTAGGTGTAGGTGTCGATCATCTCAAACTGGAATCCGGGATGCATCTCCAGATAGTCGCGGAGTTGCTCCTTTATCTCAAACTCCATGTCGCTCAAACCTTTCGCCACTTCCCCATCGGCTACACGGCATAGGAAATAATAATTATTGCCCCATATCGCCTGCTTATAGTTGAAGAAGCGTTTCATGGCATGCACCAGCGGAGGCGTCATGTCGTCGCCTATCACGTCGTCCATCGCGGGATCAAAAATATAGAACCGCCCTACGATGATCATTGAGTCGGTCAGTTCTCCCGGACGGGAAAACTGGCGCAGATACGACACGAAATCCGTCATTGAGGAATAGCCGTAAAATCCCACGTGGCTCAGCGTGCGGCGCACCTCGTTGTTGGCAAATGCCTTTATGCCCTCCGGAGTGAACTCATACTCCTCCACATCTACCGGACGCAGCTCATCCGGCTTCCACGACCGGCGGTTGTTGGTGCATAGAGCGCGCATGTCGGGATACATGAATGTCTGCTCACACTGACGGCAGGTATATACCGACGACGGACGGTCATAATCCACACCGATATGCCTAAGCACACGCTTACACTTTGGGCATACCAGTTCTCCGTCTGCCTTATACGTGTATTCCGGCGACACATTGGCACATCGGAAATGATGCAGCACCGGCTCCTCATGCACGTCGGAACTCCCGCAGTGGGGACACGTCTCGAAGAAAAGAAGGTGGCTGCTATTACATATCGGGCATACGTGGATACGGTCGATGAAGCGGTTTCGCCGTATGTAGCCGAGGCGCAACAGTTGGTTATGGAAGAAATCGCGCTCCTCTGCCTGTATGGTCTGCTGTCCGGCAAACCATAGGGTGTAGTAGTACAGGGCCATATACCCCTCGCTCAATCCCGGCGTGGGCTGGGAGGAGAACGTATATTTTCCGCGTGATATCGCGAAGCGGCACAGACGCACCACCTCCTCGGCATGAGTCACCACAGGGTCGGTGCCCAACAGGAAATTCTGCCTCCTCATGTTGGCATATATATCCTCTATGCCGCGTGCCATGGAATTATCATCGGGCGACGTGGCGTATCCGTCGATTATCACCTGCGCCTTACCGAGCCATCCGGTGAGACGACGCGTCACGTAGCACGGCTTAAACCGACATTTCTCCGACTGCAGCGGGGATGCCAGGCGTATGGCAAGCATCACCCTGTCCATTATGCTGTCGATCACGTTGATGAATATCGCATCGAAATCCTCGAAATGGATTTCGGGAGTGTGGTCTACGTTGACCACATCATTGATCACCAGTATACGCCGCTGGTTACGGTTGGTCACGATGCTGTATGGAGCCTCGCGATTATATTGAGTCTCTTGGCGTTGTGTCATTTTCAGTAGACGTTTTTGAAGATTGTTGCATTAGTGTTGTCTCCTGCGGGCTGCGAATGCTGTCGGCAGACGTTCCCCGTCCTGTCGTAAACCACAGATAATCCGGTTTGCCGCAATCCTGCTTCTCGGCATTATAATTCTTCACCCTCACCGTGACGGGTATGCCTGACGCGAGGCTCCATAGAGGCACCGTCTGCCCCGGGTCAAGTGTAAGTATGGCGATTACCGCCGTATTCTTCTTCGAGAAATAGCTGCGCAGATTCTCCGGTATCATCTCGGTGCGCGTGCCGAGCACCGACACCGAGGCAGTGAATTTCACGTCGTCGTTGACGACCACCTCCGCACGCGAGTTATTGTTGATACGGTGCATCTTGTTGATGGGCACGTAAGCCACCACCTTCAGATTGTTTGCCTCCAGGTTGAGATGCTGTTTCGACAGAATCTCTTCCTCCTTGAAGAATATCATGTGGACAGGAGCCTTCACGTCGGTGATTAGCGACGAGTCGCTGGCAAGACGGTAGGATATTGCCCTCCTCATATATGCCGAACGGGCATCGTCATATATCTGCGGCACGAGCGTGCTGTCGTTGCGGAAACGGGAATTGCCGCCATACAGCACCCTTGCCTCCGGCTGCGAACGTCGCAGCGCATCCAATTCCCCCTGCAGGGCTCGGAGCTTTGCCTCCGCCTCGCGAAGCTGACGCTGCAGGTCGAGCTTATGGGAATTGTCGCTCAGCCCGAACGAGATGTTGTGATCTTCGGCAAGGATCTGCTTCCGCAGCTCCTCGATGCGCACCTTCATCACCTCGATCTCCTGCACGGCGATGGTGTGCTGGAGAGTATAATTTCTGCCGACTGCTATCATAGCCGGCTCCTCGTTGGGATTGGCATTATCCACGAGCATGTCGAGCATATAGTAGGAATAGAGGGTATCGCCCGGCTCGACGAAATCCCCGGTATGAACGTATACGCTGTCGAGATAAATGTCGAAGGGGGTACGCACCTTGTTGGCATCCACATGCACGTAGCCGTCAAGCTCCGTGTAATACAGATGATGCCCTATATATAAAGCGAGGGTCACGAGAATAACGCCGAGTATGCACCCCGACAGTATCTGCTGTCGGTTGAGTTTGCGCTTGCGGCGTTTGAGAATCGTCTCTATGTTTTCTTTCTCTTCAAATGAGCGGTAGGTGAAGTTTTTCACGATTCCGGAAATTTTGACGTTATGGTAATTGGTTTATTCTGTCTCTCAGGGGCTGTATGGCGCAGAATCTTAGCACTGATTCATCGGGGAGAAGAGCCTGCAGATCTGCCACGAGACAATCGCGGCGATACTGATATTCAATCATCCTCTCAAGGCATGCCACATACATGATATACTCACGTGCGCGGGCAAGACGGTTGTACTCGCCAAGCCCTTTGGCGTAGGCTTTCGTGCGCATGGCGAGATAGCCTTTCAACTCACTGACCCGTCGTCCCTCCCCTGCGGAAGCGCGGTTGAGTCGGTCGATTTCAGCAATAATCAGACTGACTTTATCCACCACACGGCGGCTAAGTCTATCCTGTTCGGCATCAAGCACGGCACGCTCTGTGCGCAAGGTCTGTTTCTTTCGCGATGTCTCCCCGGAGATAGGTATGGTGAACGTCACGCCGAGGTCGAGATTTGAGGAGTTGGGGAGATGTCGGCGGTCGTAGTAGGAATATCTGATGAAAGGGGCGAGATTTACGGTCTGCCAATAGCTGACATTCCTCTCCTGCTCCTCGAGCAGACGGACACGCAGCTGAAGAATCTTCATGTCGGACTGGGTTGCCTCCACATGCTTCAGGAAAGCGGCGGAGTCGATTGTGACCCATGTCCCGTCAAAATCCGCCAGCGACTTGGCGGGGGGATATGTGCCGGGAATCCCGGCAAGTTTACGTTCAGCCTCCATGCGGTCATCAAGCGTGCGCACGAGTTCATCGCTGCTGATGTTCTCCGAAGCAAGCAGATAATTCTGCGCCTCATCAAGAAGGCGCAGGGTATTGACACGATGCTGAAGCACTCCGGAAGTAAGGCTGTCGTAATGCTGAGCGAGCATCTCCTTTATCCGGAAATCATTAAGATCCGTGCGCTCCTTCTCATAAGTTGCGCGCTGTATATCCTCCTGTAGCCACGCCACTTTCCGACGCCCGTCGGCACCGAGTAGGCGGCTCTGCAGGATATACCATCTCAGCTCAGCCTGGAACTTAGCACGGTATCTTGACTCGCCTGTTTCATCATCGAGTCCGAAAGAATTTGTAGGTCTCCAATAAGCCTGACCTGTAAGTTGTAGACCGGTCTTACTGTTACCTTCGAGGATCTTGGCCTCAGTATTACGGGAGAGAGCTTCATCGAGTTGCGGAGAGATGGGGGTTGTCGCACGGTATCCGAATCCATCAAACGCACCGTCGGAGGGGTCAGCCGCGACAGACGTGCGGAAAATTAGGGAATCAAGTGCGGCAAACGTCGTGTCGAAGCGAGAAATGAACCGGCTGCCATTTCCTGCAATCGCCGTCATCCCGACCACAACTCCGCATGCAAACAGAGCGACACTTACTAACCGCTTTCTTATCATTTCAATTCGTTTTTGGTTATTTAGATAAAGTTTGAGAATCCTCAAACATTTAATGGGTATAAGTGGAGGGGTCGCCCCCTCCACTCTATCTCAACATCCAGAAATATTCTTAGGATTATTATCACCAATGAGGAGTGCCTACTCCTGTCAATGGGAACCAAGGTTTAATGGAATCAGATTTCTTATTTTCACATTTAATCAAATATACATTGGCAGCAAATGTTCTTGGAAGTACTTTAATTCCCATCTGAATAGTATTTCCATTAACATAAACATATAATGCTTTACCACCATTTCCTTTCGTACCATCAATATCATTAACCCCAGATTCACATGACCAAAAATATCCTCGTGACCCTTCGTTCATAAGATCTCCTTCTTGTGACAAGTATCCATAAGTAATTAACTTCACAGGATTAGCCGATGCAAATCTTGAATCACTTGCCGTTACATTTGTTTCTGTTGTAGCAAACGAGCGGATTTCTACCCCAGGAAGTTCTCCTTCTGAATCTATAAATATTGACCATTTCATGGCATACCGTATCCCTTCAATTGTCTTATATTGTACTGAATTTGAAACGATCTGACCATCATTCGGAATAAGAGCTTTCAACTGAGCTACGGTTGGGACCGCATAACCATCTGGAGCAGGATTACCTCCCCTTTCTTCCCACGTGCACACTTCATTATCAAAGACGTAATCCATGTGTGTAAGCTTATTACCTAAACCATAACAAATTGAACAATCAATTGCTCTTTTCTTTGTCCAAGTATCATTAGCACCCATATAAGCACTTACATAAGCACCACTTCCACTATTCCACCAAGAATAACCAATTTTAATTTCACCATAATTTACACCAAGCGGTAGCATTTCTGTATAAATATTCCCGTCTGGTGAATATATCTCTCCATCACCTGTAGGTATCAAATAAATCCAGTTAGCACACCATGGGAAACCAAGCCAACGTCCCCACTGATAGAATATTGCTGAACTATCGATACGGTTATTGTTTTTAGAAGTAAGCATACCATTAACAATTCCATTATGATCGTAGCCAACATAATAACCAAAACCGCCATAAGACTCAGCAAATTTTGTGCTAACATTCAATGTCCAACCATCGGCTTTTGAAATTAATGATATATTTTCACGATGCCAAGCAGGAGGGAGATCCTCTCCACCCCAACTTCCAGTGTTACCAGGGTTATTAGGCTGTTCTTCATTTTTAATCATTTCCACGGGCAGACCAGCAAATGTACCGTCAGTGAGTGTTTTACGATAGTACTTACCCTCACCAATGGGATTATTGACCTTACAAGTGCCATTATACGTCTTATCACCATCCGTTACCGTGAATGTCAGATCAAAACCCTTTGTACTCGGAAGAAGAACCATGTAGAGATCAGCAACCGCAGGCGTGATTGTCACGATTCCTGCCGTATAAGATGCTTCACGATTCTTAGTGTCGATTGAAATTGCATTATTCAGACCCTCTCCGGAAACAGTAACAGTCGCATTAGAAGAAAGCGTAGTGCCATCAGCAAACTGAAGATTGAAATGAGCAAACGAGATACGACGCGAAAGTTCCATATTATCTACAAAAGACTGACCGCCACTTATAACAATCTCAGCTGTTGCTGAAAGAAGATCCTTCTCCGGAAGAGACGTAAAATTACCATCCTGAACAGAATAGTCAGCCGTATAGACCCTATTCTCATCAGTCTTATATTCCGCCTTCGTGCCGATATAATAATAGTTAAGTTTAGCCTTATTTCCTACTATTCCTTTAATCTCGCCATCAAAGACAGCATTCACACCGCCATCCTTAAGCTCCTTAACCGTAAGATTTCCCTTATTTATACCATTCTCATCAGTTACAATAAGGATATCATCTTTATTCCATCGGCAATCAAGATTACCATTGTTCTCACTAAACTCCGTACGGGTCTGTCCCATATTTTCACGGGATACAGTCACCGTCATGTGCACAGACTGTCCGGCATCCATAGTAGCCGGAATCTCCTCGTTGGAGCAGGATGTCAATCCTGTTGCCACCAACACAAGTGCTAATGATGATTTATAGAATATATTCATAATATAAAATTTTAATGTTAGGTTTTCACTCTGTCACTTCCTTCACCAGTCGGACACTCGCTCCAAAACATTTACCCATACCATAGACATGGTACTCCCTACTACTTTGAGTCTTACCTCCATTCACATACCATATAATAGCATTGGGTGTAGTGGATGGTGAAGATGTCCAGTAATAACAGTTGCCTTGGTAATCTGTGGCAGCCGGTTTTGATACAGACCCTGTATTTGGATTACCCATACCTGATGCCGGAAAGAAAACACCGTTCAATTTTGTCAACTGCTCGTAATCAAGAGTCATACGATCATATCCGAACTGAGTTCTATTAGTATAATGATCATTAAGCTTATAGAGAGCATTATATTTCCCTCCGACTGCCGTTATTGCCTCTTTTGCCTCATTAAGCGTGGTGAACGGAAGGATAATGGCTCCCTCCACTCCATCAACCGTACAACATGCCGCAAACCAATTATTTATGACATATTTAAGTTCTGTTGATGTAAGAGTAAAATAATGTCCGGTCCCTTGCTGGGCAGTATATGCCACACCCCAGTCAAAAGGAGTATCTTGAGCTTCTCCATTCGGACACAACGTTGAATTTGTCGTAAGAGTTCTATTCACAGAAGAATTCTGGCTTGGAAGATTATCACTAACCGTTGAATTAGAACTATCCCATGAATTGACTTTCCAAAAATCGGCAGGTTGTGGTTGCCACACGTTATCATCTATTCCGGTTGCACCCCAACGGAAAAGTCCGATAATCTCAGGATTCCCCGTTACCGTGCTTGCTCCTACCCTACGACCAGACGCACATATATATTCAGTCTGTTTCTCCGGGATAGAGTAGGTAGATGTCTTGGTATTATACTGCAGGTTGGCACGTGTGAAACGGAATTTCTTGCCATTCACCTCAAATACTGGACCCACAACATCACCATCATCCATCGAATCATCCGAACCGTCTTCGCCGCTCATGTTGACAGTCAGAGCGGAGTAAGTGCCATCTTTATTATCCTTACGATAATATTTCCCTTTGGCTATCGCCTTAGCAACAGGGAAGGTTCCCTTATATGTCTTGCCATCAGATTCTACACTGAAATTAAGTCTGAAGCCCTCTTCAATTTCATTAGGAAGAAGCACCATATAAATATCTGACGAAGCAGGAGACACGACTACATTTCCATGAGCATATACTGCATCAGGACTGGTAAGACTGACCGTAGCCATATTATTTAGTCCGTCTCCGGAAATGACTATCTCTGCATTCTCTGCCAATGCGACATCATCTGCAAACGCAAGTTTGAAATGAGCAAAAGAGACACGACGCACAAGTGTCAGGTCTGCCACGTAAGATGACCCACCACCAATCGTAATCTCCTTCTGAGTAGTAAGTAAATCTTTATCTGACAACGAACCAAACGAACCATCCTGTCGGGAAAAGTCAGCGATATAGCTTCCATCAGATCCTACCTCTTCCGCATTTACCTTATTACCGAAATAGTAGTAATTGAAAGTAACTGCACCGTTCTGTAACCCATGCAATTCTCCGGTGAATGTAGCCTTAGTCTTATCTTCGCTTATGGAAGTAGCAGTAAGGACACCCTTGCGATTACCGTTGACATCGGTCACGAGCAACTGATCATTCAATGTCCATACACAATCCAGATTCCCGGCATTCTCCGATAGTTCAGTACGCGTCAGCCCATTATCTTCTCTGGAGGCAACGACTGTCATCTGCACACTTTTTCCGGAACCGGATGATTCTACAATCGTTTCATCCGAACTACATGAAAAAAGGCTTGATGCCCCAATAGAGACTGCCAATGTATATTTTAAATATTTGTTCATGACCGATATCTAAAGTATTGGTGGGAAAGAGGGGATCCCCTGTTTCCCTTTTTTTATTTTATCTTTTCTGAATAAAATATCCTGCCAAAACGTTTGAATCAGAGTTCATCTCCACCTGCACCGGGAACTTCAATCACGGATTTCTTAAGAACCCATACCGGATATAGTGTTATCTGGGGTTTATCTGATTTGACAATGATGCTGCCGGTAATGGCATTATCCGAAGCATTCGGGGTCTCACTCCATCCCTTAAACTCGAAGCCATCTCTGTTGATAGTCTGATTAGGAAGTGTGAAGTTATGCTCCGTTTCAGTACCCGAATAAGTCAGTGTCTCAGGAGCGTTCTGACCTGCATCTGCTCCTGTTATATCAAACTCAACGGAATAGTTGAAGATCTTATTCCAAATGGCATACACGTCATTTACCTTGTTATTCATAAATTCATACATAGTAAGAGTTGCTCCCGGTTCATCTCCCGATTCAGCATCTTCACTTCCAGCCCATCCGTTGAATTCATAACCGTCCCTAACAGGAAGACCTGTTTCTTCATAAGTTTTGTAAACAAATTCAACAGGAGCTGCCTGATGCTTCACGTCATCAATATATGCCGGATCTGCACCGTCAAAGTTTGCATGATAACGGAGAGTATATTCATTTGCATACGACATCGGCACCTCAAGACCTCCGAACTTGCCACCGTCAAGCGACTTACGATAATATTTTGCCTGAGTTATCTTTTTACCTACAGGACAGATACCCTCATAAGTATTCTCTCCATCTTCCACTACAAATTTCAAATCAAAGCCACTTTCCAATGTGTTAGGAAGAAGCACCATATATATATCTTCTGTCGCAGACACATTCTCCATCACCACTTCTCCTGCATTGTAGGTTGCGCTACAATCCTTGGTATCAATCTTTGCAACATTATTAAGACCTTTACCGGAAATAGTAACCTTAAAATTCGGATTAACATTCATATCTTCGGCAAATTTCAGATTGAAACGGGCGAAAGATATACGACGGGCAAGCGTCATATCAGCAACATACGATTTTCCATTGCTGATGATCACCTCCGCTGTCGCCGACAATATATCCTTCTGAGGAAGTGATTCAAACTTGCCATCCTGAACGGAATAGTCTGCTGTATAGACTTTAGTATCATCAACAACAAGGGATTCGGAAGCTGTACCCAAATAATAGTAATTGAGAGTGGCTTTATTACCTACAATTCCGGAAATATTACCCTCAAACACGGCATTTGCCCCATTGTCTTTAAGTTCTGCCACCGTAAGAACCCCTTTGTTGAATCCTTTATCATCAGTGACATAAAGTTTGTCATTCCCACTCCACACACAATTAAGACCTCCCTCGGCATTCTCTTCAAATTCTGTACGGGTTGACTGTATTGTCTCTCTGGAAACTGTGACTGTCATGTGAACTGTCTCGCCGGATTCTGTCGGCTGCATGGAATTTTCGTCAGAGTTACAAGCAGTAAGTGCCATGCCTGCAAAAGCACATGCCAATATTGATTTATAATTCATAATATTCAAGTGTAAAAAAGTAAATGGTATCAGATGTAAAAAACATTCTCCTTAATAGAGGTATCGGGAATCCACCCTCACTTCTATTTAAGGAGAATGTTTTCAGTTGCTTGCAAACTATATCCTGTTTGCTTGGATTATCCCAAATCAGAGATCATCACCACCTACAGGAGGTGCCGGGGTAACTGTCTGCTTGATTGTCCAGACCGGATAAAGCGTAACGTTAAGTTTATCTTTGGTCATTGTGTAAGATTCTGTATATACTTTAGTTGAAACCTCCTGATAGGCAGTAGAAACCTCACACCAACCTTTGAAATCAAAGCCCTCTCTGTCAAAACCATCCTTACCGGGAAGTGTAATCTCAACAGACTCCTCTGTACTCTTCACATTCTTGGATTCCGGAGCCACACCTGTCATACCCATTTCAGGAATGTCTGACTCAATATCAAATGACAGCACATACTCATATTCCACAACTTTGTCTGTCCAGACGGGATAAAGAGTCACATCGGGATTCTCCGGGGTCACAGTGATAGGCTGACCGGGCTGATAATCCGGAGTCTCGCCACCTTCAGTCTTTGACCATCCTGCAAATTCCTTACCTTCCGGTGCTTCCGGTGTAGTCTCCGGGATAGTGAACTCTGCATTCTCTCCCTTCTCAACTTCCTTATCCTGCTTAGATTCGATAGCCGGGATATTGAGAGTAAGTGTAACCTTCTCCTCTACCGGAGGTTCAGGCTGCTCGGAACCCTGCGGATTGAGCTTGAATACGTAGACGCCGCTCTGTCCGTATGCCACGAAGATATAGCCGTTGGCAATGGCGATGAAGTTGGCGGAATGACCCTCCGTGCCTGCCTCGGTTGTGCCTGCGTTGCCGGCATTGTCATACTCCTTTACCTCGTAGGCAAACAGTTCGAGATTACCGGACTCTTTCTTCTCATATACGCGGAGACCGGCACCGGTGGCTGCATATACGTACTGGTCATCGGCATATACGGCTGTAGTGTAAGTCTCATTTGACCATGCCGCTGTGCCGGAACCTACAGCGTAGGAACGGAGACCGTTATGACCGGCTGCCACGTAGACGTAGCCGCCGCTGACTGCCATAGTGTGCTTGCCATAATGCTTCGCGCCGTCACCCTCCACTGTTGTCCATTCCCCGGTGGTGGGATTATAAGACTCAGCAGATTTCTCATTAGATACGAGCGCGGCATCAAGTGCGACACCCTGACCGCCTGCCACAGGAAGGAGCTCCGCTGCAGCGTCATCTGTACGGAGGATATAACCGCCGTCAATATATTTGCCACCGAAGTCGATAGCCTCAGCTACGATTACAGTCGGTTCTGTCTCAGCCGTGAATGCTGACGGGAAACGGACAGCAGCACCGCTATAGCCTGACACTGCCACGATGTCGGCACCATCGGCAGCCACTGCATTGGCTGAAGATCCGGGAATATTGATATATTCCAACTCTCCGGCTCCGATAGGAAGACGACCTACCACTGCGCCGTTCTTTGAGCTGGTGGATGCAAGATAGAGGTTGGAGGCGTTTACGATAACGTGGTTGAATTTAAGCTCTTCATTGACCATGATGTTGGCAAAAGCCCATTGGTCGCTTTCAGCTACGGGGATGTTGATCTCATCAATCGCGCCGCCCCATGCGGTGGCAGCCGTGGTAGCCTGATGATTGGAATGCCATGTGATATAGGCCTTACCTCCATCTACGGCAATGGCAGTGGCAGACCAATTCTTTTGGGCGGCATCCGAGGTTTCAACAGGGGCAATCTTTGCCACGAGCTGAAGGCGTTCGGCTTTCGGTCCACGGGTTGGGTTATTCACAGTGATACGTCCTGCCTGAGATGCTACATCAAGCGACTTGAGCAATACAGTGTTCTGCTTTTCCGGCATATTCGGATTGCCGGGGAGATCTTCGTTAGAGCAAGCCCCAAGCACCAATGCGGATAATGCTACCGGTAGAAAATAATGTTTATTCATACGTTATATAATTTGTTGTGTTGTTTTATCAATTCTCTGCAATGGAATATTTTACAATTGCTTTACCTTTCACGGTTATCCTTGATGTAGGCATAAACGGCAACGTCCCGCAACCTAATGATTGCAGGATATATCTAATAATAAACTAAATTGCTGATTATAAGCGCATTATAATCGGGGGGGGGGTATTTTTCAAAACCTCCTTTTTCCCAATCAATCTGGCGAATGAGTCAGTATGTAAGGCAGATATTATCATAACGCCGGTTCTTACAGTACGGTAAACGTGTAAATTAAAGGTTGTAGATCTCTTTTTTTACGTAAGCAAATGAGTGACACGTGAGAATCATAACCCTTTCAGGCGTATGTCTCAAAAAAAGATATCTTTTCTCTGCGCCAAAGTTAATTAAAATTTTTCACAATCCAATGTTTTTATAAACAAAATTTATTTTTTAGATAAAAAAATTTTTTAGATTGACATTTATCCCCTTTTTTAACTTAACTTTCAATAAAAAATCAAGTATAAACCATTAAAAGGGAAAGGTGTTATTAATGTATGATTCTACGTTTACACCGACGCTTATCTCTTTTGCCCATATTGCTTTTGGCTCTCACAGGTTGCACTCAGAGATTCTTCGCCCTCTCAGAACAGGAGGGCGACGTGGTAAATGTGCGTTTTTTCTGGGATAATGCCATTAATGCCGATCCTGAAGGGATGACCCTGCTGTTCTATTCCTCGGATAAGGGGGGTGGTATATGGAGATTTGATATCGCGGGAAGAGATGGAGGTCAGATAGAATTGCCTTTCGGACATTACAGGATGCTTGCCGTCAACAATGACATTGCCGGGATAATACTTTCCGGACAGGATCAGGAATCTTCCGTGATGCTATCCACGACCGAGCGTGCCGACCATGTCGCAATCATGTGTCCCGGTATGTCTTACGGTTGCCGTATGAAGGATGTGACGGTATCACCATGCGGCGTCGGATACACGGGGGAAGATAACGATGTCAAAGAATGCGGAGCCTCTGTCATAAAATGCTATCCCGACACCCTGTCTACAATATATCATCTTATTATCAATGACGTGGAGGGGATGGAGTATCTGCGCAGTGCGAAGGCATACGTGGAGGGTCCCGCCAAAGGGATGAACCTCTCTTCACTGACGCCTGTCGCGCCATCGCTGTCAATGCCTTGCACAATGACAACCGACCTGATAGGCGGCACGCTTGACGGCACCACCTGCGGATTTCCTTTGCCTGATGATACGACGGAATATGGAGTGACCCTCAACGTCACGTCAAAATCCGGCAAATCGTATTCAAAGAAATTCACCGCATCCGATTTGACGGTCAACACTTTCTCTATCCACTGCGTTTATATTACAATAAGCGGACTCTCGATTCCGTCGGAACCGGGACCTACTCCTCCCGATAAAGACGATGATGTAGGCATTGACGTGGATGTAGACGGCTGGAACGTGATAGAGATTGACCTTTCCACCTGACTATGGAATATATCCGCAAATATAAGAATTTATAATCTTAATACATATATATATGAAAAAGACAACATTGATTTCATCAGCCCTGATCATCGCCTCCGGTGCGACTCTTCTGTCGGCTTGTTCAAATGATGAGACTAACGATCCGATAGAACCGTCATCTGGCAACCGTATACGATTTGCCGCATCTACCGAACTCACCCGCAGCGGGGATATCACGACAAACAATCTGAATTCATTCAACGTCTATGCTTATACCGGGAACGCCACCGCCCCAAAGATATTCATGGATAACGTGCTTGTCAGCAAGACTGCCTCCAACGTATGGACATATTCTCCGGTAAAGTATTGGCCTGCAAAGGAGACGGTCGATTTCTATGCTTTCGCACCCACCTCTTGGGTAGGTGCGACAGGACCGCTTGCACCAGTGGAATACGTTGACCAGGGGGGCGTGGAGGATATCGTGTATGCCGTAAGTCCCAATCTTTCGGGGAATACGGGAAGTGCAAATCCTCAGGTGATATTCAACTTCCGACATGCCCTGTCAAAAGTGACGGTCAAGCTGAGCTCTACCAATACGAGTCTGGCAGTAAGGGTGACAAATGTAGCCATGTCAAATATTACCACGAAAGGTAATTTCCACTTCCCCGGAGAATCCACCGCCACGGAATCTTCTGATCTCAACACCGGACACTGGACTGACCAGAATACCCCCTCGACATATATATACCACATGTCGCAGAGTCATGATGACGTAATCCTGCTCACCACTACGCCGAACGACCTCAGCAGCTCCGACCTTGCCTTGGGAGGGCCGAAATATCTGATCCCGCAGCCTTTGACATGGAGAAGCAGCGGCATGGGCAACGACACCTACCTCGCGGTGATGTGCTCCGTATACGATGCCACCACGGGCGACAAGCTCTGGCCTAACGCCAACACCCCAAAAGAGAACATCGTGGAAGGTAGCACATACGGCGACGGCCTGCTGAAATTCCCACTCTCCACAAGTTCATTCTCCGAGTGGAAACCCGGCTATCAGTATATCTACAACGTGGTCATCAACTCCAATGAAGAGATGGGGTCCATCGATTTCGGCACCCCGACCGTCGACACCTACGTCAACATCACCACCAATTACCAGTAAATTTTTAAAATGCGCTCGCACTCCAGAGCAGCTTATCGCGCAGAATCGTCGCAAACGTCGAATCCTTCCGTCTGACGAGCCGCGTCACAAAACCCGCGCGTTTCACCCATATCTTCTCCCCTTCCGGCATCAGATACGAGCAATCGTCAAGACTCAGCCGGAACCGTCCCGTGCGGCTCTCTACCGTCAGTTCCAGTTCCGAACCGCCCCCGACCACGAGAGGACGTACCGTCAGCGTGTGAGGCGCGACAGGCGACAGCGTGATGCAATCGATTGTAGGTTCCAATATCGGCCCCCCCGCAGAGAGATTATAACCGGTGCTCCCCGTGGGGGTCGATACTATCAACCCGTCGCAGCGGTAAGTGGCGAGATAACTGCCGTTGATCTCCGTGTTGACGGAAATCATCGATGATGACTCCTCTTTCATCAGAGCCACCTCATTGAGGGCATAATGCCAGCAACCATCCGGGAAAGCAGAACTCTGCACCCAGAGAAGCATCCGGCGCTCCACGATGACATCGCCACGGCATATCGCCCCTATCATCTCCCCCACCTCCTCAAGCCGGCAACTTGCCAGGAATCCGAGATGACCCGTGTTGACACCAAGAATCGGGATCTCCCGCTTACCTACCCAACGTGCGGCGCGCAGGAACGTGCCGTCGCCGCCGATGCTTATGACCAGCCCCGTCCCTTCCGGAATATCCTCCACCACCTCTGCCCCGTGCATGTCTATGCCATGCGCAGCAAGATAGCCGGCGATCTTAGTATGGACCGCCACTTTAAAACCGATACCCTCAAAATGCGCGAAAAGCCCGGCAAGCTCCTTCAGATAGGGATCTTGCCTGCGGCTTCCGAATATTGCTACTTTATTTGTCAGTTCCATTATATTATGTCAATACGTCCCGACCCTGCACGGATCGGTGCGCAATCATACGTTAAGCAACGCCTGAAGTGCCATAAGCCGCTCCGTCGCTATCGCGGCATCACGTACGCCGTCGGAAGAGCCGTGTGCCTCAAGCACCTTGAAGTCATAACGCTCCAGACTCCTCACGGCTGCCGACGGATCGGAATGACGCAAGCGAAGCGTGACGCGGATGTGCCCGTCTGCCGACGGCGAGGAGAACAGGTCGACCAGATGCGCGTCGCTATCCTCCACGGCATGCGCCAGCTGGCTCGCGCTGTAGTCCTCCGGACGGCATTCCACAGTGACCTCACTGCAATCGTCGCGTGCCGCTATCATCCTTGCCAGACCCTCAAGCATCGAGGTCTGGTCTACTACTCCGAGTGTTGTTTCCCCGTCGCTGACTCCCACCTCTCGTCCGGGAGCATCAAGCAGACGTGGCAACAATTCCAATAGCGGCATATCTGCCTCGACTATCCTGCCTGGCATACGGTCCGCTACTGTCTTTCCGGGTGATAATATCTCTTTTGCTGTCATATTTGTCTGCTCCTTACTATTTTTAACTATTACTTACTAATTAAAAAACGTCATCCGTGCGTTTTTTTCTTTGTCTCAACGTCCTTTTTTTATATTTTTGCAGTTTAATCACGGAAGACCGAACTTTCACGCCCCGAAAAGGGTTGAAAATAGGGAATCCATGCGGAAAACGCTGCTGATGGTTCAAAGTTACAAATTTTGTGCCGAATTTCATAACATGACACAAAAATTTAGCAATCAAACCGCCGCAGCCGTGTTTCCCACAGTTCTATATTATAAACAATTATCTGACAATGACCCGATTAAGCGTAAACATCAATAAAGTCGCCACTCTGCGCAACGCGCGGGGGGAGAACGTGCCGGATGTAGTGAAATTTGCCATTGACTGCGAACGATTTGGCGCACAGGGCATCACCGTACATCCGCGTCCCGACGAACGCCACATCACACGCGCCGACGTGAGAGCCCTCCGTCCCGTGGTGACCACCGAATTCAACATCGAGGGCTACCCCGCCCCCGAATTCATGGATCTCGTCATCGAAGTTCGCCCCGACCAGGTGACACTCGTGCCCGACTCACCCTCCGCCGTAACATCAAACGCCGGATGGGACGTCATCGCCAACGAGGCTTTCCTGCGAGGGATATGTGCCCGACTACGCGAAGCCGGAATACGCTCATCAATATTCGTTGACGCCGACCCTGACCAGGTGAGGAAAGCAGCCGAAGTGGGAGCCGACCGCGTGGAGCTTTATACCAAGCCATACGCCGACAACTACGCCACCGACCCTGCCGCAGCCGTAGCCCCCTTCGTCAAAGCATCGCAGACAGCCCTCGAGATCGGCATCGGACTCAACGCCGGACACGACCTCAACCTCGACAACCTCGCCTACTTCCACGCCTCCCTCCCCCTCCTCGATGAAGTAAGCATCGGGCACGCCCTCATCTCCGACGCCCTCTACCTCGGCATCTCCGAGACCATCCGCCGCTACCGCGCCTGCCTCTAATCAAAAGCCGAAGCTGCGAAGCAAAGAAGCCAGGCAGCGAAGCAAAGAAGCGAAGCAAAGAAGGCAGGCAGTGCGCAGCCGTTTTGATCCAGGTGTGAGCGCGAAGCGCGAAAATCCCGCGAAAAAATCCCAAAGCAAATCCCAAAGCAAAAAGAAACAAAAAAACAACATAACCAAATGAACACCCTCTCATTCTGGTCGCTCGTCATGGACGGCGGCTACATCATGATCCCTCTTGCTGTGCTCCTTATAGTCAGCATATACATATTCATCGAGCGATGCTTCGCCCTCATGCGCGCATCACGCAACGACGAGACCTTCATGAAGCGCATACGCGACTACATCATGGAAGGCGACATCGAAAACGCCGTCAACCTCTGCAAACGCACCGATACACCCTACGCCCGGCTCATCCTCAAAGGCGTGAACCGCATCGGACGCCCCATGAACGACGTGCTCGTAGCAATCGAAAACACCGGCAACATTGAAGTGACCAACCTCACAAAAGGCTTCACATGGCTCTCCACAACAGCCGCCGGAGCCCCCATGCTCGGATTCCTCGGCACCGTGACCGGTATGATCGAAGCCTTCTTCGCACTCGCCAACGCCGGAACATCCGCCAACATCACCGTCCTCTCCTCCGGCATCTACCAGGCCCTCGTCACTACCGTAGCCGGTCTCGTCGTCGGTATCGCCGCCCTCTTCGCCTACAACTTCCTCGTGTCGCGCGTAAACCGCATCATGAACTCCCTTGAGGCAAAGACCATGGAATTCATGGACCTCCTCAACGAGCCGTCATGACAATCCTCTCCCAGAATCTGTAACAATCCATAATCCACGATAAGAATGGCACTGAAGAAACCATTTCAGACGCTTGACACCTTCTCCATGTCGTCGATGACAGACGTCATATTCCTCCTGCTCATCTTCTTCATGGTGACATCGACTCTGATCTTCCCCGCAGCCATCGACGTCAACCTCCCGCAAAGCAGCGAACAGACCTCGCTAAAGCCAATCACGGAAGTATACATCGATGCCGAATCCAAATTATATCTCGTGGCTGACCGCAACGACTCTATCGAAGAGAACTCCACAGCCCGACCCGTAACCCGCGATGAACTCCTCGCCGACCTTCTCCTCATACAGCAGCAGGACTCGCTCCGTGCCGTCGCACTATACGCCGACAGCACTGTCGCGTATGCCCGCGTGATTGAAGTGCTCGACCTCGCCGCACGCAACAACCTGCGGCTCGTTCTCGCAACCCGTAGCTCCCAGAAATGAAAAAAGATAACAACGACAGACTGTCCGCACTGCTACTGACGCTGCTCTTCTCGGTGGCAATCGTCATCACCCTCTTCTATGGTAAGATCTCATGGGAGAGCGTGCAGGTAGCGAAGACCACGCCCCCCGACCTGATGATGCCAGAGGAGGAAGAGCTATTCATCGAGCCGGAACTGAAAGAGCTTGGCGAGGAGAATGCGGTAAAAAACAGTAAGCCGGCACCCGCCGTCAAAGGTGAACCCGACCCCGGACCAGAGGATAACGCCGAGATAATCGAGCCGGCACCGAAGGCGGAACCGAAACCTAAGCCCACCCCTCCCAAACCGAAACTCAACACACAGAAGAAGGAGAGCGCAGTCAAGGCAGAGGAGCCCGACAAGACCGAAAAAGAGCGTAAGAAAGCCACGAGCACCGTGGCAAACAAATTCTCGCCCAAGAACGGATCCACCGAAGGCACACCCGAAGGCGCGACCGGAGCTGGAGGCACCGGAGTCGGGGTCAGCGGCAACGCCCACGGACGCAGCTTCATCAGTTGTCCCAAGCCAGACGTAGCCCTACGCCACAAGACAATAGTCACCGTCAACGTCGTGATCGACGCCGAAGGACGCGTCACAGAAGCCACCGCCAAAGGGAGTGCCGACGCCACCATACGCCGCAAATGCGAGGCAGCCGCACGCCAGGCCCGCTGGTCAGCAAAAAAAGGCGCCACCTCCACACGCGGCTCCATCACCTTCACCATCACCCCCCGCTAATCCCCCGACAGCCCCCGAGACCGCAAGCTCCTCAGGAAAGCAAGCCAAGAGGCTTGCAAATCAATAGAACCGCAAGCCCCCGGGGGCTTGCGCCAACCCACAAAAAAAGCGCACATGAGATTGCAATCTCATGTGCGCTTTCAAGTTACTGGAGTTCCGTGCCCGAGCCCATGGGCGAGGGGTGCCGAGAAGTGCCGTCCCTCACGTCCCTCCCCTTCAGAGGACAAGAGGTGCCGTCACCTCCCTCCTCCTCCCATCCGGAGTCAAAAGAAAATACCGTTCCCACAAATCCGCAATCAGAATGCCATCCTCCCCCGCCTCCGACACTCGCCGGAAAATCCTCCCCCTACCGTCAGAACCATCCTCCCGCAAACCACCGGAGCCATTCCCCTCCGGCGAGCCATCCTCCGGCAGAAACACCACATCCCCATACACCGGCACATTCGTCAGCATCCATCCCCCATGGCACCGCCTCCTGACGCGCAACATACCGTCCACCCCCGGCACCTCCAGATAATACCCCATCCATCGTGCCGCCGACATCCCATCCCGCGTCACAAACCAAAACTCCGGACAACCCCGGGGAGAAAGCCCCTCCCCACTCCTCACAAACTCAATCCCACCAATCCGCATAAAACAAAGCTATCCATCCGGTCATCGCAAACATATCCCCCTAAAGAAGATCATCATCTGCCCTATACCGCATATCCTTACCGCTCATGTGGGTAAGACAAAGGTAAACGCAGATTCTATCTGACATAATTCAGCCTTATTTAGTTTAGATATTAAGAATATTAATTATAACTTTGTAAAATCTAAAGTACCACTTTATAATTTACAAACTATGAACGAATGTAAGTGGTAATTATCCGGTTCCATATTAAAAATGCATGACAATTGCTGACCAGATAGCCATCATTATTAATTTGCATGTGTTAAAAAAATGGAGATATTGATTAGTTCCCGACCAGAGAAAGAGCGAGGTATTAGGGTTATCAAGTGCCTTGTAGGATATCTTCTGTCCCGGCAGAATTTCTCAAGCGGTATGCGTGGATCTCCACCTCTGTCTTTTACTGAAACCAGTAGTGTACCAGCTCCCAATACTTCGATACCGCCTCCCCATCAATTTTTATTTTTGTCGATGCAAAGCTATATATTTTTCACAAGGACCAAGAAATTACCACTTACGAGACGTTTACGTAAATTTTTAAGTTATGACAAACGCTCTTTTATATTTTCAAGCGATTCTATGAAACGACGGAATCCTACATTATTTAATGATGCCGCCTTAATATCCTTCCCCTTTTTCTTTTGTTTCAGAATCAATTCATAGGCTGCTCTTGCCTTATCTGAATTTTTATTATCTTTATTGATATTTCCTCGGTCTTTCAACAGATGATTGATAACCCCTACACAATTATTGGTCTTACAGGTCATCTTACTGTCAGCAGAAATAAAAGGAATCAGCCAACACTCCGTTTAATGAATAGCGATAGCAAACACCAAATTATCCCTATCAAAATCCTGATGCACATGAGAGGTCAGCATCCTTACAACTTCCTCATAAAGTTTCTCATGATCCTCATATTCCCCCATCAACCCATAATCCTCTCTTACATCAGTATCTATGTGGACAATGACAAAACGGCAACCCTCAGATATAGCCTCCAGAATCATCTGATCCTCACCCTTTATATATTGCAATACACCTTGCCAGGATCCGAATCCGTCTTGTTTACCATCAGGAGTCTCCTTAGGTTTCAAAGGAATGACATACGCATCATACTCACGTAAAAACCTTTCCGTGATATGTTTAAGAATCCGATAGTCGGAAATTCCCTCGCAGACTATTCCAATTTTAACGCTCATGATAAATCCATTCAGAAATTATCCGGCAATCCACCAATAAGACCACTCATCCAAAGTTGAGAAAGTTTCATCTTACGGTCCTTTCTGTATGGCACACGTTCCAGACGGGTATGACCATCAATGTCTCGCCGTGCCACAAACAGACGTATCCTATCGTCCTCCAGATCCAACGCATCGAGCACAAAAGGACTATGCGTAGTGACAATCACTTGTTTATCCCCGGCAATCGTTCTCTCTACAAGATAATTTATAAGACGTGTGAGAAGTTTCGGATTAAGAGCCGATTCTATATTATCAACAGCAAAAAAACGCGGCATGTCATGACTGTTAAAGAGAGTAAGATAAAACAACATAAACAGAAAACCCTCATTAGTGCTTCTTTGGTCAAAATAATGCAAGGAATCCTTCAGATACCTGTCGCCAATAGAAAGGCGATACTCATCCGACATCAGATTTTCCGGCACCATGAATCCGTCAAACCAGTCAAGCAACGAAAGGCCATTATTTATCTCATCAAACAATTGGCTGTTACGTTCCTCAGCCATCTCCTTAAGATACTTCAACAGACCTTCTCCATGCACACCCAACGGAAAAATCGATGTATCGAAAGTCTTGCGTAAGAAATGTTCTGTCGGGCGATATACTAGAAACCTTTCCAGGTCGGTAGATTTTGTGGCAAACGACTTGATAAGATCCTCTACATCACTGACGTCATATACCTTCTCACCACTGCTTTCAATCATGGGTTTTAATATACTTACAGCCAAATCCTTATCCGTCTTCAGCATTTCATATATTCCACGATTGGCCATAAATGCAAGATCAATCCATCTTTTGACCTCATCCAGATATATTATTTTGTTTACATGACGAGTATCACTACAATCAATAGCGATATTTATAGCATTAATTTTCTTACTACCATCATCATTATCTTCTGTAGGAGCATCCTCCTCATCATCAAATGCGTTAAACATGAATTTCGGTTCAGACATTCTCACATCCCTATTCACAAGATATTCATAATCAAGTTTATTTTGGGATGCAGCACTTGCGAAAGAGATAGCCTCAAGAATATTAGATTTTCCGCAACCGTTAGGGCCAATAATGACATTGAAACTCCCCGGATTGAATTTCAGATCCACTATCGACTTAAAGTTTTGTATCTTTATGCGGTCAATCATAATGCTTAAATGGTTTAAGGTTTAAAGTTTATGGTTTATTATCATTACGTTTTGTATAATGAAAAGATTCATAGATTGCCGTGAATCTTAAACCTTAAACAATAAACTGTAAACCACTGAAGTGCAGCTTGCGAAACTTCAGTTAAATAATTTGTCAAGCAAATTTACAAACAAAATCCGAAAAAACCAAAAACATTCTATCCGAACACGGTTCTCCCTGGCAATAGCCCTCGCCATCTCTGCTCGCTGTTCCGAAGCCTGAGCCTGCTCCCTTGAGTCTTCGAGCATCTGCTGCAGGAGTATGATCAGTTTTGATTTCTCGTCTGGACTCATTGCTGAATATGGATCATCAAACGGATCCGGAGTGGTTTCCCGGAGTCGGAGTCGTGATAAGGTTGCCCTTCACGGTTACCGGTACAACCATGAGCCGTGTATCGGTATACCACTTGTCAAACAGGTTGTATGGCACATTGTTCTTTTTACAGTATGCCTGTATCGATACTCCCCCGAGGCATTGCTTCGGCCATATAGCCGACATAGAATCTTTCAAAATCTGAGTCACTGTACATATTTTTCGAGTTAAAAATTTGTCAGTGCAATGATAGATCTTATTTAATTCCCATGCCATACGTCAAAATTGGACGCTTACATAAAAAAAGCTATCCAGACTCATCCCCCCATAAAGGGGAGAAAAAAAGCCAAATAAATTTATACGAGTATTTGAATAAGTCTAATAAATTGAGTAATTTTGCATATAGAATCGAGTAATTTCACATCTCAATTTGAGTAAATTTACATATAGAATTGAGTAAATTTACATCTCAATTTGAACTAAAAGGCAAAACTTAGGAAACAATTACACAATATGGAATACATTCGTCAACAATACAATATACTTAAAGACCGGATTCTTGAACCACGAAAGTTTATACAAGTTTTAGCCGGTCCAAGACAAGTTGGGAAATCCACGCTTATCACTCAAGTGTTAAGAAGCATCTCAATTCCACACTCAATAGAAGTGGCTGACGGAGTAGATCCAAACGATAGTGACTGGATACACCGAGTATGGGAGGCGGCTCGAGTCACTATGGAAATCCGCAAAGAACGAGAATATCTTCTTGTGATTGATGAAATCCAAAAAATCAATAATTGGAGTGAAATTGTAAAGAGAGAATGGGATGAAGACACACGTAAGAACATAAATCTCAAAGTCGTCATCCTTGGGAGCAGCAGATTATTACTAAAGAAAGGACTCACTGAGTCATTGGCAGGACGTTTTGAATTAATTCGTCTGGGACACTGGAGTTACAAAGAAATGAACGATGCTTTCGGAATGACCCTTGATCAATACATATACTTCGGAGGCTATCCCGGACCTGCCAGCCTGATTGGAGATGAGAAACGTTGGAAAAAATATATTAAAGACTCTCTTGTAGCTCCTGCAATTGAGAAAGACGTCATAATGACATCCAACATTTACAAGCCGGCCCTAATGAAGCAACTCTTTGAACTCGGATGTAGCTACTCAGCGGAAATCCTATCCCTGACAAAACTTATGGGGCAACTTCAAGATGCCGGAAACGTGACCACATTGGCATCATACCTGACAATACTTGACGAATGCGCGCTATTGACAGGATTGCAGAAATTCTCAATAGATGAAGCTCGCAAACGAAACTCTCTTCCAAAATATCAAGTATATAACAATGCATTACTCACTGCATACAAGGGGCATTCATTCATCGTAGACCGAACCGACTCCAAAATATGGGGACGTTGGGTAGAAAGTGCAATTGGCACACATCTTTTAAGCATGGCTGATGAATTAGACTACAAAGTTTACTATTGGCGAGAATCATCAAGAGATAAAAATGGAAATCTGGAAGTAGACTTCATAATATACAACGATGGAGAGATCACCGCAATCGAAGTGAAAAGCGGGCGCCGCTCCACAAACTCAGGGCTACCTGCATTCGTAAAGCAATTCCACCCCAAGAAAGCCTTTGTAGTTGGCACCGGAGGCATATCGATAGAAGACTTTCTAAAAAGCGACATCGAAATCCTCCTGCAATAACCCACAGGCACAATCCCCCTACATACTGTTGTCACCACTTCACCCTTTCGAATGCAGCAGGCAGCGATCGGAGCAAAATCACTCCGACTTGAAAGTAATATCGTCTGTACGGGGATGCACAAACTCAAATTCAAGAGTACGTGCCAGTCCCTCGTCGAGGGTATAAGGAGCCTTGAAACCGGATGAATGTACCTTCTTCGCATCAAACTCCGTAGTGGCACAGAATTTCTTCACACGAACCGAAGAGACAGTCAGTTTCTTGCCCGTAACCTTGGCAAGCACATCAAAACAGTAACCGCCCATCATACCAAGCCAATACGGGAAATGGGTTGCCGGGATATGCTTGTTCAAGACCTTGCTAACATGCGCTACAAGCTGATTCATATTGTTGTCAGGCTTATCAATATAATTGAATACATTATACCCCTTCGTGACATTATCAATCATAAACTTGACAAAGGCAACGATATTGCCCACATACGCCATCGACTTCTTGTTCTCACCCTTACCGACCATCAAGAATTTACCCGAAGATATCTGCTTCAGAAGATTATACACATTCCCCCGGTTACGTTCACCAAAAATCACCGTAGGACGAATAATATCGATATTCCAGTCGGGATGAGACTTATACCATTTCTGCAATACCTCCTCCGCCTGCCATTTCGACTTACCATAATGGTTAAACGGATCAGCAGGATGATTCTCATCCGGATTCCTCTTATTAAGACCATACACAGCCACCGACGAGAAGAAAATAATCCTCTTGATACCATTCCTCTCCATCGCCTTAAGAGTCACCTCCATGCCGCCCACATTAGTGTCATAATAGAGCGACACCGGCGTAACATCATCGCGATGCTGCGCAGCAAGAAGCACAACCACATCCGCGCCCTTCAGCTCGCGGTCCATCTGCTCCTGCTCGCGCACATCCCCAATCGTGGTGACATCATTAAAGAAATGGCTCGGCAACAGGTCAATATTCTTACAATCATACTTCTGCGGCTCCTCACGTAAGAGCCCAAGAAGGCGGGTGCCAACAAATCCGCTGGCACCGATCATTGCTATCTTCATAATATATTATTGTTTTATTTTTTACTTACCGCCAAACGATTCTTGTAATCTCGTTTCTGTTTAATCTTCTTATAGAAATAATATGGCAGGAAATATCCACCTAAAATAATTGCAGCTACCGGTTTGGAATATCCACATTCCTGATGATACACATTAAAATTATAGCGCAACATCTCTATCTTATTTGAAGATATTGAACCGGACCTGACCCGATACAGAGCCAAGGGCTTTTGAAGACCATGAGCCTCCCCTATCTCCTTTATTATTCTCTGCCACAGACACCAATCCTGTCTTTTTCGGATAGAGGGCATATAATGCTTTCCAATCTTACCGGCATCATATATTGCAGTAAGGCAACCTATACCATTATCCCTCAATATCTTTGGATATGTCAATTTCCTTAGGCACCCGACAAATCCATTGATATTTCCGTTTTCATCACAAGTATCATAAGAACTATACGTCAGACCATATCCATTTTTAACCATGAAATCCAACTGACATTCAAGTTTATCAGGATACCACCGGTCATCACTGTCACAAAAAGCAATAAAACGCCCCTTTGCCTCCTTGATTGAATTATTCCTCGCTACACCGGCACCGGAATTCTTCTCAAGCTTAAACAACTTTATACGGGAATCCTTCTCAACATAACTGCTTATTACCTCACGGGATTTGTCTGTAGAGCAATCATCCGTTATAAGCAATTCCCAATTCGTATAAGTTTGTGATAAAATAGAATCGATTGTCTCCCCTATAAAATCCGCACAATTATAGGATGGGGTTACAATCGACACAAGTCCATAATCTTTCATAGAAAAATTCCGACACCTCCGTGTCAGCAAAATATAATATAATTTATAATTTAATTTTCTCTCCCAACTTATACTCCCACTCATGAGGTGTTATAGGTGTGTATCCACCGGCAGGATGGAAAGTCATTTCTCCAAAATAGACATTCCCTTCATGCACATAAAGATCGACGCGCACAAAAGGCCAACCTTCTGATAATTTCTTGGCAACCGACACCATCTCATCAAATTCCTTTGGTCGTTCAGCGTCTCCATCCATAGAGTCATTGGCAGTCGTAAATCCAGCTTTTTTCCAATTCATATCGTAGAAGACCTTTCTATGATTCCCGAATCTGTCAATATAGAGTTCAACGAATGTTGGAGTGCCATTAAAACAGAAAAATTTATAATCTGTAATATTGTATTCCAACATTCTCTCACATATTATCTTATTCTCTCCTTTATAATTTGGTTCCCTTGATAAATAATAATTGTTAACACCAAGCCAATCTACAAGAGTTTTCTTTACCTTCGGAAGATTAAGTTGAGATTTATCCTTACATATAATATTGAAGCCAGACCCTTTTGTCAATTTCAATACAAATTGATTCGGAAGATAATTGAAATCTATATCCTCAACCTTTGTTGTCTCAAATTTTCCAGACTTGGATAACGGAATAAGATCCACTAAATATTTATCACCAATAACTCCACCAACCCATTCTCGGACATCGTACTTATCGGATAATTGGCTCTTCTTTTCAATCGGTCCATTTTTCTTAAGCCATTGCAACTTTTCACTAAAGGTTTTCGGATGAGTTATGTTCATCCAGTGATAACCGACACCAAACCGTCTATGCATTATCCAACCAAGCAGATTATGATAAAGAGTATCGGGCAATAGTCTGAAAATATACTTATTCAAGCTATAATACAAATTTCGATATTTCCCTGCCATATCTATTCCTTAAATATTATTTTCTGACCCTTTTATAATGTTTTATCCAATCAATCTCCATCTCAACTGGCAAATCTTCTTCGTCAATCGCACCTACCCAATTACCGCCCAATTGCATATCAACTAAGATAAACCAGTCTTGAAAAAATGGATATTGATCTTTATTCTGTGATAACTCTTTGTTCGGATAAATAAATGTTTTTTCTCCATTAACATAAAAAGTCACAGCGTCTTCCGTTATCTCCACCCCATAAATATTAAATTCATCAATATTTATCTGCGCCTTTTTAGAATGCTTCGGATTAAATTGTTTAAGTTTAGTAATATAATAGCTATGTACGGTTTGATATATATATGGATCAAAATTCAAATGTTCAACAACATCAATCTCTCCATCCCAAGGATAATTTTTACCTTGCTTAAACGGTCTAAGCCATAATGCCGGCCAAGCTCCCTGTGCCCCATTTATTTTTACCCTAAACTCAAATCTTCCGGGACTAAACGATTTCTTATATTTAGTATATATTCCTCCAGTCAAATATTTGGATGTATCATTCGATTTATTATCATTAAGTATACCCCTTAATATAAGACATCCGTTTCTTAAATCAAAACATCTATCATCATCTGACATCATATCATTCCAAGCATATTTCCCTCTTGGAATCTTACTCCATATCAGTGTATCTATCTCCTGTTTATCAAAATTTTCAACCCAATCAAGCACCCAATCATCATAGTTGAGTTTTGAATAACTGTCATCTCTGTTATCTCCAAATACCAAAACAGAAGTCAAGCCAAATAACAATATTCCCAAAAATATAATACAATATCTATACCTTTTAAGCAACGCTACCATATCCACTACTACAAATTATTGATTCATAATACATTACCCCCCCGAAAACATATTCTTGTATTTTATTACCTTTGCAGGATTTCCGGCAACAATTGCATTTGCCGGGACATCCTTAACCACAACACTGCCGGCTCCTATTACAGAATTATCCCCAATTGAAATATCTCCAAGAATTATGGAATGGGCCCCTATCCAAACATTATTTCCAATCACAGGAAGTTTTTTATGGCCACTCTTTCCGCCTATGGTTATTCCATGCAATAATACACAATTGGATCCAATTTTCACTTTTGGATGAAACAATGAACCAAGCGCCATGTGCGGAAATTTTGTACCCTTACCAATCTCTAATTCCGGTGGAATGTCAGCAGATAATACCACTCTGATTATAAAGCGAGATAAAGAAGCAATCGGTTTTAAATGATGATGGAATAGCCAATTACTTATTTTCCATAAAATCCAAAGTTTATCGTATCTCATTATTTCAATTAAACAAGTTAAATGAATCTTTTATACTTTTCTATCGATTCAATCGCAATTCTATCCCACGAAAATTCCTTAGATGCATCAATGGCATTTTGATTGTATTTTTTCCAATTTGCCGGATATTCCTCCAACATTTTCTTTATCGTTGATGCAATCTTTTCCGGTTCAATCTCCGTAATCCAACCACAATCATACTCATCTATCACATCCGCCATATTTGTTTCCTTTGTTATTATACAAGGAAGACCATAAGACAAAGCTTCAAGTATACCCATTGGCATACCCTCGTATCTTGAAGTCAGTATAAAAATATCTGAATCTTTGAATGCTCTTATCTTTGCTTCGCCGTAAGCAGTCCCATAGAAATCAGCAAACCCCTCAAAACCATGAATAGACTCTTTAAATACGTCAATCTCATTCTCATGACCATTACCATAAAAAGAGAAATGCACCTTATCCTGTAATCCATCCTTATAAAGAATCTGAACTGCCTTTATTAATTTATCCAATCCTTTATGATGGATTTTAATTCGACCTAAATATAATATATTTATCTTATTAAAATCCTTATTTTTATTTACATTTGATAATTCTGATTTAGGACAACCATTAGGTATAATTATCGCATTTGGATTAATATCCTTTACTATTGAATTGTCATATTCAGCTTTATTCAAATATATTATCGCATTCGCTTTTTTTATGAACCGATTATAGAGCAATAGATTCGCAATCCTTTTTTTAATGTAACTTTTTTTATAGTTATCTCTACTTAATGCGCCATGAAGTTGTATGAAATAAGGAATTCTAATACCATGCAAAAAAGAATAAAATCGAATATATTCTTTTTTATACAATGAATGAAATACACATATATCGGGTTTAAATGATTCTACTATTTTTCTAAAGTTACTTAAATTCTGCACCTCAATGAATGAAGGCAATGGCTCTTTTTTATGTATCACAGTCAAGGTGAGAACATCTTGTCCTACTTTAATTTGCGCTTTAGATAAATTTAATAATACTTGCGTAATACCATTTGTCTCACTTGAGACATTCCCTATGTGTAAAATCTTCATAGCAAATTATAAAATATAGTACTTTATTATCGTAATAATCCAAGCATAATAAGTTGATAAAATTGTTGAAGTTGTAATACATCCATTACGACTTCAACAATTTCACCAACTTATGAATTACTCTCAACAAAAATATATTATCACTATAATCTTTCTGTCTCCAATACCTTATATAATGAAATGGAATAGCTTTAACAGTTTCATTTTCCATTAATTGATATAACTCCGGAAATTGATTTGCCAATATCCCATCAAATTCCTTCAAATTTGCATACTGGACAGTGTCTCCAATCTTAATCAAACATATACGATATAATGAAGGCGTTTTTTCGCGCAATCTATACTCAAGGTATTCTTTATGGTATAAAGATATCTTATCCTTATGTTCAGAATAAATCTGCAATAAATGCTTCACAACAAACATTGTTTGACCTACAGCTTTCTGACTAACCGAAGTATTTACAGTTTGACCTTCCCTTCCTATCAAATATTTATATATAACCTTTCCATAAAATGAGACAGTCTCCACTTTTGTCATTGGAAGAAACATCCACTCCATATCTGTATATGAGACTCCTTCAGTTTGAACATAAGCTATATTTCTAAAAACATTTCTATTATAAGTGACCGAATGCATCTGAAATTCCGGAATCGAGATACGTAAAAGAACATCCTTAAATAGGAAAATAGTCAAATCATTCTTTAGAGAAAATCGATTTTTCTTAGTTGTTATTCCAGATTCATTTACAATGTCGTAATCGCTTACAACCAAGTCAACATCTACTTTAGAAAGATAATCTATAAACTCATCTAAGTTACTTTTTTCAAAACTATCATCGGCATCCAGAACTTTAATATATTTACCGACTGCCTCTTTTAATCCCCTGTTTATACACGATCCATAATTCCCATTGGATTTATCAATAACCCTAATACTTTGAGGATATTTTGTCTCGTATCTTCTACCAATTTCCAATGTTCTGTCCTTGCTTCCATCATTAATAATTAAGATATCCAGACTATCTATCTTTTCCACCAATAATGAATCAATACATTGTGGAAGATACTTCTCCATATTATAGGATGGTATTATTATTGACAATATCTTCTTCATATTTAATCAAATAAATTTAATACTTTAGATACAATTGGAGCCATATCATAGTACTTATACTCAGCAAGTCTTCCGCCAAAAATTATTCCTTGCTCTTTATATGCTAAATCTTTATACTTTAAAAATATAGCTTGATTTCGAGCATCATTTACAGGATAGAACGGTTCCATACCATCTTTCCATTCTGTTGAGTATTCTCTGGATATTATTGTATGAGGATTATCATAGACCGCATTACCGAAAGTCTCAAAATGCTTATGTTCTATGATGCGGGTAAAGGGGACATTGGCAGATGTATAGTTCACAACTGCATTACCTTGATAGTTTGGGTTATCAAGTATCTCGGTCTCAAAACGGACGGTGCGGTATTCAAGTTTTCCAAATCTATAACCATAGTACTCATCTATCTTACCAGTGAATACAACCTTATCTGCCATATCCATCCATTTCTCTCGATTATTGAAGAAATCAACATCAAGCATCACATCAGAACCCTCTAAAAGTCCATCTATCAGTTTATTGTAGCCTCCTATCGGTATGCCCTGATACGCATCATTGAAATAATTATTATCAAAAGTAAGACGTACAGGCAAACGACGGATAATAAATGCAGGTAATTCATTACACGGACGACCCCATTGCTTTTCCGTATATCCCTTAATCAGCTGCTCATAAATATCCCTACCAATTAATGAAAGAGCCTGTTCTTCAAGATTCCGGGGTTCAGTAATTCCATCCGTCTTCATCTTATTGACAGCATCCTTTCTCTGTTCCTCTAATTTACAGGCAGCTTCTTCCGGAGTTTTGACTCCCCACATCTGATAAAACGTATTCATATTAAATGGCAAATTATAAAGTTTGCCATCTGGAGCTTGCGCAACCGGACAATTAGTATATCGATTAAATGGAACTATTGAATTTACAAAATCCCACACTCTCTTATCCGAAGTATGAAAGATATGGGCACCATACACATGCACATTTATATCTTCTATCTGTCGACAATACAAATTTCCACCGGAATGAGACCGTTTTTCAATGACAAGACATCTCAATCCCTTTTTGTGCGCAAGATAAGCAAATGTAGCACCGAATAATCCGGCACCCACAATCAAATAATCGTATTCTTTCATTTTTTGAGTTTTAAAAGACTCTGTATTTTGAGTTTCAGAAACTTAAAGAATATAGTATTCATTGAATAATCATATTTCTTTATAATTCCTTTTAATTTCTTTAATTCATTCCAATTTGATTGTTTTATACATTTGATAAATGGATTAAAAATAAGTGAATCAAAAATTCGTATATTTTTTTCTTCCAAGAATCGGTTTTTTTCCGCAAAAACATCTACTGCAAGTTCCTGTTTAGACCAATCTGATGTTTTAGAAACTGAATTAACACGATTTGTTATAATATAAGCAACAGTGTCTTCTATAATAATATCCTTACAATAAAAGCTTATAGTATAAGAAAAATATGTATCATTATGAACTCTACACTCTCTAAATCTTATATTATTGGAAGTTATAATTTCTCTTTTTATTATTCTGCACCAAGGTTCTCCAAATAAATACCTTAAATTAAGTAATCCTTTTTCTGAATCTAATTTAAATAAATCAATATACTTATTTAAGTGCGTTGATCTATTCGATAATTTATAGGAAACATCATCTAAAGACAATGCGTTAAATATCACCATGTCAGCATAAGATTCTTTATACTTATCCAAAATCTCGTTTAGAGAGGGTAGAAAAAAATCGTCAGCATCCGCAAATATTACATATTTTCCAATTGCTTTTGATAAACCTATATTTCTGGCTAATCCACCACCTCCATTATATGGAGTGGTATAATATTCCACATATTCAAAATTTTTCCGAATATAATTTAGAAAATCTATCCCTTCCTGTGGCGAGCAATCATCTACTACAATAATCTGAAGATCCACTCTTCTTGGTATCGATTGCAGCAACCTGACAAGTCTGGATGGGATACCATAGTGAGGAATTATTATCGTGAACGTATACTTATGTTCATCCATATCAAAATAAACTTTTTAATTTCATACTACCTGAACAAAATTTTTTAAATGAGAAATCACACTTCATCAATCCCCATATAAAAAAAAGGAAATAGAACAAGGGATAAAAAGCACGCATTAATGGTTCCACGCAACATTGCAATAGAATTGTTATTATTATCAAAAATATATAAGCTTTATAAAATGTAGGTATATATTTATCCTTACGTAGAATATTTAAATTTTTAAAAAATCTAAATGTTATGATAAACAATAGAATAAAAGCAAAATATCCACTATCAATGCCTGCGTCCAACCAAATATTATGAGCCATCACATATCGACCTTCATACCATAATCCCTGACTACCAAATGGATGTGTCAATATATACATAGGAGAACTAAGCCATCTGCCAATTCGACCGCCACCTGTAGCTGCACCACCATTATATTCATTAATCTCTCTTGCAGCAAAGCCATCAATAACAGATGTCACCAAAACACTATCCTTAAATTGAATATATATAACAATTAGAAAAAACAATAATAATCCAATTGTTTTAAATATTTTTTTAGAATCTAAACCATCCCAAAAATAACCTATTATCAATGATAGAACGGCCATCAATATTCCCGTTCTATTCAACAAATGTAATGTTGAAAGCAAGGCAAATACAGAAAGAATCACGACTAGGAATTTAAACTTTCTCTCAAAGGAATCTTTCGTTCTAATAAATAACATTCCAATTCCTCCAATTGCCATAGAAAGCATTGAATTATGCTGAGTTGCAGGAACTACACCTTCCAAATCAATACCGTCCTCCCCGGCAATTGATCTTGTAGCATTCACGATTGCACCTGTCTCTACATAATCAAATAAATTATTTACAATAGACCATATTGCAAAACAGAAAACAAGTGAAAATAACACTATTATTACAGTAATCGGATGCGTACATCTTTTACATATGTATATACCGGATTCATACATTACCAACGGATAAAATAAATGAAATACGATAACCGAAGTTGCAGGTCTATTTGGATGTAATAATCTGAAAAAAGTATATGACAAACTAAATAAAATAATCAAACACGCATTCTTATCCAATCTATAAGTTCCATAAATCCAACATAGGGGCAACAAGAGAATCCATAAATATAAAGCATAACCATTTAAAATTTGAGGAATTGCACCTATCAATAGAATAGATAAAAACAACCAATTTTTTTCTAAATCAATCTTATATTTATATTCTAAGACTTGACTCATTCTTTTAAAAATTCAATAAAAACAAACGAGTTTAAATTATTATTCAAAAAATTTTGAATAATACTTTCTTTTAACAATATCGCTAATATAACTCCGTTCAACTTTTGTCAACCCAATCAAATAAATAAGAATCAGAAAGGTCAATAATGAACATAATCCATATATTATCAAGCCAATAATATCGTGTGTTACGATTTGGTAATACATATATGCAAAACCTGTTGCAACGACAAGACATGGAATACTTCTTAAATATACTCGTCTAAGAAATAAACTATAACTAAAATTCACAACTTCATGCAGAAGAATTAATCTTGCAACCAGTGCAATTATTGCCATAATAATTCCGACAAACATCACGCAGTAGGGGTTTCCTCCAAGCTTAAGCCACAACCATGACAACGGAATGTTTGCAATCATGATTATAGATATAACTATCTGGAATTTTTTTATCTTTCCTGTAGCCTGAAGTGACGTGGTGATTGGACTTACCACGCAATCTATAAGCGACATTATCAGACCAAGTTGCATGAATCCTATTATCAATGGGGTTATCTCGTCAAGCCATAATGCAAGAATTGTAGGGGTACAAACAACCAAGGGAACAACTACTATTGACATCAAGATAAATGACAGACGGCATCCATTATATAGCAACTGAACCATTCCCTCAATATCTCCAGACGCATATTTCTTTGTTATCTGCGGATTTATCGCCATTGTAAAGTTGGAGGCAAAACCATTTATCACTCCGCAGACCTGTGTGGAAATTCCTTTGGCAGCATTGACAGCTACATTGAAAAACATATTCAACAATATGTTAACACCCTGATCCCTTACCGAAAATCCCATGTTTCCGAAGAAACTCCATCCGGCAAATGAGAACATATCCCTTATAAGTTTCTTATCTTTGAATTTCCTAAACCGACACTCCTCAAAATGATATCTGCAATATAAGGAATACATGAGTCGCATGACTCCTGACACGCATAGAATCAATATAGCGTAAACAACCAACCGATCTCCCGGTAGAACAACCACCAACAGTACAGCTCCAAGTTTCAGCAAAACTTCTATTATTCCAAAATATCCGTATATCTTCATGTGCTCATGAGCTACAATACAGGCATTATACGGAACACTGACAATATTTATCATGAAGGCAGCTATGGAACACTGATACACCCAATTGGCAGCATACATCCTCGCCTCCGGTATATTCATTCTTACATTGAGGAACCACAATCCAATGCTTTCCGCAAGAATTAATATGCCGATAGCCAAAAACACATGAACTACTACTGAAATAGAGAATGTTTTCTGAAGTCCGACCTTATCACCTTTTCCCAATGCGAACGAGATAAACCGCTGAGATGAGGCTATCATTGCATTATTCAGGAATGCAAACATCAACACTATACCTCCGACAACATTATAAATACCGTAGTTGTCAATTCCCAACACTTTCCACAGCAATCGAATTGTGTAGAGATTGACAGCAATCGACACAATCATCCTAAGGTAAAGGAACATTGTGTTCTTTGCTATTCTTTTATTGTCAACAGAAGGCATAGGTATCGTAAATGTTCAATTTTGACGTGTGGGTCAGGAGAAAGGGATTCAAAGGTAAACCCACTGGTAAACGTCCTATTTTGACGTATAGGTTAGGAGAAAGGGCTTCAACGCCCCTTCTCTTAATTTTTGTCAAAAAATTAGATTGTTTTTAATTTTTGTTAACACTAATTCCGATGGTCATCGGCAGTAACTGACCATAGTTCCGGTTGCCGTTAACTATCTCTCGGAAGAGTTTCTTGAGATAATCTAGCGCTGATATCCCATACATCCGACAGGTGGAGACGAGCGTGTAATATGCCGCCGAGGCCCTTGCCATCTTGTGACTCCCGAAGAATAGGGAGTTCTTTCGTTTTCCATATATTTACCACAAATGACACTGGGATCGCAGAGATTTTTTACTTTTTTCTCCGTGATCTCCGAGAACTCTGTGGTTGTTCCACTACAGAAGCGTCTGACAGAGCCTTCCTAAGCTCGGCAATAAGCCTGTCCTGCTCCGCGAGTCTATTGTCCTTGATACGGTTGGAGGCCAGCAACTCATTCATGCCCCTCAGAAGTTCATCCATTTTACGGCTCATCCCCTCTGTCCTGGCTCGATCTTCCCTGGCAACAGTCTCCGCTTTAACAGCTCGATGTTCCAAAGCCTGAGCCTGCTCCCTTGAGTCTTCGAGCATCTGTTGCAGGAGTATGATCAGTTTTGATTTCTCGTCTGGACTCATTGCTGAATATGGATTATCAAACGGCTCCGGAGTGGTTTCCCAGAGTCGGAGTCGAGATAAAACCACCCTTCACTGTTACCGGTACAACCATGAGCCGTGTATCAGTATACCACTTGTCAAACAGGTTGTACGGCACGTTGTTCTTTTTACAGTATGCCTGTATCGACACTCCCCGTGGCATTGCCTCGGCCATATAGCCGACATAGAATCTTTCACAATTGAGTCACTGTACATATTTTGCGAGTTAAAAATTTGTCAGTGCAAAGATAGGGCTTATTCCTTAGCAATGCCATACGTCAAAATTGGACGCTTACATGGTGATGAATATACCCTATTATAAATTTAGGATTATCTATTTTGCGCAAGCTGGAAACTTGCTTTCCCAGGCGTTAGTCACGGGAGAAAAGGTCGCGGGTATAGACCTTGACAGCGACGTCTTGGAGTTCTTCGCTTGTGCGATTGGCGAGGATAGCTTGGGAGAGTCGCTTAAATTCTGCAAGGTTGTTGACCACGCGGCTGCCGAAGAAGGTGGAGCCATCTTCAAGCGTGGGTTCATAGATGATTACGGTTGCCCCTTTTGCTTTGATGCGTTTCATCACGCCTTGTATTGAAGACTGACGGAAGTTGTCACTATTGCTCTTCATGGTCAGGCGGTACACTCCTATCACACAGTCCTTTTCGTGTGTGGAACCGAAAGTGTTCTGTTGTGTATAGTCGTACCAACCTGCCATTTTGAGCACTTGGTCAGCAATGAAGTCCTTACGTGTGCGGTTGCTCTCGACTATGGCGGTCATCATCTGTTGCGGCACGTTGTCGTAGTTGGCGAGGAGTTGTTTGGTGTCCTTGGGTAGACAGTAGCCACCGTAGCCGAAGGAGGGGTTGTTGTAGTGGGTACCGATACGAGGATCAAGTCCAATACCCTCGATGATTGCCTGTGAATCAAGCCCCTTAACCTCTGCGTATGTATCAAGTTCATTAAAGTAGCTGACGCGGAGGGCAAGATAAGTGTTAGCAAAGAGCTTGACAGCCTCCGCCTCCTTCATACCCATGAAGAGGGTCGGGATATCCTCCTTTATTGCCCCCTGCTTTAACAAACCGGCAAATTCTCGTGCCTTAGCCTCAAGATAGTTCACATCCGCAACCTTCCTTATCGCATCATTCTCCTCCATGAACTCTTCCCTGTCTATCATCTTGGGATAACCTACAATTATTCGGGAGGGATATAGATTGTCGTAGAGAGCCTTTGACTCGCGGAGAAATTCCGGTGAGAAGAGGAGATTGAATTTCTTGACGCCCTTGGCGGCGTATTTTATGTAGAGGGAACGGCAATAGCCAACGGGGATGGTTGACTTGATGACCATGACAGCATCGGGATTGACACTCAGAACGAGGTCAATCACATCCTCAATACAATGGGTATCGAAGTAGTTCTTGACCGGGTCGTAGTTAGTCGGTGCCGCGATCACGACAAAGTCAGCATCGCGATAAGCATGCGCGCCATCAAGGATTGCAGTAAGATCCAAATCCTTTTCCGCGAGATATTTCTCAATGTATTCATCCTGTATGGGTGACTTACGGTTGTTGATGAGTTCCACTTTTTCGGGAATCACATCCACGGCTATTACCATATTGTGTTGAGCGAGAAGAGTCGCTATACTAAGGCCTACATAGCCTGTGCCTGCTACTGCTATTTTCATAATGTGATGAAGCCCCAAGTCAGTCTCTACCCCACTAAAGGGGGAAGGTGAGGTGACGGGGAGGGAATTGTATTTGATTGGGATTTAATTTCTTTTTCTTCTTTTGTTTCTTCGTGTGAAGATTATTCTCTGTGGGCTTGGCGGTCTTTGCGGTTTTAGCTTTGGTTTCGCGCTTCGCGCTCACACTTGAAACAAAACGGCTGCGCGGCACATCTATGCCTTGACTCATCTGCCCTCCAAGCGGTCATGCCGGTGGATTTGCGCAAGCAGGGAAGCTTACGCTCCCGGTTTCGCTCCTCTTTTAGTAGGATGGGAGGAGGTAGGGCGCTGTAGCTCCCCCTTTAGGGGGCTACGTCCAAGGCGAGGGCGGTCGCGGTAGCTACGATGGTGAAGGTGGTGTGGGCGAAGCTGAGGAGGTAGACGGGTTCGGTGCCCTGTTTTGTCTTGATGTCGACGATGGTGGCTTCGCGGCCTTTGAAGGGTCCGGTGTGGATGATCACTTTCTGGGATTTGGCGAACTCTTTGCAATGGGCGAGGATCCATTCCTCGCGGTCGACGAGGTCCACGTCGTCGCGGAAGTCGCGGAGGGCGACCTGGAAGAGTTCGAGTTCGTGCTGGGGCACGATGGCGAAGCGACGGGTGCGGCTGACGCGGAGTACGGAGGCGTCGCGACGCAGGCTGTCGACGAGCATGGCTTCCATGGGGTTGCCTCGGAAGAAGATGAAGCGGCTCACGGCGGAGGATTCGTGTCGGCGGTCGTCGTCAAGGTCAGTCGGGTCGTAGAGTCGGCGCATGGCGTCGGTCTCGGTGCCGAAGATGCCGGAGGCGGCTATGTGACGGCGGAGTCGGTCGCCACGGAAGGTGGTGGAGTAGCTGCAGAGTACGTACCAGTTCTGTTCGAGGAATCCGGAGATGCTCTTGTCGGGGTTGTTGAGCCGGAGGAGTGTCTCGGTGGGTAGTTGGGAGAGACGGTCTTCGGCGGCATAAGTGAGTGCCGACTCGATGTCGTCGGCGGGTGCTCCGGTGGCGGCTGCCACGGTGAGCCATTCGCCGAGGAGGGTCGAGTGGTTGCCGAGTCCGAAGCCTTCACGGAGGAGCCATTTGCGGGCACGTGCCGTGATGCGCTGTGCCTTGGCTGCAATCTGCTCGTCGGTGTCGGTGTCGCTGACCACGCTGAAGAGGTGGTTGCCGGCGGTGCAGATCTTGCCTTCGTTGTGCATTCGGGCGAGGGAGAGGGCGACTGCCGGGACCGGGAGGCTTCTGCCGTACTTCGGCACGAAAATTTCTGAGGGAGCTGAAAATTCTGTGGTTTTGAGGCGGATGATGGCTTCGACGTCGAGGCCGTAGAAGAAGAGTCCGAAGAGGACTATGAGGGCGGCGCGTGCCTCGGTGATGCTTTCGCGGAGCCGGCGCTGTGCGGCGGGATCGTCGGGCTGCCGGGTGATGCCTCGGTTGGCGAAGAGCCATGTCAGACGGCGTGCCAGTTCGCAGGTTTCTTCCTGTGTGTTCAGTTCGATGGGTATCGGGGTCTCTGCCTTCATGTCGAGATGCCAGACCTCTTCGCGGAGCCGGATGAGTGCATCGGGTATGGGGTCGTAGTTGGGTATGAGCCTCATGCGCATTGCGCGGCGGAGGGTGCTCCGCAGGCGTTCGACGCACTCGTTGGAGACGGTCGGGCTGTAGCTACGGACTGTCCCGTCGGTGAGTGCGGTGCCGTAGCCGATGACGAAGGGGGTGGTCTGTGCGAGTCTCATGTCGATGTCCTCACCGTGGCAGTAGTCGCGCAGTGAGTTGGTGAACTGGCTGATCTTGTCGAGGGTGGCACGTGACGTATTTTTCGGTAGCGCGGAATTTTGTAAATCTATGTATGATAGAAGTTTCGGCATCGAAAAGCACTATAACCCACTTCGGGTTTTGAGGGTACACTTATTTTCCCCCTGACTACCTGTGGGTGTCGGGAGGAAAAATCGGGTGTTATGTCGTGGGGATTTTGGCAAGAGCTTGATTCTTAGGCAATCCCGTAGTGTAAAGAGTCCTTCTCTAATTTAGAGTGGGGCTTCTGCTTGCAAAATTAATAAACGCGCATGAATTATACAAATTCAGAACGATTAAATTTCTCTTTTTTTAATAAATTTATGATATGGTCATAATAATATAATATTTTGATAATATTCTAAAAATTAATAATTTATATAACTATTAGATTAAGGTAAATAACTTGCATCATTGGACCTTTACCGATAATCCCAATTAAATATCAGAATAATATTATCGCATAGATTGTGTTGACCAGCATGGTGCATTTTGTTGACCATTTTGCCCCATTTGTTTGCCATTTTTAGGTTCCTAGAAATATATTTATCTAAATATCAACAATGTAATCCACGTTGCCCCACTCTAAATTAGAGACGGGCAAAAATGGCAAACATTTTTTTAGTTCCCATTATAAAAAAAATTCCCCGGTATCTTGCGAAAAGATACCGGGGAATTTTGCTTATACGGCACCCCAAACCCATGGGCTCTGGCACTGAACTCCAGCCAACACATATATGCCGGCTCTTTATCTCCCCCTTTAGGGGGCTGGGGGGCCTATACTTTTAGGGGGCTGGAGCCTATACTTTCGGGGAGCCTATACTTTTAGGGGGCTGGGGGCTTATACCAGCTCTCCTCTCAGCGTCGCGCTGCTGGCGTCGAGGATACGCACTTTCACAAATTGTCCGGGATAGGTATCGCCTTTCGAGAACACCACGACCTTGTTCTGTGATGTGCGACCGAAATGCTCGTCGGCACTGCGTTTTGAGCGTCCCTCCACAAGCACTTCCATCTCTTTCCCCACGTCGCGACGGTTGCTCTCTTCCGACAGCTCGTTCTGCAATGCTATCATACGGTTGAGACGTTCGATCTTGACTTCCTCCGGCACGTTGTCGGGGAGATGCTTCGACGCGAACGTACCGGGTCGTTCGGAGTATTTGAACATGAAGGCGGAATCAAACCCCACCTCTCTCATAAGGCTCAGCGTCTGCTGGAAATCCTCCTCCGTCTCGTTGTGGAATCCGGTGAAGAGATCGGTGGATATACCGGCATCGGGCATCACGCGACGTATCGCCGCCACGCGGTCAAGATACCATTCGCGAGTGTATTTACGGTTCATCAGTTTCAACACGTCGTTGCTACCGCTCTGCACCGGCAGATGGATATGTCGGGCAATATTGGGATAACGCGCCATGGTCTCTATCGTGGCGTCGCACATATCCTTGGGGTGGGATGTGGTGAAACGCACGCGCATCTCCGGAGCAGCCTTAGCCACCATCTCCAGCAATGCCGGGAAACGTGTCTCCACGCCGTGCTCATCCTTATAATTATAACTGTCGACGTTCTGACCGAGAAGCGTAACCTCCTTGAATCCCTTCGCACGAAGGTCGGCAAGTTCGCGGAGTATGCTCTGCGGCTCCCGGCTGCGTTCGCGTCCACGGGTATATGGCACGATACAATAGGAGCAGAAATTGTTGCATCCGCGCATGATGGAGATGAATCCCCCTATCTTTGCAGACCCGAGACGACGCGGCATCACGTCGCGGTAGGTCTCCGTAGTGGAGAGATCGATATTTATGGCTTTCTCTCCGGTCTCGGCAGCGGCGATGAGATTGGGGAGATCGAGGTAGGCATCCGGACCCGCCACGATATCGACACCATATTCATCGATGAGACGATGCTTCAGACGCTCCGCCATACATCCGATCACTCCTATTATAATATTGCGCCCGAGCTTACGGCGCAGGGCGTTCCAGTATGCGAGACGGGAATATATCTTCTGTTCCGCATTTTCACGTATGGAGCAGGTGTTGAGCAGCACGGCGGCAGCCTCGCGATCGTCGTCAGTAGTGGCATATCCCGCCATTTCCATCATGGCGGCGACCACTTCCGAATCAGCCACGTTCATCTGGCATCCGTAGGTTTCTATGCGCACTTTTTTAGAAAAAGTGCAATTTTCCCGGTTTTCGGGCAAAAAAAATGGTTCCATATTAGTATTGAATGGAATAATATCAGTAATTTTGTACAAATTTACTATTTAAATCCTAAGGTTACAAATGAGTATTCCATTTATTTCAGCAGAAGAAGCGGCTTCCTACGTAAATAACGGCGACAATGTCGCACTTTCCGGATTCACTGCTTCGGGAACACCCAAACTTGTACCGAAGGCCATCGCGGAGAGAGCCCGCAGCTTTCATGCGAAAGGAGAGCCCTTCAAAATCAACCTCTACACAGGCGCATCGACGAATGAGTTTGTAGACGGCGAGCTTACCACAGCCAATGCCATCGGGAAGCGTGCACCCTATCAGGGCACTAAGGTGACACGCGAGAGCCTCAACAGGGGTGATATTGATTTCTATGACCCACACCTTAGCCACATGAGCCAGGACATCCGCTATGGATTTATCGGCGACATTGACGTCGCCATCGTCGAGGTTACGGAGATGAATCCGTCGGGCGAGGTGATTCTCGGCGCCGGACTCGGCATGACCCCCACCATCGTGCAGCTTGCGAAGAAGGTTATCATTGAATATTGCTCATACTACCGTACCTCCTTCCGCGGATTCCACGACAACTACGTGCCCCTCGACCCCCCTCATCGCCGTGAGATACCGATCTACAAGCCGTCGGACCGCATAGGCTCGACCGTGCTCCAGATCGACCCCAAGAAGATAATCGGCGTAGTGCCATCCAACGAGTCGGAGAGTGTGAAATCATTCACCCAGCTTAACGACACCACACGTGCCATAGGGCGAAACGTGGCAGCCTTCCTTGCCGCAGAGATGCGTGCCGGAAGAATACCGAAGGAGTTCCTGCCGATACAGAGCGGAGTGGGCAACGTGGCTAACGCTGCCCTATACGGTCTTAATGAGAACGACGACATACCAAGATTCGAGATGTTTACGGAGGTGGTGCAGGATGCCGTGACCGACCTTATGGAGAACGGTAAATGCAGTTTTGCCTCGACATGCGCACTGGCGTTTTCCGACGAGACGATGCTTCATTTCATGGATAACATCAATTTCTACCGCGACAAGCTGCTGATGCGTCCGGGCGAGATTTCGAATCATCCGGAGATCGTGAGACGCCTGGGACTGATAGCCATGAACACTGCGCTGGAATGTGACATCTACGGTAACGTCAACTCTACCCACGTCAACGGCACCTACATGATGAACGGCATAGGCGGTTCAGGCGATTTCTGCCGCAATGCCTATCTCTCCATCTTCCTCTGCCCATCGATACAGAAGGGTGGCGCACTGTCGGCAATCGTGCCGATGGTGACTCATGTTGACCATACCGACCACAGTGTGCGCGTCATCGTGACGGAGCAGGGTGTAGCCGACCTGCGCAACAAGGCACCCATGGAGCGGGCACGCACCATCATCGAGAACTGTGTGCATCCCGACTACCGCCCTATCCTGCGCGACTATCTGAAGATAGCCCGCCGGGGTCATTTCCATCATAATCTTGAGGCAGCCTTCGCCCTACACCGTACATTCCAGGAACTCGGCGACATGCGTCTGACTAAATTCTGCTGATCATATCCCAAAGTCACAGACCTTCGGGCAGGTCAAGAAGCCAATCGTCGGTGGATTTCGGATTAGGGAACGTATCGGGAAGACCCGGCGCACGTTTCTCCTGAAATATGCGCCGCAGCTCCTCCGCCTTATTCTTTCTCTTATCGGAAGCTTCCTTGCTCTCCTCCTCAGGCGCAGGGGCATTGGAGGTCATGTCGATGGTCACTTTCGGACGCACCACCTGACGGCTATCCTTCTCTATCGCCAGCTCATCCTCCTCCACGTCGATCGACATATCGGCATGACGCAGCATACGCTCCAGAAATGATATGCGCCTCTCATATTTACGCTTCATCTCCTCCACCTTGACAAGCTGCTGGTTGAATTCCGCAAGTTTGGCATCCACGCTCCTGTGGGTCAGCAGTTCATCACGTGCATCCTCCAGCTCCATCGTGATTCTCTCCAGATCATCGCGCACTTTCAGAAGTTCATCATCCCTCTCTTTAAGTGTAGCGGCAAGGGCATCGCGCTCCGCCGTCAGTTTCAGGCAGAGTATGCGATGCTCATCAAGGTCTTTATTAGCAATAAGAAGATTTTTGTCAAGATTCTCCATCATCATAACTGATTCATCAATTATACCACACGCGATCTTCGGATGACGCAGAATCCTCCACACCGACCACGCCCCACGCTGTGCATACAGTCTCTCCATGCCACATGCTCATCCCGCGGGCTCACGCCTTGCGGACTATGCCGCGTCCCTTCCGTCCGTTGATGGCTATGACGAGAGGATTCTCAAACCTTACGATCCTCACAGTGTCGCTCTCATATACGGCAGGCATTGAGTCAAGATAAGTATCATCGTAGAATCCTTTCTTATGCACGGGATCCACCGTAAAGTATCCTACGCCGAACGATGTCAGGTTCTGGAAGAAATGAGTGCCTTGCGACGGTTCGATATGGTAGCCCGGCAGAGCCGACTCCACTATCAGACGCGCACCGGCTATCTGCGGCCAACGCACCGGCACACCCAATGCCGGGTCGGATGATCCCCATCGTCCCGGACCTATCAGTATGTAGGGCTCGTTGCGGTCTATGAAATCCTTATTTATCTGCTCTATCTCCTTCGCCACCTCGGGATTGCGCATACTGTTGAACGACTTCGGCTTCACATAGACCACGTGGCGCACACCCTCCATCACGCCATGACCGAGGGCTGATTCCGAACGCAGAATCAGATCGTTGTCATCGACGTCGAGGATTGAATCGTCGAGCATCTCCTTCTTGTCGACAATCGGGCGGATCTGTAGCCAATATAGCGTGCCCTTATGCTCACTCTTCATGGCATCCGGATTGATCACGCCGGCAAACTCTATCTCCACGGGACGCCCCATCTCATACTGCCCTGTGGAGAGCATGAAATCTACGGCATCAGCGAGAGGATATACCTTCTGGCGCAACACGTTGGCAAACGTGACGAGCCTTCTGCCGTTGCCGAAGGCGGAATCGCGTATCATGCGGTCCTGGAAATCGAAGGTGGAGATAAGATATTTCAACGCCCCGGTCTTGAAGGCATCAGCCACCGGCACCTTAACGATGTTGAAACCGTCGTCAGTCTTGAAATCCATGCTTTCCGGAGTATCCTGCGACAGTGCGTAGAGCTTGGTCTGCGTGTCGCGCAAGGCAAGGTCAACGGTTGACGTCTGTAGCACATGGTCGGGATGCTTCGGCGAGAACCGTAGGGAGAGTCCTCCGTCAACAATATATTTACCCAAACCGGCGGCAACCTCCACCACTCCATCCTCAGCCACCTCTTCATTGATGGGATAATAGTTGAGCGAACGCCCCACGCCCGAGAAACTGGGATAATAGTATTCTCCGTGCATGTCACCCACCACCTCCTGAAGGATTATCGCCATCTTCTCCTGATCGATGACGTTGCTCGTGGCGTTCATATATGCCTTGGAGTCGGCAAAGAATACCGAGGCATAGACGCTCTTCACCGCGTCACACAGCATACGCAGACGCACCTTCTTATCGTCGAGATGCGGGATCATGTAGGTGGAGTAGATTCCGGCGAAGGGCTGATAATGTGAATCCTCAAGCAGCGAGGAACTTCTGACGGCTATCGGCTTGTCGATCACGTCAAACAGGGCAAGGAAATCCCCTATCAGGCTCTCAGGCAGACGCGCATGAAGGAAATGACGCAGGATCTCATCGTCCGGACGGCTTGACAATGCCACGGGATAAAGATTGTTCATCTCCATAAACTGGTCGAACATGTCGGTGCAGAGCACCACGGTGCGCGGGATCTTGATCTCCACTCCCTGGAAATCGTCACACACCGGATTGCGCTTTATTATCTGGTCGATAAACGCCAGTCCACGCCCCTTGCCCCCCAATGATCCTTCGCCGATACGTGCGAAGTTGCTGTAGAAGTCAAAGCGGTCCTTACGGAATATCGCCACGACACCACGGTTCTTCATCCGGCGGTATTTCACGATACACTCAAACAGGAGCTTTCTCACCACGGGCGCCTCCTCCATCTTGGTGAAACGGTAGGTCTTGACCACCTCCGCGATGGGGAACAGGGCTCTTGAATATAGCCAGCGTGACACGTCGTTGCTGCTGCAATGATAGAAGAGCGAATCTGACGGTATGTTGAAGACGTTGGTCTGCAACCCTTTCAGATCGCGTATCCTCATTATCTCCATGCCGGTAGATGGATCGGTCACTATGAAATCGCCGAAACCGAAATGCCTGCCTACGGCATTCCGGAGATCCTGCGGGAGAGTCTTGGAATTCTTGTCGAGGAACACGTACCCCCGGCTTTCCGCCTTCTCCTTGTTCTCGCTCTCCTGGCTCTCGATAATTATAGGCATGTAGGGGCATTTCTCCCTCACATGGTCGGCGAAACGGATTCCGGCATCCGGATCCTTCTCCCCCGCCACGGGGAAACGCACGTCGGATATCACGCCGAGTATATGATCGCCATACTTGTCGTAGAGAGCCATCGCCTCCTCATAATCACGAGCAAAAAGCACTTTCGGACGCCCTCTCATTCGCAGCATCCGTTCGTGGTCGTTGAGTGCCTCTGTGGAGAACTCCATCGACTGCTTGAGAAGATATTTGAAGAGATGCGGCAGCACTGAGGAATAAAACCGTATGGAATCCTCAATGAGGATTATAGCCTGCACGCCCACCTCCAGAATATCGTTCTCCGCATTCATGCGGTCTTCTATCAGCTTTATTATCGCAAGGATAAGGTCAACGTTTCCAAGCCATGAGAACACGTAGTCCACTCCGGCAAGATCCTCGTTTGCAATCCGCCGTCTCACCTCCTTCGAGAAGGGGGTGAGCACGACGAACGGTATCTCGGGATACATGCCATCGATCTTACGCGCCTCACGAAACGTCTCGCTCACGTCGACACCCGGCATGGCGATTATCAGGTCGAAGCTCTTACGCGCCAGAGCCTCATACGCCTCGGCATAATTTGCGGCCTTCTCGAAACGCGGTGGCGACGAGAGGTTGAGCGACACGTATTCAAAATATACCTGTTCCTCCACGCGTCCGTCCTCCTCCATCATGAAAGCATCGTATGGAGTGGCGATCAGGAGCACGTTGAAGATGCGCTTCTGCATGAGTTGCTGGAATGCCGTGTCCTTCAGGTAAAGGCGCGACAGCAACGAGTCGTTTACGTTGACCATTGTTCGTTTTTGGGTTATCCTTCGTTTTTAGTCAGGAATTCATCGAGAGCGGCAGTCATCGACGGAGTCTCCTTTGTGGGTGCCTCTATGTCAAGACGCAGCCCGGCATCCTTCACGGCTTTTGATGTGGACGGACCGAACGCGCCGATACATACCGGCTGTTTCCCGTCTTTGCCGAAATCGGGGAAATTCTTCATCAACGACTCTATGCCGGCAGGGCTAAAGAAAATCAGCAGGTCGTAATCAAACGGCTCGTCGGGAGTGAAGTCGTTGCTCACCGTGCGGTACATGACGGCAGGCGTGTAGTTGATCTTATTGTCAGCTATCACGGGGAGAGTGTCGGTCTGAACGTCGGAGATCGGGAAAAGGAATTTCTCCTTGCTGTTCTTCAGTATGGCCTGCACAAACTGACTGTCGTCAAGCTTCCCGGTGATGCCGAACGAGATCTTACGCTTGCGATACACGATGTACTTCTGCAAATAAAGCGCGATCTGCTCCGACGTGCAGAAATAGCGCATCGTGTCGGGCACGTTGAATCGGCATTCCTCACACAGACGGAAATAATGGTCGACTGCCGTGCGTGACGTGAATATCACTGCGGTGTAATCCGCAAGATTAATCTTAAACTGCCGGAATTCCTTCGCCGAGAGCCCCTCCACCTTTATCATGGGACGGAAGATGATCTCTACGTCATGACGTTTTGCTATGTCAAAATAAGGCGACTTCTCGGAAGTCGGCTGTGGTTGTGAAACTAAAATTTTTTTTATTTTCATCATCTTATTATTTTAGCATCTCCTATATGACGGATTCGCATCCTGCAATGACCACATCATCACCGTTGCCACCGTTTTTTCCGGTCTTTTACGGCTGTTTTGTGGCTTTTGCCTAATGCAAAAATCCGCAAAGCCATATTGCTGCTAAGTAGGTAAGAATCAAAGGAACTATTTCCAGACTGCAAAGGTAATACAAAAAAAGGAGCCATGAGGAAAATTGAGTGAAAAAAATCCGAAATCCTTTCCAGATGAATACAATTTTCGATAATACGAACGATGCAAGTCCCACCCATAGGAATATTTCAAGCCACTGAGGCCAGCACAGCAGCATCAGTGCAAGCGGGAAATATATGAAGCCGAGCAGCCCTTGCGCGGCGGTGAATCCCTTGAGCCAGATCTCGGCGTGACGGCGGTCGGAAAAAACGGTCCCGACAAGATAATAGGCGGTAGCCATGAAGCAGGAATACACCACCCCGACCCCCATGCAGATACCCACAGACGCTGCCTTGTGCTCGGTCAGGGCACTCAGACCCAAGCTAAAGTATTCGGGCACGCGTGACACCATCATCTCTATCGCACCATAGAGCAGCACTCCCATGGAGCAGCTGCACATCAGGTTGAGCAGGACAAGGAAACTCGTCTCGCGCACTGTCTCGTCAAACACATTGCTGCGGATACGCACCTTGATAAGGTTGCGAATCATCACCGATATGTATTTACGGCTATCGCGGAAGCGCAACCCTATCACGCAGAACAGCAACAGGAATACCCCGTAGATGTACGACATATCCCAAGCCATGTCGTTGCGCTGTCCGACGTGCTCCACTTCCGGCGGCGTCAGCAGCACCCCGTAGTGATGCTCCGCCGGCACACTGTCGGCGACTATGCTGTCGGGTTGCTCCCCGGCAATGGCGACGTTGCGGAGCGTATCAGCCTTATGGACGGCAGACACCCTCTTCGCCGGGATGATGCTGTCGGACGCCATGCTGACAGATTGGATGCTGTCGGCGTCTTCCATCATAACCAACCCTCCTTCTTATACCATTCAGCCGCACGACGCATCCCCTCATGGAGATCTATCTTGGGATCGAAGCCGAAGCCTTCCCGGGCTTTGGATATGCTCACCCTCCAGTTGCGCTGCTTCATTATATTGTATTTGTCGCTGTTCAATGTGGATGGCTTCATGCGTGCCACGCCCCATTTCTCGGCTATTGCCGACACTATCCTGAGCCCCCACAACGGCACCCGGACCGGGATGACTACAGATTTCCCCACCACTTCGGCGGCTATCTTGCGGAACTCCTTCTGCGTGTAGTCGCGTCCTTCGGCTATATTGTAGGTCTCCCCTACCGCTGAGCGTTCAAGCGCGTCGTAGATGGCTCGCGCAAGGTCCTCCACGTAGATAAACGTGAGCACCTGCCGCTTGTATCCCACGGAGAAATCAAACCCTTTCTTCACCGATTCCAGCATTAGGAAGTAGTCCTTGTCGCGCGGTCCGTATATACCGGTGGCACGGAATATGATGTAGGGTATGCTGCTCATGGCAAGCTGCATCTCCGCCTTCAGCTTCGACGCTCCGTAACGCGTGTTGGGATGCGGGATCATCTTCTCCGTGAAGGGGGTATAGTCCTTCTCATCGCCGGGACCCACTACTGAAAGCGAACTCATATAGAGCATCTTCTCAGGCATCATTCCCGTAGACTTGACCGCCTCCGTGAATATTCTCAGATAGTCGTAGTTGATTTTGGAGAAATCTGAGAAACTGAGACATTTGGTTGCGCCGAGATTATATATGATCCAATCCCACTTCTCCCCTTCGGGAAGAGTAGTGGTCATCATTCTCTTTATCTGCTCATAGTCGTCGAAATCAAATTCCACAAACCTGATTCTCTCATCGGCAAGATACTTGCGCGATGTGGAGCTTCTGACGCCTGCCCATACCTCATAGCCACGACGCAGCCCCTCCTCTACGATGAAACCGCCGGCAAACCCGCCGGCACCAACCACAAGCACCTTCTTCTTATCCATCGCTTCTTATAATTTCAAATTCATAACCCTGATCCTTCAGCCACTGCAGCGACTCCGGCAGCGCGGTCATTATTCGCGGCAGACTTTTCAATGAGTCGTGAAACACGATTATCGAGCCATCGCGACAGAACCGCTTTACGTTTTCCACCACATCTTCCGGCGACATGTGCCGGCTGTAGTCGCGGGTGACAAGATCATACATTATCACCTTATAGTGCTTCTTCAACGCGCTCAGCTGGCGTGGACGAAGCCAACCATGGGGAGGACGGAAGAGAGTGGAGCCCGTCAGACGAGCCCCCTCGGCAGAATCACGCATGTATCTCATAGTGGTCGCGCTGGCTCCCTGAAGATGATGGAGAGTATGGTTGCCCACGGCATGACCGCGGCGTCTCACCTCTTCAAGCAACTCCGGATGACGCTCCACATTCTGCCCCACCATAAAAAACGTGGCCTTGACTCCGAAACGGTCGAGCACGTCAAGCACCCAGGGTGTCGCTTCGGGTATGGGTCCGTCGTCAAACGTCAGAAACACTCTTTTCTTTCCTCCGGGGGAACCCGGGAGCCGAAAAACGGCTCCCGGGAAAAGCCACCTGAACCATCTTGGAGGACGTTCTATAAACATAGCCTTCTTTTCCTGTTTAAAGGTCTATCCCGACCATATTCCGTCGTCAGAGACCCATTTCCGGATGGCGTTTCGCAAATTCCTCGCTTAGACGTTTCGTGCGTGCCATGTCAAGACGGTTGAAGTTGTCATATTTTTTAAGCATCTCGTCGGTGCCCCCCACGCTATGGAAATATTTCAACGCGGTGTAGAGCATGGAGTCGATCGCACGCTCATCATCCGAACGTTTGGCATATTCCTCCGGTGAGAGACCGGCAAGCTCGTTGGAAATCTCACAATACTTGGCAATCTCCTCGGCATACGAGTCAAGAGTGGCGGAATTGGGCTGCTCGCCGCTTACCTCTGTCGAAGTATAGTCCTGGCTCCCGGTGCCGTAAAGACGGTTGTAGTTCTTCTCGAGATCCTCCATGGTCAGACCATAGTGTTTCACGAGTTCATCCACCTTCTTGCTGTCGCCGCCGAATTGCTCATACATGCTTGCGAAATGATAGAACTGGTAAGGCACCAGGCGTGACTCCACTGTGAGCGAAGGATTGCCGAAGCTCATAGCCATCTCGCGGTTGTAGGCAAGATACGGAGCATATCTCTCCATGAGCTTCCAAAGCACATCGAGTCCTCGGTCGGTGAGTTTCTTATCGTCGAGACGTTTCTTCTCGCCAAGCTCGCAATACACCTGACCGAGCGTCGAGGCTATGCTCAACCCGTATGGAGCAGTCACCTCCGGCAGATTGTTTGCCATAAGATCAGCCACCTCAAGAGCCTTCTTATAATCTTCCCTCTTAGCCACTGAATCAGGATTTGTATCGCCCTGATAGATTAGCTCGGAAGCCACGTCAAGCATCGATGAGCGCGTGGTCAGAAGCATCCTGCGGGCTGTCTCGTCAAAATAAGGCACCTTGCCATCCTTTGCATCGGCACCACCCCAACGGTATTTCTTGGTCACAACGTCGTAAGCCCTGTCGGTACGTGCCGGCAACCCCTCCTGTATCGTCGGCACAAGCTGGTGAGCCATGCCTGTTGAACGCATATATGGGGATAACCCGACGTGATAATCAGAACCGACTGTAGTCACCCAATATATCGGGCGTTTCCAGCCGTTGGCGGCATTCGTCGCGACTATGTCAAGCATCAGTATCTCGCCGAGGCTCAGATAGCCCTTCGCACGGTAAGTCTCCGTATTTCTGAGATTGACCACTATATTGTCGACTATGTTGGCTGTATCAGACGGAGCCACAAGACCACGCTTCACGACAGCCTCCTTATCCACAGGTATACTGATTATGCCACTCGGCATAGTGGGATAGCCGGTCTCTGCACGTCCGCCACCCTCATATACAATCTTAAGACTGCTGAGGAGATCTGCCGGAGCATTCTCACGCCCGAGAATAGTGACGTCGGAGCGTCCGTAGGCGTAATCCTTCGGAGTAGCGGTGAAATCCACCGGTGCTGAATCATACGCCTGCTGGCGCATCTGGTTGGCATACCAGTCGGAATTGAGATAGCTCAGGTTGATTATGCGCACGTCAGGACGCACGCCCTCTACCTCCTGGGCATACCATAACGGGAACGTGTCGTTATCGCCGTTACAGAATACTATCGCATTCGGTTCAAGGCTCTCGAGATAGTTGATTGCATAATCGCGGGCGGCAAACCTGTGGGAACGGTCATGGTCATCCCAGGTCTGGCTCACCATCTGCAACGGCACGATCATGCCGATGACGGCGGCTGCCATAGCTGCAATCCTTGATTTAGATGCAAGCGATGCCGGCTCGTTCACCACATTCTCCGGCTGGATCTCCTCCTCATCCGTGAGTTTTGCCACTCCTGCCTGCCGCTTCTTGCGGTCGGAATCCATCACGTATAGAATCATTCTCCACAATGCAGCCACTCCCATACCTATCCAGATGGCGTATGCATAGAATGATCCGGCGAAGGCATAGTCACGCTCACGCGGCTGGTTGGGCGGCTGATTTAGGTAAAGCACAATCGCTATTCCCGTCATAAAGAAGAGGAAGAATACTACCCAGAACTGCTCTATGCCACGTTTCCCGGCAAACGACTGCCATATCAATCCAAGAATGCCGAGTATCAGCGGGAGCATGAAGTAGACGTTATGCCCCTGATTCCCCTTACCGAGGTCATCGGGAAGAAGGCTCTGGTCGCCAAGACGCGGATTGTCGATAAACGGTATGCCCGAAATCCAGTTGCCGGCATCGAGTTCACCCTGCTGGTTGTTGATGTCGTTCTGGCGTCCGGCAAAGTTCCACATGAAATATCGGAGATACATGTGGTTGAGCTGGTAATTGAAGAAATAAGAGAGATTCTGCATGAATGAAGGCTTGAACGCATATTTCTCAGGATATGCAAATGAGCCTGTCACTTCATTATATCTCGGCTCCTTCTGAAGATCATATTCCTGCACCTTCTCCCCCGTGACGGGATCGACGGCACTGAGAGCCTTGAGCTGGTCAGGCATAGTGTCGAGACGCACCCACTGAGAATATGCATCACGATGCTGGCGGCTGTAGATTCGCGGGAAGAGCATGTTGAGCTCAGGATTCATCTTTGCCTCCGGCTTATAGTCTTTCTTCACGTAGTAATCACCGCCACGGCTTGCCAATGCATGGTTGCTTGCCATCTCTCCGGCATCGAGAAAACCGTATTCAGATACAGGATCGATACCCTTCACCCCTTTCACGTAAAGAGGTTTCCCCGGTTCGATTACCGGCGAATAATACGGGGTGGCGAGCACGACGGGACTTCCATCCTCTCGATAAGTAACCGTATCGCGCGACATACCCGTCAGTTTCTTCATCGGTGCGGAATAGAGAGTCTCACCATAGAGAAGAGGATTCTCTCCATACTGCTCACGGTTGAGATATGAAGCGAGATCAAACACGTTATCGGGAGAGTTCTGGTTCATCGGGGTGTCGGCACTTGAACGGATAAGAATCAGTGCGTAGCTTGAATAACCCACGAAAATCACGGCGATGCTCCACATCGCTACCGACATGACACGCACCGGAAGTTTGTTGCCATATTTCGTGAACATCAGCACAGCCACGATTGCAAGGATGATCCATCCGATCAGGAACCCGTTGCCGAAGAAGAATATTCCGGATATCGCAAGGGCAGCGAGGAAAGAGAGGCGTATCATCAGTCCGCTCTTCTGCATCCCCAATGAATAAATAGCCCATACAAATACAGCTGCCGTCACAACCACGTATACCAATGCGCCGCTGTTGTAGCTCATGTGGAAACTATTCACAAATAGGAGCTCAAACTGCTGTGCCACCTTTATGAAGCCCGGCACAAGACCATAGAGCACAAGGAAGACTATCACAAACGATACGGCAAGCGTCAGCAAGGATTTCACAAGGTTCATGTCCTTCCATTTCTTGTAGGCAAACACCAAGACTATGGCGGGGATGCACAAGAGGTTTAGAAGATGGACAGCGATGCTGACTCCGATCACGTAGGCTATCAGTATGAGATAACGGTCGGAATGAGGCTCATCCGCCCGGTTCTCCCATTTCAGGATAAGCCAGAACACTAAGGCTGTGCAGAAAGAGGAGAACGCATATACCTCGCCCTCCACTGCCGAAAACCAGAATGTGTCGCTCCAGCAATATGCAAGCGAGCCGACAAGACCGCTCCCCATTATAGCCACGTATTGCTGAATTGAGATCTCACCATCCTGACCATCCTTCACCACAAGCTTACGCACAAGATGAGTAATCGTCCAGAATAGCAATAGAATTGTAAGCGCACTGAGCAGACCGCTCATGGCATTCACCATGACAGATATCGACTGCACATCCGGTGCGAAATTTGCGAAAAACCGGGCAGTAAGCATAAATATAGGGTTGCCCGGTGGATGACCTACTTCAAGCTTGTCAGCTTGGATAATAAACTCGCCACAATCCCAATACGAGGCAGTTGGCTCAAGAGTGAGCCAATAGGTGGCAAGGGCGATGGCAAACACTATCCATCCACCCACATTGTTGATCAACTGATATTTTCTTGTAATCATTCCGTAAACTGATATTCAGAATGGGAAAAAAGCATATATAGGCAAAAAATGCCCTGTAATCTGCAAAATTAGTCAAAATCCGTAATATAACAAAAACAAAATCAACGCCACCTCACAATATCGCAATTATTCTCAAATTGATAATTTGCCATTACCGTCAAATCGTCAAATTGTCAATACTGTCAATAATGACAATAATGACAGTATTGACAAAGAAGTCCAAGAGGTCCAAGAAGTCCAAGAAGTCCAAGAGGTTGCTATCCCCTCCGGGGATAACAACAACCACCACAACAAAAAAGAAAGCCGGCTGATCGCTCAGTCGGCTTCCATAAGGCGGCGATTACCTACTCTCCCGCTC
>NZ_SRYB01000070.1:0-1849 GCF_004793975.1 Lepagella muris
CCTCGTGTCATGTTGTTATAAGTCCACAATTCTCTTTTCTCTGGATTATAGGTAAAGTACCTCAAGATATTTCCCTCTTTATCTTTCGTTACAAATTTGTTGGGTTCAATTTGCTCAAATAGAATGATCACGGGGTCTTCTTTTCCTCTACCAGAACATTCAAATATCCAACCATTTGCCACATTGGGATTTGCGATGGCATAGCCACTTTTTTCAGTCATGTCATCATATAGATAATAGACCTCTGGAGTAGCATCGGATCGAGTGGTTGATCCACTGAGAGATTGAATCAGATTATAGGTCTTGACAGATACAGAACCCATATTGGATTTTTGAATAAGAGGAGCATCAGTTTCAATGAGGATTGTGTCATTGAGCATTGTATTATTCTCTACAATGCTTGCGCTTGATTCCGGAATGTCCTCTTGAGATGTACATGCAATAGCAATTGCAGAAGTCGCAATAACTGCGAGTGCTGAAGAAATCAGCGAAAATTTAGTTTTAGAGTTGAACATAATAAATTTGATTATATTTAATATATACGCAACTGGTTTTAAAGCCAATTACATTTTTATGCTAATTATGTTATTTCAAGATTGAATGATTCAACGTATTTATTTGGAGAGTTAAACTTATTTAATGGAATAAATTCCTAATTATGGCAGTTTTATGGAACCTTTTGCAATCCAAGTTTCACCTATTATTTCTATAGTATATCGACCTGGAGTATTAATTGAAAAAGAAGCGTTGATTTCTGACTCATACCCCACAAGCACACCATTTAAATAAAGGAATACTTCTCCTTTCGCCTCACCATCGTATGAAATGTTGATGGTATTGCTTTCCGCATTATAGTATGCGTCTATACTTATACGCATGGGAGCACGATGAACCGTTGATGTTCCGTCCGAAATAGACTCGAATTCCAAAGCAACACTATGAGAGTTATCGCTTTTTGAACCTTCAGCAAATGATGGAAGTGCGATTGCCATCATTACAAGAATAAGAGTTAAAATCTTTTTCATTTCAATTGCGTTTTAGTTGATTTTGATGCTGCAAAATTACAAAGACAGACTTTCATCCTCCAAAACAAAACTTTCATATTTTGAAAATATTTTAAATTGTAAATTATTGATAAATAATCTATTGTTATTTGGGTTAAAAATTATTTTGGCGCAATTACTCTCGTACTTTCATATTTGGCTGATTATGGAAGTACGAGAGTGATTATATGGATATTTTAGGCTTTTATTTACAAGATGAGGTCAATGAAATGTGCATAAAACAATGACAGGTTACGCACCAATAATAGTGTGCAACCTGTCATTTCCAATATAATATAAGGTATAGGCGTTGTTTAGATTTCGTGTATCTGATTACAGACTTTTGAGAAGTTTCCTGACGTATATGCCTATGTTGGTCTCATGCTTGTCAATTCCCAATTTCTTTCGGATAGCACTGCTGGTATTGACGTGGCTACGTTTCTTCATATAGTTGCCAACCTCCTTACCCCGCAAACCGATTGCGTAAAGACATACATAGTTTATCTCTTCAACAGTCAGATCATGGTCTTCAAAATACTGTATGAAGTGGGGATGCGAGGCTTGGAATGCCAGTCTGTTTGAATTCATAAATCCTTCACTGTCTTCCGTCAGCTTCATGACCCATGAATCATACTGCTTTACATATTGGTCATTGTCTGTGATATGGCTTGCCAACAGTGAATTAAGCATCTCAATGCGTATCTTGATAGTGTCTTGTACCTCCTGCGGAAGTTCCTCTTTGACATCAATAAGAGCCTTCAGACTTTCGCTCTCATTTTCAAGTTCCGTCACACGATGCGCCAGAT
>NZ_SRYB01000071.1:0-1792 GCF_004793975.1 Lepagella muris
GTCATCATTTCTCACGCGACTTGCAGCGGCTCATCGAACGGCTCCGCAGTCGTTACGGCAACGAGCTACCCTGCCGCAACCTATGGTAACCTTCGTGTGCCCTTACGAGCGTTTGTATCGGTTTGTATCGGTTTGTATCGGTTGTTTCACCCCGATACAACCGATACAAGCAATACGCCAAATCTCCTCAAATCTGAAGGGCAAACGCGTGTGCCCTTACGTTTAAGGTGTCTATTAACAGATATGTAAATCGGGTGTTTTGCCGGAAATCAAATATTACAAAATCGTCTATCGGCTCAAAAAGGCATTTAAAAAGGCATTTATCGGCTCAAATTGAGCCGATTTTCCGAAAATAATGACTATTTTTGAGCCGATAAAAGAAACAGACATGACACAAGAAATAGAAATATTGCAGTTTCTGCATTACAATCAATCTGTCACAAGAGCTGATATTGAGGCAGCCTTGACGAATCCTCCAAGTCAGGCTACATTGAAGAGATTGATTGCTGAAATGGTAAAACATGGGAATATTGAAGTTGTCGGACGCGGTCCGGCAACACGATATCGTCTTACTCCGCAGGCACATGTAACTATGGAGTTGAATATTGACACTTACTTTGACAAAGATATTGATGAACGTCAGGTGCAGAAATCTTTCAATTTTGAACTGATCAATGATATTTTGCCAAGTGTTGAACTTTTCTCGACACAAGAACTTAATCGCCTTAGTGAAGCGCAAGAACAATTCCGTAAGCATCTTTCCGAGATGTCTGAAATTGAATATCGTAAGGAAATGGAACGTCTCGGCATAGATCTTTCTTGGAAATCATCTCAAATTGAGGGCAACACCTATTCTCTGCTTGAAACAGAGCGACTGTTGAAAGAGAAACAGACAGCCAGCGGTAAGACTAAGGAAGAGGCAGTGATGCTGCTTAATCATAAGGATGCCCTTGACTTTATTTTAGATGTTCCTGAATATCTTAAAGATTTGACAGTCGGACGCATAGAGGAAATTCATGCTTTACTTACAAAGGAATTGGGAGTGGAGAGGAATATACGACACCGTAGAGTAGGTATTACCGGAACAAACTATACGCCGTTGGATAATGAATTCCAGATACGGGAAGCATTGGAAGATTCAGTACGTCTGATAAACGGTAAGTCTAATATATTTGACAAAGCTCTGTTGGCACTTATACTATTAAGCTATATACAAGCATTCACTGATGGCAACAAGCGCACGGCTCGTATAGTAAGTAACGGTATTTTGATTGCCAATGGTTATTGTCCAATCTCATTTCGAACTGTTGATTCAGTTGATTATAAAAAAGCCATGCTAATATTTTACGAGCAGAATAATATCGCAGCTTTCAAGCGTATTTTTATTGATCAATTCCTTTTTGCGGTAAAGACCTACTTCTGAATTTGGACCGTTTACGCTATTTCTTTAGGAATAGGATCCCCCTCCCCGTCCTCTTGTATCGGGGATGGAGGAAATGCAAGCGAGGATATCGTTTATAATACCTTGTTTTTAGGTTGATATTTGTTTTATGCTGCAAAGTTAGAGATATAGAGATTACCCTTCTTGTTATTTTGAAACTAATCTGCCCACCCCACAAAAAACGTGTCGACTGTATCGGTTGTATCGCTTGTTTCACTTGTATCGGTTGTATCGGGGTGAAACAGGTGAAACAGGCGAAACAGGCGAAACAGGCGAAAGTTGGGATGAGGTAAAGAAAGAGACTGTCTAACAATCAAAAGTTAGATGGTCTCTTTTTTTGTGACGTATTAC
>NZ_SRYB01000072.1:0-1678 GCF_004793975.1 Lepagella muris
TCCTGACTTCGTCACTTTTTGAGGGTTAAAAATAAATATCATTGATAATTAGAGATATAGGTTTTAGAATTGGGTGATTTGGGTGACGCAACGGCGAAAATTCGCTATCTTTGCGCATGTTTGTGCGCAAAAAGAAGAATAGATCAGGCTCAACCAGCATCGTTATCGTTGATAAGCGCGGCGGTAGGTTTAAGGAGCTTCACACCGTTGGCATTGCCAATGGCGACGGTGACATCGCGGCCTTGATGGACAAGGGACGCAAGTGGATTGATGAGTATAATGGTGTACGTCGCATAGACTTTGAGGGTATTGACAGAAAGACGGCAGAGATTTCCGATGCCGAGCATTTCCTTAACAATATTGATTCCGTGCTGCTCAACGGAGCGAAGATGATTCTTGATAAGGTATATGATTCAATAGGTTTCAACTGTATAACGGACAATATATTGAGACAACTGGTCATAGCACGCCTATGCCAGCCCATGAGCAAGATGGCAACTGTCGAATATCTCAAAAGTCACTTTGACGAGGACGTTAATCTGAGCAAAATCTACCGCTATCTGGACAAGCTCTACAACACTCAGCAGGATACGGTGCAGCGCATAAGTGTCGAGCATACTTTCAAAGTGATTGGAGGCAGGGTGGAGATGCTGTTCTATGACGTGACATCGCTGTATTTCGAGAGTTTCAGAGAAGACGTGTTGCGCTCGCCAGGTTTTTCAAAAGATGGCAAGACAGCGGAAACCCAGATTATCCTCGGGCTGCTGGTCTGCGAAAATGGCTACCCATTGGCATATTCCCTATTCAATGGAGCGCAGTACGAGAGTTACACCATGATTCCTGTCATTGATGATTTTAAACAGCGCTTTGGCATAGATGATTTCATAGTGGTGGCTGATTCCGGCTTCATGATTAAGCGCAATATTGAACTTTTGCGTAGCGGCGGATATGATTTCATCGTTGGAGCGAGAATAAAGAAAAGCGCACCCCAAATAAAGGAATGGATCCTGTCGCTTCCACATGAGGACGGGCTCTGTCATGAAACCACTCTTGAAAACGGAGACCGCCTCATAGTCACATACAGCTCCAGGCGGGCTGCCAAGGATGAATTCAACCGTCGCAAAGGAGTGGAACGGCTCCGCAAGTCATTTGCCTCAGGCAAAATAACCAAAGACAAAATCAACAAGCGGGGCTACAACAAGTTCCTGAAGATAGACAACGATGTGGCCGTATCCATCAATGAGGACAAAATAGCAGAAGATGCAAAATGGGACGGCATGAAAGGATATGTCACCAACACCTCCTTGACCGCACCTGATGTTGTGGCACAGTATCGCGGACTTTGGGTGGTGGAGCGGGCATTCAGAGTCTCAAAGGGGACAATCGAGACGCGCCCCATCTTTCACTTCACTGAAAAGAGAATAGAGGCTCATGTATGCCTATGTTTTGTCGCTTTTAAGGTTTACAAAGAATTGGAGAGAATACTGCATACTCTGGGTATGGGTCTCAGCGTCGATTCAGTACTGAAAATCGCTAAAACGATCTCAACGATTCGGCTAAAGTTGCCCATTAACGACAAAATCATGACTCGGACCATGATTCTAACGCCTGAGCACCGCTCTCTACAACCGCTGTTGGACTATTTAGGCGTTTAGGGTGACGCAATGACGAAGTCAGG
>NZ_SRYB01000073.1:0-1674 GCF_004793975.1 Lepagella muris
TAGGGTGTTCAGTTTGACGTTCCGAAAAACGGCATCCAGAACACCGGATTTTACATAAAAATCACGTGCTGGAAATTCTTGTTTTCAGAGACGAAATAGTACATTGAAAATTTGGATAATTCATTAATTTTTAGTATCTTTACAGTCTAAAAAACAACTATTTAAGATGCGAAAAATGATGAGAAAATCAGACTCAAAGCATAGTCAGGAGACCCCGGAAGAGGAGCTGAAGCGCCTTCGCAAGGAGGTTGCCAGACTTGAAGGCAAACTTGAGGCTCAAAAGCAGGCTGCCAACGCTAAAATCGTGGCCGCCAAAGCCAAGATGGACGAGATGCGCAAGGAACTCAAAAAAAAAGAAGAGCCGAAGCCAGTGTTCAGCAAAGAACAATGGTCGCGCATTTTGACCCGGTTGAAGGACATCGATACTCAATCCAAATAGTACTGCTCTGTGTCTTCATATATGTCAAGACTTCATGCGGCCTGCGCACTGTGGTCGAGATACTGAAGACCTTTGAAGATGTTCTCGGTGGCACTTGCGGGAAGGCGCCGTCCTATACCACTGTGCGTAACTGGATGCTCAAGCTCGGCCTGTCTGTCTATGACGATGACAAGAGCCGCGATGAGGCCTATGCCATAATTCAGGACGAAAGCCTCACGGTCAACCGACAGAAACTTCTGCTGACTCTCGGCATCCCGTCGAAGCATCCTGGAAGAGCTTTGAGACATTCTGACGCGACAGTGTTGGATATGCGTGTTGCGGACTCCAACACCAAGGATGATGTGAAGGATGCCATTGAGCGCGCAGCCGCAAAAGCAGGGCACAGCCCTGAGTATGGAGTCTCCGACGGAGGTCACAATTTGAAAGGCGGAATGGCATTGGCAGGAGTTCCACAGCATCTTGACGTAAGTCATACGCTTGCTAACTGCATGAAGACCGTCTATGCTGAGGATGAAGAGTTTAAGAGCCTTACTCAAAAGCTTGGGAAGATACGCCTTCAATATCATTTGACGGACATTGCATGGCTTCTTCCTCCAAACATGAGGGCGATTGCAAGGTTCATGAACCTCTCCGACTGGGTGGAATGGGGTAATCGCATGCTGACCAATATGGACTCTTTGGAGCAAAAGGCGAAGGACGCTTTCTGTTTCCTTGAGAATTATCGTGGACTGCTTGAGGAACTCTCCGTGGATGTCGACGCGATCAGACATGTGGAAACCATATGCAAGACCCGTGGATTTTGCTTGAAGACCTATCGTGAATGCTCACAATACATCATCTTGCATGTAATTGGAAACGCTAACAACCGCAGGGCTACTCTGGGATTACGTATGCTTGACTATCTGAAAAAGGAAGCCAAACTACTACATCTGACCAACAATGCACAGAACATGTCGTCTGACATAATCGAGTCTGATTTCGGCATTCTAAAATCAAAGATGTCGCCAAACAAACTGTATGGTTTCACATCCATGATTCTGATGTTACCGCTTTATCCAAAGACAATCGACTATTCAGTCGCTGATGAACAAGATTTCAAAGTACGCTTGGCCAATGTTAAACTTAAGGAGATAGATGACTGGGCCAAGGCCAATCTATCCCGCAATTGGGTGAAAGATAGAACCGAAACACTTAAAAAAGTGAGCTGAATACGGAACAACTAACTGAACACCCTA
>NZ_SRYB01000074.1:0-1458 GCF_004793975.1 Lepagella muris
CCTCATCCGTCGAGATATGATAGAAACGCTTACCCTCATACCTCTCCGGCAACGATTCCCAATACTCCTTCGCAGCCTGCAACAGCGCAAGCGTGCCCATGACGTTGGTGCGCGCGAACGTGAACGGGTCCTTGATCGAGCGGTCCACATGGCTCTCCGCAGCGAGATGGATGATACCGTCAATCTCATACTCACGGATCACGCGGCGCATCTCATCAAGATCAGCGATATCCGCCCTCACGAAAGTATAGTTCGGTCGAGTCTCGATATCCTTCAGATTAGCGAGATTACCCGCATACGTAAGCTTATCAAGATTCACGATATGATAGTCAGGATACTTGTTCACAAAAAGCCTGACAACATGGGAGCCGATAAACCCCGCCCCCCCGGTGATCAATATATTCCTCATAAAAAATTATCCAAATTAAAAAAGAAAAAATGAAGAAAGAAGTGAAAAAATCAGATGTTCCGGCAGTTTCGTTTGAGCCTCAGCTCAAATCCCCGTTCCATTTTGAATTCCATTCAAAATTCCAAGGATGTTAATTTCTGCCGGCTGGAGCCCCATCCCCTCGCCCAGGGCGAGGGAGCCGTGAGTCAAAGATTACCGATGCATCTCCTCAGCGAATCCGTCCAATACGGCACTGCCATCCCGAACGTCTCCTTGAACTTAGTCTTATCCAGAACCGAATACGACGGGCGCACCACCTTTGACGGAAACTCATCCGAATGGCACGGCTGCACGTCACAATCCCTATTCCCCGCATACTCCGCGATCATCTTCGTGAAGTCAAACCACGAGCACACACCCTCATTCGAGTAATGATATGTCCCCTCGTTACCTGCCATCATCCGTCCGTCTATAATGCGGTAGATCGCATCAGCAAGGTCCTGCGCATACGTCGGAGTCCCCACCTGGTCGAACACCACCTTCAGCTCCGGTTTAGTGGCAGTCAGGTTAAGCATCGTCTTCACAAAATTCCTGCCGTACTCCGAATAGAGCCACGCCGTGCGGAAGATAAGCGCGCGGCAACCGCTCTCCGCGATCGCCTGCTCGCCATGCAGCTTAGTCATCCCGTAAACGCCCGTCGGAGTCCCTTTCTGGTCCTCTCGGCACGGCACGTTATACGGCTCCTTCCCAAACACATAGTCGGTAGAGATATGGATGAGCGTGCCATCATTAGCCTTAACAGCCTCCGCCAGGTTCCTCACTGCTGTCGCGTTAAGCAACTCCGCGAGCTCCGCGTCATCCTCCGCCTTATCCACGTTGGTATAAGCCGCACAGTTGACGATGACCTTCACATCATTCTCCCTCACCATCCTACTGACCGCATCCGCATCCGTGATGTCGAGACGCACCACGTCATCACCAGCTACGTCAGTAAAAATGTAACTATCATCCGATCCCCTGGCGGCATTCCGCAGGCAGTTACCGAGCTGCCCGTTCCCGCCCGTCACAAG
>NZ_SRYB01000075.1:0-1336 GCF_004793975.1 Lepagella muris
CCGTGTTTACTCTGATATCACCAAGGACTCAAGTGTTAAAATTGTAGGAATATTATGTTAAAATTTATAAATACATGTATTTGATAATTATTTCTGCAATTTTAATCTTGGATCTCTTGATATGTATAGAGGATCGTATGTCTTCCCCGTCCTTATCAAGGCATAGAGTATCTTCAGCAGACGGTTGGCAATATTGTTCATCACGATAAAGAAGTGCTTCTTCTCCACTTCTAATTTTTTCATCTTGTAGACATGCATTTTCTCAAAATATGTGGCGGCAGACTGGGCGCACATGAACAATAACGTCTTCAGTTCCTTGTCTCCGAATCTGGAGACGTGATTGCCTTTATCAGATTTTCCCGTAGCGTTCGGGAAGGGGGCAATACCTGCCAAAGATGCGCATTTACGTGCAGTGGCAACGCGCTTGAAATTGTCGGTCTTTATGATGAGTTCCGTTGCAGTAACCTTCCCTATGCCGGGCACGCTACATGCAATCTCGGCGCTCTTCCTCAGGCTCTCATCATTGTCTATCAACTTCTGCATCTCTTGTTCGATATTGGACAAAGCCTTATCCAGCTCTGCCACCATCTGTTCCTTGATCCTGACGGCAACCTCACACTGCATGGGGCGATGTTTATCTCCGGACAGTATAGTGTACAGCTGTTTACGTTGTTGGACAAGCAACCGGCGCGTTGAGTACAGTTCTTTAAGTTTGTAGATTGATTCTGACGGGAACCCTGTTACAGTCAGTTTATCGATATAACGTTCCCCATACTCCCGAATCAATGCAGCGTCATTACTGTCACTCTTCCCTTTTACCAGTCCGCTACTGTGCTTTATCTCATAGCCCGGGACATATGAAATCCTCACTCCATGGATATTTGCGAGATACAACAGGAGATCGCCATACACGCCTGTGTACTCCGCAACTAACCAGGCATTATCGGGGAGAGTCTCCAGGAACTTCTCAATCTGGTTACGTGTGTTCCTTACTATTTTATGACACACACGTCCATTTTCATTTAAGAAATTGACATCAAATTTTTCAGATGCCAGATCTATTCCGTAAATTTGTACCATATTTTATTATTTGGAAGGAATCTCCAATTCCAAACGGCCAATACTATGATAATAAAATAAGTAATTGACATCTTTAAATTACTCTCTGGCTTTAGTTTGGGAAATAATGTCGTACCTGAAACACGGATAAGATTTTATCTAGCTCTTGGCTTAGGCTAACGCGACATTAGGAGGTTCTTCCTTTTTTGTTAAATTTTTTAATATTTGTATCTACAAAGATAGTATTTTCTTTGCGAATGCAAAACTAATAGCTCTC
>NZ_SRYB01000076.1:0-1248 GCF_004793975.1 Lepagella muris
TGGGCATTGACTGGCATGTTGATCCGGCAGAGGCGATCCTGTCGGAGAAGGACACTCGGCATCCGCTGCTGAAGGATTTTGTTTCGCCCTTCTGACGGGATCCCTCGCCCATGGGCTCGGGCACGGAACTCCAGACATTTGAAGGAATGGAACCTCGGCTTCCTGAAGGGGGAGAGAAGGAGATGTGAGGCGGATTTTTATTTTTCAACAAAATATGCTATTTTTGCATTGAGATTATATAGAGGGGTTGGAAGCCTCTCGATTTTAATGATAATCATGCAATGACTAAGAGAGACAAAATATTTAATGCGATTTCTGCACTTGCCCGACAGATGTTTGGCAATGGTGGAGGACGTGTGTTTCTCTACGGTTCTCAGGCGAGGAATGATGCCGGACCAAAATCGGATTGGGATCTGCTCATCATCACGGATGATTCCGTTGAGACTGCCGATAATTACCTGTCGTTTGCATTCCCTTTTGCAGAAATAGGATGGTATCTTGATGCTCAGATCACTCCGCTGCATTTCTCTCAATCGCAATGGGATGCCCAGCGTGATACTAATTTTTATCAGAATGTGACAGCAGAAGCGATACGCCTATGAATCCTAACCAAAAGAAAATAGCAGTGGAATTGCTGATGGAGAAATCTGTCCGCAATATGGAACAGGCTGTAAGGAATGCAGAGATGGATTATTGGGATCTTGTTGCCAACCGTCTTTATTATTCAATATTCCATGCAGTGACAGCTCTGATGCTTATTGATGGTATTAAGACTTCTACACATAAGGGTGTATCGTCTCAATTCGGGCGGTATTATGTGCTTTCCGGTGAGTTTGATCGGGAAGATGGCATTTTCTATAGTCGGTTGCAAACGATGAGGGAAAAGGCTGATTACCAGAATGTGTTTGTACTTGCGCCTGAAGATGGGAATATTTTGATTTCGAAGGCACAGGATTTGTTGTCGCGGATAAATGAGCTTACAATAAGTAAACTGAATCGACTCCCTTGAGACGGGATCCCTCGCCCATGGGCTCGGGCACGGAACTCCAGACATTTGAAGGAATGGGCTACCTGGCTTCCTGAAAGGGCGTTTTTATTTGAATATTGAAATTATGAATCAGGATATTGATAAACTAAATGATAATGGCTCCTCCATTCCCCCTTCAGGGGGCAGGGGGGCTGGGATTACCATCCTTGTGACGGGCGGGAACGGGCAGCTCGGTAACTGCCTGCGGAATGCCGCCAGGG
>NZ_SRYB01000077.1:0-1115 GCF_004793975.1 Lepagella muris
GAGGCTGTCTAACAAGTTTAGGCAGTCTCTTTTCGTATGTGATTGCAAAAAGACAGTATAAAAAATAAGGCTTTCTTGTTGAGATTCAGCAGGAAAGCCTTTGTCATGTCAGATAATTTTTGTAAATTTGTGTTGCATATAAATAACTTGTTATCAAAACATAACATGGCAAAATTAGCAATAAAATCCGACAATAGAAAACAAAATCTTCTTCTTCCGCCGTCATTGGATGAGCTTGTGCCGGAGAATCACATGGTGAGGGTGGTCGATTCAGTGATCGACAGCCTGGACATAAGCGATATTCTCTCGACCTACCGTGGAGGAGGCAACAGTGCCTTCAATCCCCGGATGATGTTGAAGGTGCTTGTGTTCGCATACCTGAGCAATGTCTACTCATCCCGGCGAATCGAGGAACTTCTCCGACGGGATGTCTATTTCATGTGGCTTGCCGGAATGAAGCGCCCCGACTTTCGGACAATCAACTATTACCGCGGCAAACGTTTGAAAGAGGGTTTTGACGCTGTCTTCACTCAAGTCATCCAACTGCTTCATGACGAAGGTTTTGTATCGTTGAAAGTGCAATACATCGACGGAACGAAAGTAGAGTCTGTGGCGAACAAATACACTTTTGTCTGGCGCGGGTCGGTTGAAAAATATGATGCGAAGCTCAAGGCCAAGACAGAGGCGCTCCTTCAGCAGATAGAACAGAACCATGCTCTGGAAAGCGGTGAGAATCCCGTTGCGGAGAATCTTACCGCGGAAGAGGTTGCCCGAAGAGTTGAGCGGATAAAGGAGAAAGTGGATGCCACCGCATTGAGCAAGGATGAATCAAAGGCAATCAGGCAGATAGAGAAAGACTCCATACCGAGAATGAACAGGTACCGTGAGCAACTGGCGACCATGGGAGAGCGCAACTCCTTTTCCAAGACTGACCCTGACGCCACGTTCATGCGCATGAAGGAGGACGCGATGCTCAACGGTCAGCTCAAGCCCGGATATAACGTGCAGATATCCACAGAAAACCAATTCATTACAAATTTTGGAATATATCAGCGTCCCACCGATACCCTTACGATGATAGACTATCTGGAGTCGTTCAGGAACCGATACGGCAT
>NZ_SRYB01000078.1:0-1107 GCF_004793975.1 Lepagella muris
TAAGTAGTTTCTAAAAATTAATGTACATATGTTGGCACGGTTTTTGCAGTATGGTAAGGTAAACGACTATGAGAATTACAGAAGTAAACCTTACAAAGAAACAGAGAGTGGAGTTGGAGTATATCGTACACTTCGACTCCCGTCCTTTCATGCAATTACGCAGCCAGATAGTGTTATACAAAGCGGATGGTCTGTCATCGAAAGCGATAGCGGAGAAGCTGTCATGTTCAGAACACAAGGTCAACCGCTGGGTGAACCGATATCTCTGCAATGGAGCGGATGGATTGCGGAACAAGCCCGGACAAGGTTGCAAGCCTATCATGGACAGCTCAGACGAGGAAGCAGTCATAAAGGCAATCGAGAACGACAGGCTGAGTGTTATGAAAGCCAAGGAGAGATGGCAGGAAGCCACAGGCAAGGAGGCGTGTCGCGACACGTTCAGGGCTTTTTTATCAGCCTTGGCGCAAGATTTGGACGTATAAGGAAGACGACCAAAGGGACACCCTCGCCGCAACTCTACGCTTATAAGAAGGAGAAGTTGCAAGAGCTTGTAAAACAATACGACGCCGGACTCATAGACCTCTTTTTCGGGGATGGAAGTTTCACATGCACTGAAGGATACGTGCCTTATGGATGGCAGTTTCCATGGGAAAATGTGACAATCCCATCTGAAAGATACAAGAGACTCAACATATGGGGAATGATCGACTACAGGAGCAACTACCATGGTTTCACATCCATGGAAAGCATGACATCCGAAAAAATAGCAGATTTCCTTGATAAATTTTCCCTCACGATAAAGAGAGAGACTTTCATCGTGCTGGATAATGCAAAGGTGCATCGCAGCAAACTTATGAAGGAAATGAGAAAGATTTGGGAGAAGAGAGGACTCTTTCTTTTCTTCCTGCCTCCTTATTCCCCTCATCTCAACATAGCGGAAACTCTCTGGCGAATGCTGAAAGGCCAGTGGATACAACCATCCGACTACGCCTCGGCAGACAACCTCTTTTATGCTGTCAACCGGGCGTTGGGCGCGTTGGGGACTGCCAATCGCATCAACTTTACTATGAGAGCTTGATATGTTCATTTATTTTTCTGAAGTACTTA
>NZ_SRYB01000079.1:0-1079 GCF_004793975.1 Lepagella muris
TAATACCCCTTCCAGCACGACTCCGAGATCCCCTCCCGCGTCACAAACCAGAACTCCGGACAACCCCGGGGAGAAAACCCCTCCCCCTCCCTCAAAAACTCAATCCCGCCAATCCGCATAAAAAATCCAACCCCAGAAAAGCAGAAGCTAAAGATATTGGCTCCTCAGCCCCAGAAAGAGAGAGCCAAGAAGCCAAATGTTCCAGCAGTTTCGTTTGAGCGTCAGCTCAAATCCAAGTCAATTTGAATTCCATTCAAATTCCAAAGAAAAAGCCCCTTCATCCTCCCGGCGCATCTCGCTCATCTCCCCTTATACATCTCTTCGTAATAACGCTCGTAATCCCCGCTCGTGATATTATCCATCCACTCCTGATTATCCAGATACCAACGCACAGTCTTCTCTATACCCTCCTCAAACTGGAGACTCGGCTCCCAACCCAACTCACGCTGGAGCTTACGGCTGTCGATCGCATAGCGCATGTCATGACCCAGACGGTCCGTCACAAACGTGATCAGTTCGTCACTGTAGCCCTCCGGATTACCGAGCAGACGGTCAACAGTCCGGATAATCACCCGTATGATATCAATATTCTTCCACTCATTAAAACCGCCGATGTTGTATGTGTCGGCAACCCTACCCTCATGGAAGATCGTGTCGATCGCACGCGCATGGTCCTCCACATATAGCCAGTCGCGCACATTCTCACCCTTTCCATATACGGGGAGCGGCTTGCGGTGACGGATATTGTTGATGAAGAGCGGTATCAGCTTCTCCGGGAACTGGTACGGTCCATAGTTGTTTGAGCAGTTAGTCACGATCGTCGGCATGCCGTAGGTGTCATGATAGGCACGCACGAAATGGTCGGATGAAGCCTTCGATGCAGAATACGGGGAATGGGGATTGTACTTCGTCTCCTCCGTGAAGAAGAGCTCGCCATACGCCTCATGCTTCTGCCCGCTCGATGCCTTCGTGGAGAACGGTGCATCCACACCCTCCGGATGCGTCAGCTCAAGAGCCCCATACACCTCATCCGTCGAGATATGATAGAAACGCTTACCCTCATACCTCTCCGGCAACGA
>NZ_SRYB01000007.1:0-164301 GCF_004793975.1 Lepagella muris
TGTAAAATCCGGTGTTCTGGATGCCGTTTTTCGGAACGTCAAACTGAACACCCTACAAAATAGGGAAAGGGATGGAGTCTGAGACCCCATATTCATACACTTCATTTGGAAGATGCCGATATTTCCTGTTTATTTTTTCAAAAGTTTAGATATTTCTTTTTCAGAGAGATTTGTCATGGATGAAATCTGTTGTAGTGTATAACCGGCATCCAGCATATTCTTTGCGACAATATACAATCCTTCAGCACGTCCTTCAGCACGTCCTTCCGCACGACCCTCTGCACGTCCTTCCGCACGTCCTTCCGCACGTCCTTCGGCAAGTCCTTCGACACGCCCCTCTGCGCGCCCCTCTGCGCGCCCTTCGGCAAGTCCCTCTTCTCTGGCATGCTTTCGTGCGTATGACATCTCTGCATGATAGTCTCGTGCTTTCTTGAGGTCATATTCATACTGATAACGCTGTTCAGGACTTAACGTGGCTAAGTTACTCACAGAGGCGAGTCGCTGAAATATTTCCTGATGGGAGGTAAAGGGCATTGTATTCATAGTTCTCATGTTTTTAAGTGCAAAAATCCATTTCTCAAAATCTGTCCGACATTCCTTCTCATCATTGATTGTAAACGCCGGAAGTTGTATAAAAGCATAACGCATTGCGTTGCCGATAGGTTTGTTGTTGTCGGTATCGCAGAGCCTGCCATGTGTGACGAGTTTATGCTCAAGACCATGTATATAGAAATTGGAGAAGAACACTCCCACTACCGGAATAAGCTCATAGTTCCAATATTTTTTGTCGTTGTCATTATTCTCGTTGCCTGCTACAGAATCATTTTTGTCGGAAAATCTCCCCTTATAGCCTTGATATGCGATTGACCGAGCGACATAGTATATTGCACGACTAAGGAAATTCTCCTGTGGGTTTTTCTGCATCTCGACAATGAAACGATGCCCATGTGACGTCTCGCAATACACGTCGTAGACAATGGTCTTCCCCTCTATCCATTCACGCACGTTCTCATTGTTGAGATAACGCACGCTGACAATCTCCTCAAAGTCCGGTTGACCCTCAAAGAGGGCGTTGAGGAAATATTTCAGAATCTCGTTTGAGACATTATTAAGACCGAACACTATCTTAAAGCCCGTGTCAGTAAACGGATCAATATACTTAGCCATACGTCAATATATTAAAGCATAAACAACTTCATCTGCAAAGATACTAATATTTTGTATAATATTCAATATCCGTAAGTTGAAAATCGATGGTATATTTTAATGAAAATATGGAATGGGGTCTTATTTTGCTTGACATCAAATTAGGTTACAGTTTTGAGATATGATGAATGAAAGGTGTGAGATGTGGGGATGGTCAATGAGGAAGTAGTTGATATGTAGAAAGAAATGTCATGAGCGACTTAGAACTTTGATTCTGTTCCCAAGTCGCTCATGACATATTGTAGATGGTATGATATCAGTTGTGATTCGTTATTTACCGGTTGTCAGATCAGTCGAGTTGCCACTCGAATATGCCGGCGGAGTTATCGTCCGGGAGAACCACTTCAAGTTTCATGGCTTTTGTCTTAACCGGGTCAAAGTTGACCGTGTTTGCGGCTCCTTTGACTGTGCCGTACTTGTCAGCTCCGGTGACAGGTTGCCAGTTGCCTGAGCCATCCTTGTAGTATATCTTCCATGACTTCGGCACGCGGCATCCACCCCACGGTCCATCGTCATACCAATAGACAGTTGCACTCTGCACGGTCTCCTCTTTCGGTAGTTCGTAGGCAATCCATTCAGTAGTGCCCTGTTTAGGCCACCAGTGAGTGTATGGTACCGAACGGTCGTTCTCATCCTTCGGTACGAGTCGGTCGTTGAGTGAGGAAAGAGAACCCATCTTCTGCGAAGCCGTTACCTTGCTCTGAGATGCGAGTGTCGGAGGCATTACCGGACGCGATGCGCTCAACTCCTGCGGTAGCCACACTGCCATGTTGCCGCTTCCGCGATGACACCATGCGTAGTAGGGGATGAGGTTCAGTTTCACATCCTTTGCTGCGAGACGACCCTTGTCGTCGTAGCTGAGCACCTGTCCGTCGGTCGTGAGAGTCACGATACCTTCAAGAAGTTCAGGCTTCTCAGTGACGGTGAACTGCGGTTTCTGATTTACGAATATGCTGAGCACGTCAAAGTCATTGTCAGGCCATTCGGCGCAATATACAATAGGACCTCTCTCCACAGCAATTCTGCCACGGTCAGCCTCCACACGGTTGTCTGCTTTCACGGTGCGCGGCTCCATGTCGAGATGAAGCTCCACCTTGTCACCCTTCTTCCAATTGCGGGCAATCGAGTAATATCCGTCGGCTGTCAGAGTGCCATCGGCAGGTTTGCCATTGACAGTCACAGTATAGCCGAGACGTTTGCCGTCGCTATATTTGTAGAGGTCGCTCGGCACGGGGCGGTTCTGTACCCATCTCGGAATACGGAGTTTCAGGTCGAAGTTGCCTGCCTTATTCTTGTCTACGGTGAAAGCAATGTTGCCGTTCCAAGGATAATTTGTCTGCTGGCTTATCACCACGTCCTTACCATTGACTTTAAGGTTTCCGGTGTTCGACATGAAGAGGTTGACGTAGACATCATCCCCGTTGACCGCATAGACGTAGCCTGGAAGCGACGGGATGAAACGTGCGATGTTGGAGGGGCAGCATGCACATCCGAACCATGGCTGACGCTGGTGCTGACCCATGCTTTCGAGTGGGTTGGGGTAGAAGAAGCCACCCCCGTCAAGAGCCACGCCGGAGATAAGACCATTATAGAGAGTGCGCTCCACCACATCGTAATATTTTGAATCGCCGTGGAGAAGGAAGAGACGGTGGTTCACGTAGACATTGCCGATTGCGGCACAAGTCTCGCAATAAGCCGACATGTTGGGTAGCTCATAATTCTTGCCGAAAGCCTCACCGTTGCTTGTTGCGCCGATACCGCCGGTGATATAATATTTCTTCCCTACGATATTATCCCAGATGCGGTCTATAGCCTTGATATATGCGGAGTCGCCTGTGAGGGCTGCCACGTCAGCCATGCCGGCATACATGTAGGCTGCACGCACTGCGTGACCGACAGCCTCATCCTGCTCGACCACCGGCTTGTGAGCCTGGCTGTATTCATCTGTGCGGGATGTATAGCCGCGTTTGTCGAGGAAATATTTGGCCTGGTCGAGATATTTCTTGTCGCCGGTGACGAGATAGAGCTTTGCAAGAGCCATCTCCGCGATCTGATGCCCCGGCACGCGTGCCACCTGACCCGGACCGTCGCCGATCTCGCGGCATACGCAGTCGGCATATTTTATTGCGATCTCAAGGAAATTCCGTTTCCCCGTAGCTTGATAGTGGGCTATCGCACCCTCCACCATGTGTCCGAGGTTGTAGAACTCATGGCTGAGGTCCTCCACCATCTCCCAACGCTTCGAGCCTGCCCATTCGTGAGGATGTTTCGGGTTCATAGTGCGCGATGTGTAGAGATAGCCGTCGGGTTCCTGAGCGGCAGCCACAATTACGAGCACACTGTCTATATAGTTCTCCAGTTTCTTGTCGGGATAAGTCTGGAGAAGATAGCTTGCGCCCTCGATAGTCTTGTAGACGTCGGTATCGTCAAAAGCGAGACCACCTACGTGTATCGTATCGCTCGGATGGGCTGCGTTGACGAAATTAGTGTATCGTCCTGTCTCCTCGCATTTACTGAAAGCGAGGGGTATTGTCACTTCGCGACTCGCCTTCAGGCGTTGTCCCCAGAAATCATCGGTGACTTTCACAGAGGTGAAGGGCACCGGATCAATCGGATAGCCATGATGGGAGGCTTTCTTATCCGATTTAGCCATAGCCGGGATAGCAAGGGAGGCTATCAGGGTGGCGGTGAGTAATTTTTTCATGTGTATATGTGTTAGGAATTTAGAATTTAAAATTTAGAGTTGAAAATTTAGAATTTAGAATTTAAAGTCAAATATTAACGATAAATTCTCCATTTTAAATTTTCAATTTTCCATTCTCAATTATCCATTATCTCGTCGGAGAGTCGGAGCGAATGGATGTAGCCGGTGAAGGGCCATTCATTCTCCGCATTGCGTCCGAGTGTGACAAACTGTGATGGTTTCACGAGTAGCTGAATATCCTTCTCGCTTACCAGCTTGCCGTTGATGTAGACCCTCTCGATGCGTCCGTCGAAACATACTCGGATGGTTTGCCATTCTCCGGCAAGATCCTTCACGTCTTGCCATCCGGCATCCTCATACCAGCCGTAATGATTCATCATTCCGCAGCGAGGTTCAGTGCCGTTCACTCCCATGATTTTCTCCAGCTCATCGTGAGAGGAGGTGAAGTCTGCATAACACTCATTCTCCGCTATCTCCGGATTGAGGATGACGGCTTCAAGTGTGTATGGGGTGTTGTCGCGTATCGTGGCGGGTAGTGGGAAGGAGGAGCGGAAGAACGTGTCGCCGTCGAATCGGAACGCCTTCTTCCCCTTGATCTCCTCCACTATAGCGGGCTTCTCGACAGCCTCGAAATAACCTCCGGTCAGGGCGGTGTTAGGTATGTAGCCCACTGTGTCGCCGGGATTGAACGCATCGGCGTTTATCTCCACGACAGTGCCTAAATTCTGCCGCTCTGCCACGGGATTACGTCTCAACGGATTTGTGGAGTCAAATCGTTTCTCACTGTCGGTAAGCTCCCAATTGTAATAGCGAAGGTTAGTGAGAGTCAGGGGTGACTGACCGCTTTCTATCGTCAGTCTGCCGTCAGATATACATTTGCCGAGGTCAGCCGCCCTCCACTCCTTCCCGTCGAATGACAGGGCGGAAAGTGTATGCGGTTTTTTCGGGTCGATTAATGCGCTTTCATACACGAGCTTAGTGCCGGGGGAGAGCACAATGGCGTCATGCCCGTCAATTCTCTTCGACTCCACGTGCCCCTGCAAGAGACGGAATGAGCCGCCGAGTTGTCCGAGATTGTTCCTCCATTCCGTGCCGTTCCAGTCCATACCGTTCAGCCCGATCCATTGCTGCGGTGCGCTGTCTTCAATGCCGTCGAACACTTTCACGTTCCACAGTGCACCATTAAAGCCGCGTTTCTCGCCACCGGTGGAAGTGATGCGGATGTAGCGTGCACGGGTATCACCGAAATCCACCATCGGGCTCCCTGCCAGACGGTTGTCGCGCTTATCGGCAAACACAGTCCAGTCCTTGCCGTTGTCTGATGTCTCGATAAGATACTGATAGAACTGGGTGCCATATTCCCACTGCGTCCATATCGTCCTTATGGGTTCGCTCTTGCCGAGGTCAATCTCGATCCATTCCTGACCCATACCGGCAGGACGCCAGAGTGTGCCGTTGTTGTCGTCTACGGCATATTCCGGCTTGAAATTCTCATCATAGAAGGAGGATGCCCTTACGCTTTTCCCTGCGGCAAGGTTTCTTGATGTCACAGAGGATTTGGTGGGGAAACTTACCCCGGCATGAGAGGCGTTGACGGGGCGAATCCTACCTTTCTTGTCAAATTCAAGTTTGTCGATACATATCTGGCGATGGAAACCACGGTTGGAATGAGGATTGTCGTGGCGGTGATAGACTATATAGTAGTCATTACCCTCCTGGAGCACGCTGTGATGCCCCGGACCATGTATTGTGCCGTCAGTATTCGTCTCAAGGATGCACCCCTGATATTTGTAGGGACCGAGCGGCTTGTCGCTTGTGGCATACTGCACACGGTAGGTGTGGTCATGACATGAGCCGGAGGAATACATGAAATAATACTTTCCGTTCCTCTTAAGCACGAAGGGTGCCTCAAAGAAATCGGTAGCCTCGGTGTTGGGGATGAGTCTTGTTTCAGTAAACCCCTTCATGTCGGGAGTCAGTTTGCCGGCACCGCATCCGAAACCGTCGTATATGCCCCACGTGCCCCAATACATATAGATTGAGCCGTCGTCATCCACGAATGTCTGACCGTCGAGTGTGATGGCATTCTTCACGAAACGGTCGGGCACGAGCACCGCCTCGCTCTCACCGAGGATATTCTTCCAGGGACCGCGTGGAGTGTCGCCGACGCCTACGTGTATCTTGCATGGCTGGCAATACACGTAGTAATATTTCCCGTCGTTGGCATTCTGCATCACATCGGGAGCCCATATCCAATGGCTGTCGGGCCAGTTCATCGGCATAAGCGTCCAGTTCTGGAGATCCTTGCTCTGCCAGAGCTGGGCGGGACCGAATCCGGCACCGCTCCCGTCGGTCGTGGCATACACATAATATGTGTCGCCGAATTTCTTTATGGTTGGGTCGGCGAAATACCCAGGAATGATTGGGTTGAGTGCGCCGGGTGCGTCGAAAGCCACATCTGCAGCAGCCGACATCGACGCGAGAAGCAGAGATATAGATAGGAGATGTTTCATGATAGAGGTATAGCGCCCCCCTAACCCCCGATATGGGGGATTATAAAGAGGGTAAATATGGTAGAATTTGTATAGGGTTAAATTATTAGATTGATATTTAAACTTCCCCCCCCTTAGAGGACAGGGGGGATGAGTCGTCTAAGGAATCAGACGGATTGCGAAGCCGCCGCCGGGAGCCATGTGGATCGTCTTCTTGGTGCCGGAATTGACCGTCAGAGTCTCCAGCTCATAATCCTGTGCCTGCTTCGTTGCGTTTACGCCATCTTTAAGAATCGTAACCTTGAAATCTTTCCCCGATGGGAGAAACGCAAAATCTACGGTATAGTCCCGTGGATTCCAATCCGTCTGTCCTCCTATGAACCAACTATTATCTTTCTTCCTTAAGGTCACGATATATTCACCCATTTTTCCATCCATTATTGAGGTTTCATCAAAGACGGTGGGTATGGCTGTTATGAAATCTGTACATTCCTGATTGTCGAGATAGTTGGAGGGGGAGTCTGCAAGCATCGTGAAAGGGGAGTCCTGCACGATGTAGTTTGCCACCTGATGTGCGCGGGTACCTTGGCTCTCAGGATTATAGTAGACAGCCTTCCAATCCTTTTTTGAGGCATTGCGCATCGCGCCGGGTGTGAAATCCACCGGTCCGCACATCATGCGTATGTAGGGGAATGTCACGTCATACTCCGGCATATCCACCGATGTCGGGCTCCATTTCATCTCCTCCATGCCGAAGACGCTCTCAAAATTCACCACGTTGGGATACGTGCGGTTCAATCCTGTCGGCTTATAGAATCCGTGGAGGTCGAGCATAAGGTTATGCCGGGCAGTGGCATCGGCTATGCGGTAGGTCATATCCACGGCTGTCTGGTCGTCGCGGTCGAGGAAATCCACCTTAAACCCCTTTATGCCGAGGTCGCTGTATTTCTTGCACGCCTCCTCCAACTGTGTGTCGAGCACGTTGAAGACAGTCCAGAGCCATAGCCCCACACCCTTCTTGTCGGCATACTTCACGAGCGCAGGAAGGTCGATCTCCGGTATCGTCGTCAGCATATCGCCGCTTTTCGGCACGTACCAACCTTCATCAAGCACCACATACTCTATCCCGTTATCGGCTGCAAAGTCGATGAAATAGCGGTAGGTTTCATTATTTATACCAGCCTTGAACGGCACTCCGCGCAGACCCCAGTCGTTCCACCATTCCCATGCCGCCATACCAGGCTTTATCCAGCTCGTGTCAGCCACGCGCGACGGTGATGCGAGGGCATACACGAGGTTATTCACCGGCATCTGTCGGTCGTCGGTAGTCACGGCAAATATCCTCCAGGGGAAATTGCGTTTGCCTGAGATCTTGGCGATATAGTTCTCACGTCCGGTGACGTACTCCTGTTTCCTCCAGGGGTAGAAATCGGTTGAGGAGGGGTATTTTGCGAAGACCCCCTTCAGCGAACGGGATGTGGAGTCAGCCTCCACAAACATTCCGGGGTAGCTTTCGAGGTCAGATTCAAGAATGGTCATCTTCAGCCCGTCGCCATAGTCGAGAGTCGTTGGGAGGAACGCGAGCAGAGGCGACGCGCTACTGATCGGTGTGACGGTGTAGAAATTCTGGAACGCCATAGCCTCCGGAGCCTTCTCATTGGTGGAGTGAGGGAGATAGATGGTGGGGTTGCCCGCCACATTATATAATGCCTTTTCATCCGTCACCACATTCCCCGTCTTGCCGTCGGTCGAGAAGCGGTAAGCCACCCCGTCGTCGTAGGCGCGGAACGTCACGCTGTTCCCGTCGGTGAGGCGCACCGTCAGTTCGTTGCACTGCGTGGTGAAATGCGGGTTGCGGTAGAAGGGAGCGTCGAAACTCTCCTTTATATCCTTTTTAATAGATGTGGATTTTATCTTCCTTGCCTTTTTGCCCCCTTCAAAGTCCATCGCTATCTGCGAGGGGAGGAGCAGTTTCTCGCCGTTGGCGGATATAGAGAAAGTGAGGTTGCCGTCGGGGGCATCCTCCACCGCTACGGAGATGTTGCCGGAAGGGGAGAGGAGAGTGGCGTTCTTCGCTGTCGCGCTTACTGCCGACGTGGCGAGGAGAGCCGCGATTGCTGATGTTATGATGAGTTCCTGTTTCATGATAAAGGGTAACAAATTTTCACAATGCAAAGATAATTCAAAGAATTGGAGTTTCATGCAAAATCCGTACAAACGAATAATAAAATCGTACAAAAATACTATTTTTCAGTTGTTTTGGACGATTGTATCATAATATTGGACGATTGTGTTGCCGTTTTCGATTGAATGGATATTAACTTTGCGACAGATTTTTTAACGTTTTAATCGTTTGACCACACCATGAGACTTAACCTATTCACAATGCTACTTCCGGGATGCGCGGCACTGGTGGGCTTCACCGCATGCACAGGCGCGGAAGCCTACGAGCGTCCGGATGCGCCCGTAAAGGAGGTAGCCTTCACTCAGGTGCACATTGACGATAGTTTCTGGGCACCACGTATAGAGACCAACCGTAAGGTATCGATCCCCTCTGCCTTTAATGAATGTGAGAAGAACGGACGCTTTGATAATTTTGCAATTGCAGGCGGTCTGAAGAAAGGGGAGCATCGCGGCGACTTCTCATTTGACGACACCGACCCCTATAAGATCATAGAGGGCGCATCATATTCCCTCGCTGTGGAATATGACAAGCAGCTCGACAATTATCTCGACAGCGTGATTAACCTTATAGCTGCCGCGCAGGAACCTGACGGCTATCTGACCACGTGCGTCACCAATAAATGCACACGTCTCTCCGGATGGTGGGGCACCCACCGCTGGGAGAAGATCAACAGCCACGAACTCTACAACAGCGGCCATCTCTACGAGGCTGCCGTGGCGCATTACCTCGCCACCGGGAAACGTTCGCTCCTCGACGTGGCTATAAAGAATGCCGATCTCGTCTGCAAGACCTTCGGCTATGGTGAGGGACAGATACAATACCCCTCCGGACATCCCATCATCGAGATGGCACTTGCCAAACTATATAAGGTGACCGGTGACAAGAAATATCTCGACGAGGCTAAATATTTCGTGGAGGAGACAGGACGCCTCTCCAACGGACGCAAGCCCAGCCCCTATTCGCAGGATCATCAGCCCATCCTTGAGCAGGAGGAGATAGTGGGTCATGCTGTGCGTGCCGGCTATCTCTATTCCGGAGTTGCCGACGTTGCATCGCTCACCAACGACTCCGCATATTTCAATGCCCTGACCCGTATCTGGGATAATATGGCAAGCAAGAAACTCTACATCACCGGCGGCATCGGAAGCCGCGCACAGGGTGAGGGTTTCGGTCCGAACTACGAGCTTAAAAACCACACTGCATATTGCGAGACCTGCGCATCAATCGCCAACGTCTACTGGAACTACCGCATGTTCCTCGCCACCGGCGATGCCAAGTATGCCGACGTCTACGAGCGCGCCCTCTACAACGGCGTGCCCTCCGGCGTATCCCTCTCCGGCGACAAGTTCTTCTACGACAATCCGCTCGAGAGCATGGGTCAGCATGAGCGTCAGCCTTGGTTCGGGTGCGCCTGCTGCCCGGGTAATGTGACCCGCTTCATGGCGAGCGTGCCACAGTATATGTATGCCACTCAGGGTGATGACGTTCTCGTCAACCTCTACATACAGTCTACCGCCGACATAAAGACCGACGGCAACAGCGTGAAGCTGCGTCAGACCACCGACTTCCCTTGGAACGGTGCCGTCAGCATGGACGTGGATCCGGAGACTGAGGGTGAGTTCGCGTTGCGTCTCCGCATACCGGGATGGGCACAGGATGCTCCGGTGCCAACCGACCTCTATTCCTACGTGGAGAAACCCTCAGCTAAATATGAGCTGAAGGTGAACGGCGAGAAGGTGAATGCCATGACAGGCGACGGATATGCCACCGTGAAGCGCGTATGGAAGAAGGGTGACAAGGTGGAGCTTACTCTCCCGATGGACGTGAAGCGTGTTAAAGCTAACGACAACGTGGATGACGACAAGGGTAAACTTGCCATTCAGCGCGGACCGCTCATGTACTGCTTCGAGGGTCAGGACCAGAAGGATAGCCTCGTGCTCGACAAGTATATCCCGACTGATGTGAAGTTTGCCGAGAAATTCGAGCCTCAACTTCTCAACGGCGTGATGACGCTCTCCGTGACGGGTAAGAAACTCCTTGCCGACAATAAGCTGGAGGATGTGACCCTCACCGCGATACCCTACTGCACATGGAATAACCGTGGTGCCGACCAGATGGCGGTGTGGATGCCGACCCAGGCAACGTATGCCGTGGCAAAGCCGGAGCCGTCGTTGGCAAGCGGTGCACAGATGTATTCCGAGCCTACAGAGCTGACCTCCGACGCGCCCGCCGCCACCTCCAACCTCAACTGGGCGTGGGGATACAACGATCAGTGGGAGCCGAAGAGCAGTGCCGACACCTCGAAGCCATACCATTACTGGTGGCTACGTCAGGGCACAACGGAGAATGTGTGCTACCGATTCAACGAGCCGAAGGAGGTAAGTTCTGTCGATGTCTACTGGTTGGCATTCAACCACTACGACGGCGACTATGAGACGCCGGAGAGCTGGCAACTCTATTACCGCACCCCCGACAACCGTTGGGCACCGGTGAAGACCGCCGACACCTACGGCGTGGAGAAAGACAAGTATAACCACGTATCATTCGAACCGGTGACGACCACCGACCTGAAGGTCTCGGCGAAGTTGCGCGACGGCAAGAGCGGCGGCGTCATCGAATGGAAAGTAAACTAACAAATATTAATTAAATACCTTAACATCTTATGAAACCGCGAACAATCTCACCTATTCTCAGCGCAAGAGTGCTGAAGATTGCGGCGTTCGCATTGCTGGGTGGCACATGCTGCATCCCGGCTGCGTATGCGGAACCTTTGCAGGCCGTCGCGCCTGCCGAAGCGGGACCCGTCACAGGTGTTGTTGTCGATTCGGAGGGTGAACCCCTTATCGGCGCGACTGTACTCGTGAAAGGTTCGTCAACAGGTGCTGCCACCGACATAGAAGGCAGATTCACAGTAAAGGCGGCTCCCGGTCAGGAACTGCAGATCTCTTACGTAGGCTATCAGACCATCACCATCAAGGTGCAGGCAGGGAAAGCCAACCTCGGCAACATCGTCCTTGCCGCCGACTCACAGGTGCTCAACGACGTGGTAGTCATCGGCTACGGCACTCAGAAGAAAGGCGACGTCACTTCAGCCGTGGCATCCGTGAAAGCCGAAGACTTCACGGTGGGTGCAATCGGAGATGCTGCCGAACTTGTGAAAGGTAAGGTGGCAGGTCTTACAATCGCGAAAGGTTCGGGCGACCCGAACGCCGAGTCTACCATACGTCTGCGTGGTGTCATCTCCCTTATGGGCAGTTCAAGCCCACTTGTCCTTATTGATGGCGTTGAGGGAAATTTAGGCACTGTTGCCCCGGAGAATATCGCGTCAATAGACGTATTGAAGGATGCATCTGCAGCGGCTATCTATGGTACGCGTGGTGCAAACGGTGTGATCCTTATCACTACTAAAGCCGGCACACGTGAGAGTAGTGCAACGGTAAGTTATTCCGGATACGGCTCTTGGGCAACGCTTGCCAAGAAACATAAATTCATGACCGCGGATCAGATCCGTCAGGGACTTACCAACTATTCCGACCGTGGTTATGACACTGATTGGCTTGATGCAATCACGCGCACAGCATTCACTCATAACCATGACGTGCAGATCAGCGGCGGTTCAAAGAGTACCACTTATTCCGGCAACTTCTCATATAAAAAGGCGGAGGGTGTCATCCTTACTACCTTCAATGAGGAGATGAAGATGAATTTCGATGTGTCGCAGTGGTTTTTCAACGACATGATCAAACTTCACCTTGGTCTTTTGAAGGCATATCATAAGGATAACGGTCTTGATGCGGGCAGCGAGATTTACCGTCAGGCAATCATGCGCAACCCAACCGAGCCTATATATGACGCTGATGGACTTCCATACGAAAACTTCGGTATCACCTACTACTACAACCCGGTAGGACTCATTCAGGAGCGCGATGGCGACGGTAAGAGCGAATGGAGCCGAATGACCGGCGACATAACGGTGGAGCCTATCAAAGGATGGCAGACGAAAGTGCTTCTTTCTACCAATAGGAGCAACTATCATAGTGCTGATTTTAAATCATCCAACTATCAATCGCATCGTCTTGATGGCAAGGCAGGTGATGCTGGTCATAGTTATGGATATACGAAGACCGACCTCTTGGAGGTTACCTCGAATTATCGTACCACACTTGCTGACAAGCACCGTCTGGACGTACTCGTCGGCTATAGCTGGCAAAAGAATATGAACGAGGGTTTCAGTGCTTGGAATGCAGACTTTAATAACGATACGTTCAAGTGGAACAACATTGGAATCGGTCAGGAGTTGAAGAATGGTAAGGCCTCTATGGGCAGCTATAAGAATGATAACAAGCTCATCGGCTTCTTCGGTCGTATCAGCTACGGTTTTGATAACCGTTATAACATACTTGTATCCATTCGTCGTGAAGGATCATCTAAGTTCGGTGCCAATCACAAATGGGGTAGCTTCCCATCCGTATCAGCAGGTTGGAATATCATGAATGAGGAATTCTGGGGCAAGCTTCCTGTAGCTGAATGGTGGAATATGTTCAAGCTGCGTGCAGGTTATGGTGTGACCGGTGTCATACCGGGAGATTCGTACCAGTCTCTTACTCGCTATCTTTTCGGAAAGTATGAAAATGGTTCTGGAATGTATTTCTATAATAACGGGAAATGGATCCAGGGTATGCAGATTGCCTCCAATCCGAACCCGGATTTGAAATGGGAGACTTCCGGAGAGTTGAACGTTGGTCTTGACTGGGAGATGTTCAACGGTCGTTTCGGTGGTAGTTTTGATTTCTATAATAAAGAGACCAGGGATATGCTATGGCAGTATGACGTTCCGGTTCCCCCGAACCGTTATCCTTGGACGTTGGCGAATGTAGGCAAGATGCGCAACTGGGGTGTCGAGCTTATGTTGAAGGCGATTCCTGTCACTACAAAAGATTTCGAATGGAATACAACCCTGACACTTTCTCATAACTCCAATAAACTGATATCGCTCTCCAATGACCTTTACGAGACTGCCAACGAGCATGAGACGGCATATCTTGGCGAGCCTATCTCTCAGGCATCTCACCGTATGGAGGTTGGAAAGGCAGTTGACCGTTATTTCGGTATCAAATCCGTAGGGGTGAGTGATAATGGACTATGGTTGGTGGAGAACCCGACTACAAGGGAAGTGGCGGAGTTGACTGATGCGATGCTTCCGGATCCGGATTGGAAACAGGATCTTGGCAACTCTCTCCCGAAACTTTATCTCGGTTGGGGTAATACTTTCCACTATAAGCAGTTTGACCTCTCGATGCAGTTCACCGGTCAGTTCGGGTTCAAGATTCTCAATGAGGCACGCGCTTACTATGAGAATAATTCAGTCAACTATAACCGCCTGCAGTCTGTGCTTGATGCTCCTTACGGAGGTGAGAACACACTTGCAGGAAATCAGAAGCAGACATTCGTAAGCTACTATCTTGAGAATGGCGATTTCTTGAAACTCACCAACCTCACATTGGGCTATAATGTGCCTTTCAAGTCAAACAAATGGATCGAGGGTTTGAGAATCTATTTCTCGGCAGAGAACCTTTTCACCATCACAGGCTACAAGGGTCTTGATCCGGAGCTTCAGAATGCCGATGCCGGTTCTTCCGGTATTGAATGGCGCGATAATTATCCTACGACACGTTCATTTACAGTAGGTCTTCAGGCAACCTTCTAAATTATTAAAGACATGAAAACAATTAAATCAATATTATATTCCGCTGTCGGGGTTGCTATGCTTGGCATGTCTGCCGGGTGCACCAACCTTGATGAGGTAGCATATTCAGAAGTTGTGGATGATGGTCACGAGTTTTCCGAAATGGAGAGGACTGCGATGTTCTATCCCGTCTACAATTCACTCCGCGATTTTGTGTGGGGTTGGTTTGGTTTTACCGATCTTGCGGATATGGCATCCGATCTGTGGTGTGTCCCTTATCGTATAGGTATCGGTTGGGGCGACCTCTATGTGCCCACTCATAAGCATGAGTTCCATAGCAAGATTGACTTTTTTGACACTGCATGGAACCGTGCATTCGCCGGCGTTACAGCCTGCAACACTCTCCTTCAGGATAAGATAATACAAGAGGATGCCACCTCTGTGGCACAGCTTCGTGCATATCGCGCACTCTACTACTATTTCCTCTTTGATCTCTTCCGCAATATACCGTTTGATGATGGATCCGTGCATGAGGCGGGTTGGCTCCCGGAGCAGGTTACCCCTCAGGAGATGTTTGATTATATCGTTTCCGAATTGAAGGATGTGGAGGGTGCTTTCGGAGAGTTGAATGAGCTTGGCAAGATCAATAATGCCACGGTCAATATGCTTCTGGCAAAGATGTATATCAACCATAATGCGTGGTTCAACGTGGAGGATGAAAATTATTACCGTCTCTGCATCGACGAGTTGAATAAGATCATCGCCATGGGCAAATATTCTCTCGCCCCGAATTATAAGGATAATTTCCGCGAAAGCATCGCCGGTTCACCGGAGGTGATTTTCGGAATCCCATACGAGGAGAAATATGCTACCGGCAACTATTATGCCAATCTCTGGATGTGTAATGCCGGACGCGCCACATGGGGCTTCAATGGATGGGCTACCTCCGGTGGTGGTGCGCATCCCCAGTTTATCGAGACTTACGATGTTGACGACCAGCGTTACAAGGATTGTTGGATTTCCGGTCCGCAGTTTGATAAGGATGGTATGCCTATCTATATTGATGGCGTTCAGTTGAACTATACCCATGAACTCCGTTCGATTGACAAGCCCGGATGCTACGAGCAGGAGGGTGAGCGTCTCGTGAAATATGAGATTCTTGGTGGTGACAAGGGTAGCGGTTGTGATGATCAGGTCATCTTCCGTTATGCTGATGTGCTTCTCATGAAAGCCGAATGTCTTCTCCGTATCACCGGTTCTCACAATGGTGAGGGTGAGTCAGTTGCCGCTGATCTTGTGACTCAGGTGCGTCAGCGCAACTTCTCGTCAAATCCGGCAAAGGCGATACGCACAGTCGCACAGCTCCGTGGCGGCAGTTGCTATGACTATGGACATCGCGAGAATAAGGCGGAGATGGATCAGCCCGATAATTGGATTATCACTCATGAGGGTGGTGACGACGTGCTTCTCGGTGGGCTCCTTGATGAATTGGCATGGGAATTTGTGGCAGAGGGACATCGCCGTCAGGATCTCATCCGCTTCAAGATGAGCAACGGATGCAACGTATGGAATGGCAAATCATGGTTCTGCAAGGATGCACTTACCGATCCTGCCGATCATCATTATGACATATTCCCGATACCGAAGGGAGCGATGGACGGCAACCCGAAACTGGTGCAGAATCCCGGATATGCCGGATAATATCAGTTAACACTTAAAAACTGAAAGACAATGAAAAAAGCATATATTTATATAGTTGGTGTTCTGTTGGGCTTTACAGGAGTGAGCTGTAACAGCGATGATCCGATGGATGCCACAGAGAAACATGTTTACACAGAAGGTGAAGCTCCCTATCTCCGTGCAGATGCCGGAGCAACTACTGCTCTTGAAATGGACTTTCCAGTTGCTAATATTGAGAAGTCACAGTATATTAATCTTAAGGACTACGCATCTGTATTCCATAAGAAACTAAACATGACGGTTGATGAGACACTTTCAAGTCTGATTAATGGCGATGTGGTGTTTTACACAATTAATGGTGCAAGACAGCGTTGGAATCTGACTTCTCCAAATTATGGAGATTATGGTTGGTATTACTCAAAGAATGGTATCTGCAATGCAGAGGATGCAACGTTTACAATTTCGCTTGATTTGGATAAGAAAAGGGTAGAAATCAAGGCTGTTGGTGTTCCGGCAGTAGGTACTCTTTGTGATTTTGATTTTGGATTTGCTAAGAAAAATGGTACAGATTTTGATGATTATGTCCGTTTTACATCACATGCAAGTGTGACCGATCCGAGTAAGGTTATCCTTTCTGCCAAGATTCCGGGCACATCGTATGGTGCCTATAGTATCAATTTCAAAAATTATAGTGAATCCATAATGCTTGCTATGGGATTGACTGTAGATGACTTTATCAAGAAACTTGAAAAAGATGAGATTGATGTTTATCTTGTTGATAAAGACGGTAAACGTGTTGTGACTGCAGATAAAAAGCGTCCGGATTATACATCAGGAGGTTTAGGCTATTGGCTTGATCCAAATTTAAGTATCACTACTTGGAGTGATGATGGGTATCCTAAGAATCTAATGTTTATGGAATATGTAGGTGATGGAACATATAATCTCGGAAATGCAAATAAGCCTACCCCTGCAGGAACCCAAGTGACATTGACGTTTGATTTCGTTGAAATTGCAAATACAGACAACTTCTTGCAGTTTATAGTAGCAGTGACTTTCAATTGAACTATTAATAGGAGTAACATGGTGATTGCCATGTTACTCCCCAATAAATTCTTAATATGAAAACAATAGCAGTTTTATTTATAAGTTTGGTGAGTTTATTTTTCTCACCTATGATATGTGCTCAGAATTATGATTCTGAAGCAGAGACAGTGGAACCTATGGATGCATCGGTATCGGAGTATTTATATGTTGATGTTTACGGAACTGGAAATGTGAAATTTACAATGCCTATCGATAAAACCATTACGTCCCAAGGTACTCCAGTGTATACACAAATTCCGGTAAAATATGGCACTGTTCCTGGAGTGGGTATATTAGTTACCTTTTCTGTGTCAAAATATGCATTCATAACAACCAGTGACAATCAAACATTTGGTATTTCTTCTGGTGAACAGAAACAAATTTTGATTAAAAATTTGAGTTATCCTCAAATAACAATCCAGTTTCAAAACTAATATCCAATGAAATCAATGAAAACATATAGCAAATGGCTCCTTGCATCGGTGGTGTTATTGTCGGCTCCTGTCTTTACGGCTTGTAGCGATGATGATAACGATGAACCGGTCGTGAAGGTTCCTGAAAATTTTGAGATGAATCTCGCTTCCCTCAATATATCTTGGGACGAGAGTGAGGGCGTTGTGGAAGTGGCTGCAAATGCCGATTGGAAAGCGGAATCCACCGACTCTTGGATAATGATAGATCCGTCAAGAGGTAATGCCGGCGACTTCCGTATGTATCTTAATTTCGAGCATAATCCCTATCGTTTGCCTCGTACCGGAACCGTCAATGTCATTTGTGGCGAGAAATCAGGTGTTGTGACTGTCACTCAGGCAGGTTGTTCCGACGATTCGCAAGTGGCTCCATCTGTGGCAAGTATCGAGGTGGAATCTCTTGACTATGCCACCACTGAAATACCATTCTCTACTTTCGCTGCTGCTATTGAAGGCAATCTCGGTCTGAGCATCGCGGATTTTGGAAAAGGTGTGGATGATGAGGGGAATCTTGAATTCTTTATGGTCGGCAAAGATGGCAAGTGGCTTTCTGCCGGAACGGGTGGCACCCGCTGCAGCGCATGGCTTGATTCGGAACTTAACGTGACGAATTGGAATGGCGACGGTTATCCTGCGAATGCTTGTTTCGTAGAGGTGTACGGAGGTGATGAACCCACGTTGGTGGTGGGTCGTGCGCCCGGTCTGCCTGATGATACGGAATATACACTTAACTTCGGATTCACATTTGCTGATGATCACAGCAAGTTCTCTCTGTTTAAGGTAGATGTGGTCTTCCCGAAGATGGATCTCAAGGGCGAGATAGTAGGCACCATAGATCTCGACGTAAATATGGGTCCCGTAGGTTATGCACCTATCTATGTTCCGTTTAATGCGGATGAGGTTTGCTCGCTTCTTGGTGCCAATAATCCAACTCTCTGCAAGGTCGTGGCATACGATGAAGAGGGTGAGTTCGTACCATTCACTGGCGGCAACGGCTACTGGTTCAGCAAGACGGGAGAGATCTGCAACTGGGGCGACGGAGCAGGCTGGTTCATTGAATATCACGGTGGTGGCGATGAGGCAACCGATGAGGAGAATGAATCATGGGCAATCGGCACATTCCCCGGAGTCACCGACATATCCGGCACCTCTCATATCGGTCTTTGGTATAATGCCAAGGTTGTGATGTTTAACGTCAACGTTACGGTTTCCGGAGCTGTTGAGGAATAATTTGTAGAACTTTATGAATCATCCGGGATTCCGAATTATTGTAGGAAGACCGGATGATTCAATCTAATAACCTATCTTATGAGATTAAAATTTTTAAATATCGCAGCTTTATCCGCTTTGCTGCTGTGTGGAGGATATGTATCGTCATGCAGCGAGGATAAGGATGAGCCGGTTCAGGTGGCAAAGGAGTTTGCAGACCTTCCGGAGTCAAAAGACCTTCCCTTCTCGTATGAAAGCGAAGCTAAAAAGATCAGTTTCACTTCGCCCGGACAATGGCGGGTGGAGCTTGAAGGGGGCGTGGATTGGGTGTATTTCGCTCCATCATCGGGAAAAGCCGGTAAAAACACACTTGAGGTGAAAGTGGCTCAGAATACCGGTAAAGAGGGGAGAGCCGCCACATTCAATCTCGTCAGTGGCGACCAAAAGGTGATGTTCACGGTTCGTCAGCCGGAATTCGGTGGCACACTTCCGGATATAGTTGGGGGAGAAACCGGTACGATTGATCCGGCTACTATCCCGGACTATGACAAATTCTTTGCCAACTCCGAGCATGGCAGGGGCATACTGTATAAAGGTTCGCAATTCTCATTTGCAAGATATAAATCATCGGAACACTTCTTTGTATTCTGGGCTCCCGAGTTTGGCGACAATCCGAATGGACCGACTGTGCCTGCCGCAATGCGCGTGGATATAGACGATCTTCTTGCGAAGGCTGAACATTTCTTTGATACGAATATCAACAAGCTCCACATGGCTACCTTGGGAGAGGGGAAATCTGTGCTTGACGACTATAAGATGCAGATTTATCTCCTTTATCAGGATGAATGGCTTGCAACCGGTTCAGGATATGACGATATGATCGGTGCGCTCTGGATAAATCCCTCGACGTGCCAGCCTGTAGGGTCGACTATCGCACATGAGATCGGACATTCATTCCAGTATCAGACTTATGCTGACCGTGTGCAGAAGCAGGGTGCTTCAAATGATCATCAGAGCGGTTTCCGCTATGGTTTCGTCAATCTGGATAGCGGTTGCGCTTATTGGGAACAGTGTGCGCAGTGGCAGGCACAGCGCGATTATCCCGTTGAGCAGTTTGAAAGCTACAACTATTCCGTATGGCTTGCCAACTGTCATCGTCATTTCCATCATGAGTTCCAGCGTTATGCATCTTATTGGCTTCAGAGCTATTGGGTGGAGAAGCATGGTGTTGAGGCGTATGGTAGAATATGGACTGAATCACATGCTCCCGAAGATGCCATAATGACATATACGCGTCTTTATAACGGCGATGATTATGCCAAGACACGTGAGGAACTGTTTGATTATGCAATGCGCATGGCTACATACGATATCAAGGATGTGCGAGACTATGCAGCAGGTTATCAAGGAAGATACAACACTCATTTTGTTAAGAATGACAAGGGTGAGTATCAGGTGGCGTATGACAATTGTCCGGGAGCTACAGGCTTTAACGTGACTCCTCTTGTGGTGCCTTCTGAGGGAGGGACTGTCAAGGTCAATTTCCGTGGACTCGGTTATGGCGAACCGCTTGCCGCCAAGGATAAGAGCAATATTGAGGATGGCGATGGTAATCCGAAAGGGAAACCATCCAAATATAATGCTGCCGGGGGTGCTTCAAACATGGGCTGGAGATATGGTTTCGTAGCTCTCAATGGCAATACGCGCACGTATAGCGAGGTAGGCAAGAATGCTGACGGCTCGTTGAGTTTCAATGTGCCTGCCGGCACGGAGCATCTGATGCTTGTGGTGCAGGGTTCGCCTGAGACTTATATGTCGCACGCTTGGGATGAGGATGAGACTAATGATCCGCAATTCCCGTATGCCATCACCTTAGAGGGCACTGATCTTCTGAAATATACGGAGCCTGCAGAGGCTAAGTTTAGTGAGAAGGATGGTGAACTTGTCGGTAATCTGAGTCTTTCAATCAATTCTTCCGATACGGAATGGATTGCAGCTACCTACGACATTGCGGAGAAGGCGGTATGCGATTATTTCGGTCTTGATGCGTTGGCACTTGCAAATGCAATCGTGCAGCCGGTCAACGGCACCAAACAGGAGGCTCAGGAGGGTAAGATCGTAGTCTTCAATGGTGAATCCGATGGTTCATTATCTGCCATGCCGACTGCGAATGTAGGATATTGGCTTAATAAGGATGGAAATGCTGTTGCATGGGGCAACGGTCATGCAGTCTATTATGAGATTAATGGATCGGTGCTAAGCCTTGGTAAGTTAGGTGCTGAAGCCGGTGTGGCTGGCGATGTGATAACGATGCGTCCGGTCTTTGTCTATACCTCCGGCGGCAAGACAAAGACATTCAGATTCAACATCACGTATAATTTTAAGTGATCAGTTCACTTAAAAGGTTTAAGGTTTAAAGTTTATGGTTTATTATCATTACATTTTGTATAATGAAAAGATTCGTAGATTTCCGTGAATCTTAAACCTTAAACCTTAAACAATAAACTTTAAGCCACTGAAGTGCAGCTTGCGAAACTTCGGTTACTTACCAATCGGCAGGATCTTCTTGCTTATGGGTCAGGATCAAACATGGGGATGTAAAAAAAATTATGATTTTTTTTGCATTCCCATGCAGTATTTTGGTAATTCTGTTATCTTCTTATTGAAGAGGATTATTCCTCATGTTTTATCCTTTTATAAAAGGTTTATGGTTTAAAGTTTATGGTTTATTATCATTACATTTTGTATAATGAAAAGATTCGTGGATTTCCGTGAATCTTAAACCTTAAACAATAAACTTTAAACCACTGAAGTGCAGCTTGCGAAACTTCAGTAAATTTATTCACTAAACTATATCGTGATATATGAAACTGATAAAATCATTATCATCTCTGTGTGTCGCAGGCTTGACAGTCTTTGCGGCGGGTTGCTCATCCAATGATGATGAGCCTGGCAAAATCAATCGAGACTTGCCGTTTGGTCGTTACAGTATTAAAGGCAACGTGAGCGCAGCCGACTCCGGTGAGCCGTTGGAGGCTGAGATGCGTATCTCCATTCCTACCGATCCTTCCGGTGTCAAATCCATTCAGACCAATAAAACGGAAGATGGTGGCAAATATCATTTTTTTGATGAGACTAACGTGTATGAGGCGTTCAAGGTGGTGTGTATACCGAAAGATACGGCATACGAGCCGGATTCGGTTGTGGTAAAACTTAGATATTGGTTGGAGTGTTATGTGGAAGGTATGGATCCTATGTATAATGGAGATGCATTTCATGAAGTGAATTTCCAGCTAAAGAGAAATAAAAACTAAAAGATACCGCGTTATCAGCAGTTAAACCACCGCGAAGGTCACGGAGAACACGGAGAGATTATAAAAAAACTCAGTGGTCTTTGCGCTCTCAGCGGTTAATCTACCACGGAGACACGGAGAGATTATCGCACGAAGAAATATAAGAAAAGAAAGAAATTTTATAATATATTTTACTGCGATATAGTTTTTTAATAAAAATGGATTTCTTTTATTTCTTTTGTTTCTTCGTGAGAATCTACCGAGGATGACGAAAAAATTGATAGGTATGAATGATAGGATTGTGAAGGTATGGTTTGGGGATGGACGTATTTATGTCTTGACGGAGACTGGTGTTGAGTTGAGTCAACCGCTGGAGGTGTTTCCGGCATTGCTGTATGCGTCGTCAGCTGAAAGGGAGCAGTATTATCTTTGGGATGACGACCGGAGTATCCGTTGGGATATTATAGATGAGGATATACATATCTCTCATTTTTATGAGAGGGAGATGGTCAATTATAATAATGAGGTGAATATGCTTCTGTCACGTTTCCCTTGTCTTGATATTAAGGCATTTGCCGGATATATAGGTATGCACTGGACAAAATTGGCACGTTTCCGTTATGGGGTGTGGACTCCCTCGCCTGATGTGTTGCAAAGAATCCGTGACGGACTCTCCTCGATTCGCAAACAGATTACAGAAGTAGAGTTACCTCAACTCAGTTAACCTCACTTAGAATCACCATCAAGGTCACGGAGAACGCGGAGATTATAAAAAACCTCAGTGTTCTCTGCGCTCTCAGCGGTTAAACCACCACGGAGGTCACGGAGAACGCGGAGATTATTAAATAAAAAACCTCAGTGTTCTCTGCGCTCTCAGCGGTTAATCTATGCGCTGGAGGAGAGATGGAAGGATATAATTTTAATGAGCGATTAGTTTTAGATCAAAATAATAAATCCTACTTTTCAAAGGGTAGTCGGAAGGTATGCCAAACGCTTCTTTTTCTCCTTCTTCAGAGCGATATAGAGGTTTGAATCCATTCTTTTGGTAGTAGTGTGTAGTGGATTCTGTATTGTAAGCATCAACCAACATATACCGGCATGCAGCTTTATTATTTTCATCAACGAACCAATACTTAAGGGCATCCATAAGCTGAGACCCAATATTCAGCCCTTTCCCTTGATAGTGTTTGCTGACACCAAGCCTGCCTATCAGAACTGCCGGGTAACTGCGGTGTCTTTTTTGATGAGGAATTTTTCTTAAGAATGCGTTTCTGGATGGGTTGTCAAGAGTGAATATCTTAATACCATCATAAGACAAAGTAGCAATAGCGACTATCTCACGTTGATTTTTTTTGTCAATCCAGCAATATGTCTTGCCAAGCAATTCTTTTTCGTAAAGAAACACATCGTTGTTAAAAAAGTCATCAAGATCTTCATCTCCACAAGAAAAAGGGTTACAGTAGTCGGCAACCGTTTTTGTGTAGGGAACCATGAATGTATTTTCTACGAAAGAGAAATTTGGCATGATTTAATGGGTGACTGGTGGGAACATGATATTCTTGGCACTCTCCAGCATTGTAGAAAGTGTTTTACGTTGGATAGCGTTGAGTTTAGGCGTAGGCAACATACTGTTACGTTCAGCCTCTTCCATGAATATTCGGGCATCTTCTCCCCACAATTCGGGGGATGTCTTGATTGTCATTGCCATAGATTGATATCTAAATCATTTGATATTTATTATACAACGAAAATATTCTGATAATGTTTTATCGAAAGTGGTACAGAGAGGCTAAAAACTCTGCTCTCAGCGGTTAATCTACCACGGAGACACGGAGAGATTATTTCACGAAGAAATATAAGAAAAGAAAGAAATTTTTATAATTTATTTTACTGCGATATAGTTCTTTAATAAAAATGAATTTCTTTTATTTCTTTTGTTTCTTCGTGTGAAAATAGGGGGATTGGACGATTTTTGTATGTTTTTGGATTTTTGTGGCATCGTTTTATGGGGGGAAAGGTTAATTTTGCAGAAATTTATCATAACATTCTAAACTACCTTCCATGAAACTCCGACATCTTTTTGTCTCCTCTCTTCTTTTGGTGCCGTCGTTGCTTGCGGCACAGGATAACGACCCTTCGAAGTCGGGCGTCATCGCCCTTAACCCTGATGAGGCGTATCCGGCTGCCGCGACGGTGCCGGTCGTCACCCGCGAGGGTAAGGCTATCTATATACCGAAGGATCTGCGCGAGATGGATCTCAACAGTCCCGACAGCAAATGGAGCTTCAAACGTATGGTCTCCACTCCCGATGTGGCTCTCTTCTGGGCGAAGGAGTTTGGCGACGACATAACGCAGGCTCCCGACCTTGACGGGCACAACATGAAGGTGGATCTCGCTAACCTCATGGCGCGTCTCCAGCGGTTTTATGATTATTTCTACCATGACCTGAAATTTGTGAAGCCCGGCACGAAAGCCGACAAATATAAGATGATGGTGATGCTTGACTATTCGTTGGAGGGCACTGCCTACGGCGGCGACTACGACGGACAGATCGGTGCCCTCTGGATTGCCCCGAACCGTGTGCAGGACAAGATGCTTAACTGCATAGCCCATGAGTTGGGCCATTCATTCCAATTGCAGATCTCATGCGACGGTGAGGGGGATGCCTGGGGAGGATGTGGCTTCTATGAGATGGGGGCGCAGTGGATGCTCTGGCAGGTGAATCCCGACTGGCAGACGGATGAGAATTTCCATCTGAATGCCTTCCGCGACCTGACGCATAAGGCGTATCTCCATATCGACAATATCTATCACAGCCCCTACGTTATTGAATTGTGGGGGGAGAAGCATGGCACACCCTTCATCGCCGAACTCTTCCGTCAGGGTAAGGTAGGCGAGGATCCCGTGATGACCTACAAGCGGCTTGCAGGAATGGATCAGAAGTCGTTTAATGACGAGATGTGGATGAACTATGCGCGTCTTGTGAATTGGGACATTGACCGCGTGCGCGAGAATGCACGTCCGTATGCCAACAAATGGGGAACAAAATTAGTGGATGCCGGCGGTGGCTGGCAGCGTGTGGCGCCGGAGAATTGCCCGGAGAACTACGGCTTCAATGTCATCGCGCTCCCTGTGCCGCAGAAGGGCAAGGGGGTGAAGGTGCAGTTCCGCGGTGAGGCGGGACGCAAGGGGTATTTCACCAAGAACAAGGATAAGGCAGGCTGGCGCTACGGCATAGTGGCTGTGGATAAGAATGGGGGCACACATTACGGCGATATGCAGTCGGCAGCCAAGGGGAGTGTCAGCTTCGCTGCTCCGGAGGGTATGGACGTGGAGCATCTCTGGCTCGTGGTTATGGGCGCGCCCACGGAGCATTGGCGTAACATCGACGGCGAGGAGAACCCCGGCGATGCTCAATGGCCCTATTCAATCAGGGTAGCTGATTAAACATACTTGAAATGATAAGATTAATTCTTCTGATATTTGTGGCGTCGCTTATTCCGGCAAGAATGAGTGGCGCCTTTACCGCTCCGGAGTTTAACTTCACGCATTACACGACGGAGAACATCTTGCCGTCGAACAGCGTGCGCGACATAGTGCAGGGTCCGGAGGGGTTTATGTGGTTTGCCACCGATGGTGGACTTGTGAGGTTTGACGGCACAACGTCGAAGGTGATGGTGCCGGAGGATGAGGATGGTGCTGATTTCTTCATACATTCCCTGTGCAATTCTGATAAAGGGTTGATTGTAGGCTCTGACCGTATGCTCTACCGTTATGACAGCCGGAAGGAGTGCCTGGTGCCATTCCCGTTGAGATATTCCGACAAGGTGAAAGAGGAAATATCAGGGGTGGTTGAGGATATCAGTACCGACTCGACGGGTGGAATATGGGTGTCGGTGGATGGAAAGGGTGTGTTTCACATCAATTCTGACGATATGGTGGATTTTCATCAGGATTTTCCGGAGATTGCGAATTTCATCGGTATGATCTACGTGGATGCGTCAGATATTGTATGGTGCGTGAGCACCGCAAACAGAGGCGGGATGTATCGCTTTGATAGAGGGCGTGCACGATTCGAGCCGTTTGAAATCAAGATAGGAGGCAACAAGACGCAGGTCGGTGCGCTGGCAATGATGTGCGACACGCATGGCGACTATTGGCTTGCCACGTGGGATCAGGGGATATTACGTTTTAACGGTCGCACCGGTGCGGCTGAATGGGTGCTTGGTACGGAGGATGCCGGAAGGGTGTGGCACGTACATTCTATCATGGAATACTCCCCCTCGATGCTTTTGGTGGGTTCGGACAGCGGGTTGACACTGATTGACAAGGCTACGGGTGATTGCCGCGTCTACAAATCGGATGAACTGAATCCGCAGAGCCTTTCCGACAGGTTTGTTTATCCAATAGTGCGGGATGAGGAGGGTGGTCTCTGGGTAGGCACTTACTACCGAGGGGTCAACTACATGAGCCGCGATTCGCAGCGGTTCAGGAGATGGAATCATTCGCGTTTCGCCAATTCGGTGAGTGGGAATGTCATATCGCGATTCTGTGAGGATGAGCGGGGCGACGTGTGGATAGGTAGTGCCGACGGCGGATTGTGCCGTTATGAACCCGACACGGGTCATTTCACCCATTATCCGCTGGGCGGAAAGAATGAGACCGACAACGTCAACGCTCTTTTAGCAGATGGCGACCGTCTGTGGGTCGGGACGTATTCGAAGGGTGCCGGGGTGCTCGACATGAAGACGGGTGCGTGGCGCAAGGTATCTGTTGAGGGGGATTACGTCTACAGCAGCTATGCAATGAGCAAGGATAACGCGGGCAACGTGTGGATGGCTTCTACCGATATGCTGACGCGCTATAATAAGGAGAATGATTCGTTTGAGAATGTGGCTAACCTTGGGGCATGGATAATCGGGATAGAGGAGGACCGTAATGGTGAACTCTGGATTGCCACGCAGGGGCGTGGTCTTTTCCGCATGAATACCGCCGACGGGAAGATGAAGAACTACACCACGTCGAAAATGCCCGGAGGTCTGCCTCATAATCATATCAACTGTGTGCATGTCGGGAGCGACGGGGAGGTGTATGTCGCCACTATCTACGGGGTCTACCGTTATGACCGGAAGAATGACAGCTTTGAGCATATAGATATGGACGCGCCGAATATTGTGCCGTTGTCGGTGGTGAAGTCGGGCGATGACCTATGGGTAGCCACCACGTCGGGGCTCGTGAGGGTGAACGGTGCAGGTAAGACGCGCCTCTTCACGTATGCCGACGGCATAAGCGACAATCAGTTTGTGCCGGGGGCATCGCTCCATGCCTCCGACGGAAAGATATATTATGGCACGGTGCATGGTTTCTGCCGTGTGGATCCGATGGAGGCACGCAATAATGCCGCGCCCCCGAAGATAAAGTTTACGGGTCTTGACATAATCAACACTCCGGTGGAGGTGGGTGAGCGGAATCTGACGGAATCGCTCAACAGCATCGACCGCCTGATAATGACTCATGCCGACCATACGTTCAGCATCTATTTCTCAGCGTTGAGCTATGCGAATCCGTCGGGTAATGCCTACCGCTACCGTCTGGAGGGGTTTGACAAGAGTTGGCATGAGGTGGGGAAGGATAACCGCGCCACATATTCCAATCTACCGTCGGGCGACTACGTGCTTCGCGTGCAGGCGGCGAATGCCGATGATGTATGGAATGATGAGGGTATAAGCCTGAGGATTGTGGTGGAGCCGGCATGGTATGCCTCCGTGTGGATGAAGACTCTCTACGTGCTGGCGGGTGTGGCTCTGCTGCTTTTGGGATTGAGATATATGGTGAGCCGCATGGAGCGTAACCATGTCATTGAACTTGACCGCATATTGGGTAATAAGGAGAAGGAGATGTTTCGCTCCAAGATGAAATTCTTCACGGTGGTGGCGCATGAGATACGCACTCCGGTGTCGCTTATAATCGGTCCGTTGGAGAAGATACTTGATTCGAAGGAGGAGTTCTCTACGGGTGTGAAGGATGATCTGAAGGTAATCCAAAGGAATGCGCGGCGTCTGCTTTCGCTCGTCAATCAGCTTCTCGATTTCAAGAAGGTGGAGGACAACGCCCTTACCGTGGGTTTCCGGAGTGAGTTGATAACCCCGTTGATAGAGAATGTCACCGAGCGTTTCCGTCCGTCGCTCGAACAGAAGGGCGTGAGCCTGACGGTCAGTTGCCCGCCTGCTGATGTACGTGTGGATGTGGATCCGGAGGCTGTCACCAAGCTCGTCAGCAATCTTCTCAATAATGCCCGGAAGTTTACGAAGGATATGATACGACTGGAATGTCAGATTCTGCCTGACGGTAAGAGATTCATGATAAGCGTGGAGGATAACGGTATCGGTATCACGAAGGAGAACCGCGACAAGATTTTCAAGCCGTTTTTCCAAGTGCTCGACAATATCAGCGAGGCACGTGGCGGCACCGGTCTCGGACTGTCGATCGTGAAGAGCGTGGTGGATGCCCACGGCGGAGAGATAGAGCTTGACAGTGTGCCGGGTAAAGGGTCGAAATTCACGGCTATATTCCCGGTAAGACAGGAGAATGTGATGCCTGCCGAGGAGACCGATGTGGTGGAGCCGGATGCCGAACCACAGGATGCTGTGGTGAAGAAAGTGGATGGCAGTAACCGTCCGGTGCTTCTTGTGGTGGATGACAATGAGGAGATGGTTAGATTCGTTTCTTCAAGTTTCGATGCCAATTATGAGGTGGTGACGGCAAACAACGGCAAGGTAGCTCTCGAGAAGATGTCGCGCCATAGTGTGTCGCTGATAATATGCGACTGGATGATGCCCGTCATGGATGGTGTGGAGTTTCTTAAGAGGGTGAGGGGTGATGAGAGATTTTGCCATGTGCCGTTTGTGATGCTGACTGCCAAGACCGATAATATGTCGAAGATAGAGACGATGAAGTCGGGGGCGGATTTCTATCTGGAGAAACCGTTCTCCACCAATTATCTTGCCGCCTGTGTGGCAAATCTTCTGGAGATGCGCACCATGCTGAAACGTAAGTTTGCCGACATGCCTCTTGAGCCTATGACCACTCTTGCCTCAACTCAGGTGGATAACGAGTTCCTGACCAGACTTCAGACTCTCATAGAGGAGAATTTCTCCAATCCGGAGCTTAACGTGGAGTTTCTTGCCGACCATATCGGCATAAGCCGCAGCGGACTCTACACCAAGATACGCAGTCTTGCCGACGTCACGCCTAATGAACTGATCCAGATAACGCGTCTGAAGCGTGCCGCCGCATTGCTGAAGGAGGGTAAATACCGCATCAATGAGGTGAGCTATATGGTGGGGTTCAACAGCAGTTCATATTTCGCCCGATGCTTCCAGAAGCAGTTCGGTATGAAGCCGGGTGATTTCGTAGCCGAAAGCTGATGCGGAAAAAGAGGATGTGCGGGTTGCGCACATCCTCTTGCCAATTTTTACTTAAGGTTTATAGTTTATGGTTTATAGTTTATGGTTTAGGTTTTAGGGTTTAAGGTTTAAGGTCGTACATTTGTACCGTTTATCATAACCCATAAACTATAAATCCTACCCCATAAACCATAATCTATCCCCCATAAACTATAAACTATAAACCTATTTCTTATATTCCACGGCGGCTTTCTCCACGGGGAGTGCCTCCATGTAGTTCTCGATATATACGTTGAAGCCTGCAACGTCTTCCTCTGTCGGGGAGATGCTCACGCCGGTGTTGCCGGCGAAGACCTCCATCTCAAGGTAGTCGGCGAGGTTGCGGTCATTGTGGTTGTTGACCAGATAGCCTGCAAGGAGAGCCATGCCCCATGCGCCACCCTCTCCGGCTGTCTCCATTACGGAGATGGGGGAGTTGAGGGCTGCGGCAAGTATGCGCTGACCCACGCCCGGAGTCTTGAAGAGACCGCCGTGTCCGGTGATACGGTCCACCTTGATCTTCTCGTCGTTGAAAAGGATGTCGTTGCCGATCTTCAGGCACGCAACGGCTGCGTGGATGTTGGCACGCATGAAGTTGGCGAGGTTGAAGCGGTTGCCGACTGAACGCACGAAGAGCGGACGTCCCTCGTTAAGTCCGGTGATAGGCTCGCCGGAGAAATAGTTGTAGGATACGAGACCACCACAATCCGGGTCGCCGGTGAGAGCGTTGTTGTAGAGCTTGCCGAAGATTTCGTTCATGTCAACGGGCACGCCGAGAAGTTCGGTATATTCACGGAAGAGACCCACCCATGCGTTGAGGTCGGAGGTGCAGTTGTTGCAGTGCACCATTGCCACGAGGCTACCGTCGGGGGTGGTCACCATGTCGATCATCTCGTAAGGCTTGCTCAACTCTTTCTCCAGAACGATCATCGAGAATGATGACGTGCCGGCAGACACGTTGCCTGTGCGCTGCTTCACGGCGTTGGTTGCCACCATGCCGGTGCCTGCGTCGCCTTCAGGCGGGCAAAGGGGTGCGCCTGCCTGGAGATTGCCGGAGATGTCGAGTCTCTTGGCACCCTCTTCAGTGAGTGTGCCGGCGTTTTCACCTGCCAGGAGCACTTTCGGAAGCACATCCTCCAGTTTCCAAGAGAAACCTTTGTCGGCGATGAGGTTGTCAAACTTCTCCACCATAGTGGCGTCGTAGTTCTTTGTCTCCGGATTCACGGGTATCATGCCGGAGCCGTCGCCTATGCCGATGACTTTCTCTCCGGTGAGCTGCCAGTGGATATATCCGGCGAGTGTGGTGATGAACGCCACATCTTTCACGTGCTCCTCACCGTTGAGGATAGCCTGGTAGAGATGAGAGATGCTCCAGCGGAGAGGTATGTTATACTGGAAGAGCTCGGAAAGGATGGATGCAGCCTCACCGGTGTTGGTGTTGCGCCATGTGCGGAACGGGGCGAGCATGTTGCCATCCTTGTCGAACGGCATGTAGCCGTGCATCATCGCGCTGATGCCGATAGCGGCAAGCGAGGTGATCTCCACGCCATATTTCTCCTTCACGTTCTCGCGGAGGTCGCGGTAGCAGTCCTGAACGCCAAACCAGATAGCCTCCAGGCTGTAGGTCCAGAGATTGTTGACAAACTGGTTTTCCCATTCGTGGCTACCCTGGGCTATGGGGTTGTTGTTCTCGTCGATGAGGACAGCCTTGATGCGGGTAGAGCCAAACTCTATACCGAGGATGGCTTTACCCGACTCTATGGTTGCTTTTGCTTTTTCAGGCATGAGGGGAGGGATTAGCAAAGTGATTTGTTAAGCATGTAGTACACCTCGTTCCAGCGGAGTGAATCCTTGAATGCCGGGATTGTGGTGTGGGCGTTGATGTGTGCCATCTCGATGCCTGCGATCTCTGCGTAGTCTTCCCAGTATTCGGGGGTGAGCTCGTAGGAGAAGCAAGAGTGGTGAGTGCCGCCGGCGAGAATCCATGCAGCCGCGCCTGTCTCGAAGTTGGGCATGGGAATCCAGAGAGCGGATGCCACGGGAAGCTTCGGAAGCGGTTTCGACTTGATGCACTCTACGTCGTTTGCGATCAGACGGAAACGGTTGCCGAGGTCAACGACTGTGGCAGTGATGCCGGGGTTCGGACGAGATGTGAACACGAGACGTGCTGTGAGGCTCTTGCGGATACCGATGCCGAGGAAGTGAACTTCCAGACGAGGTTTCTCCTCTGCGATGAGGGGGCACACCTCAAGCATGTGCGCCTGGAGGATTGAGCTGTTCTTGCCGTCGAAGTTGAGAGTGTAGTCCTCAAGGAATGAGCAGCCTTTACCTTCCGACATCACCCATACTGTGCGGTAGAGAGCCGCGCTCTTCCAGTCGCCCTCTGCGCCGAAGCCGTAGCCTTCAGCCATGAGACGCTGAGAAGCGAGACCCGGAATCTGGTCGAAGCCGACGAATTTGGGATCGTTGATGTCGTTAGTGCCGAGGTCGTCGAAGTTTGTGGTGAAGCCTTTCGCACCCTTAGCCTTGAGTATTGCGCGGAGAGTGAGCTCAGCGTGAGCGGCGTTCCAGATCTTCTTGTATTCCTCAGTAGAGGGATCTTTCAGATTGTCGGCTACAACATATTCGTTGAAGTAAGTCTCCACGAGAGCCTTGATATCCTCCTCCTTGATCTGCTTGTGGTATTCCATCAGCTCGCTTACGGGGGTGTAGTCCACGTGGTAGCCGAGACGCTGTTCAGCCTCCACCTTGTCGCCGTCGGTCACGGCAACGTTGTTCATCTGGTCGCCGAAGCGGAGGATGAGGCAGTCCTGAGCATCAGCCCAAGCTACAGCCACGCGCTCCCATACGGCGATTTTTTTCTGAGCCTCGGGGTCGCTCCAATGTCCTACGACAACTTTGCGACGGATGCGCATGCGGGTGCAGATATGACCGAACTCACGGTCGCCGTGTGCACTCTGGTTGAGGTTCATGAAGTCCATATCCATGTCGTTCCATGGAATTTCGGCATTGTATTGTGTGTGGAAGTGGAGCATCGGCTTGTTGAGCTGCTGCAGACCGCGGATCCACATTTTTGCGGGTGAGAATGTGTGCATCCAAGTGATGACACCGGCACATTTGGGGTCGTTGTTGGCAGCGAGCATGATTTCGCTTACCTCTTTTGATGAGTTGGCTGTGCCTTTATATACTACTTTTACGGGAAGGTTGCCTGAGTTGTTGAGACCTTCTACCATTTCGCGTGAATGAGCGTCGACTTTGACAACTGCATCGCCTCCGTAGAGGAGCTGGGCACCTGTTACCCACCAGATTTCATAGTTTTCAAACATGGTTGTATTGTTTTTTTAGGTTGTTGGTTTTGTTTTTTGTTGGTTTTGGTTGTTTTGTTGTATCATGATGTATCATGATGTAACATGAGGTATCATGATGTAACATGTTGTATCATGATTTATCATGATGCATCGTGTTATATCATGGGGTAGCATGAGGATGCTGCGGCGTGATTATTGCCCGTAGTAGGCGTTGGGACCGTGTTTGCGGTTGAAGTGCTTTTCTACGAGGAGCGGGTTCATCGTGAGCTGCGGGTTGAGGGTGAATGCCACGAATGCCATCTTTGCCACCTGTTCGAGCACGACTGCGTTGTGTACTGCCTCGTGGGGTGTCTTGCCCCATGTGAAGGGTCCGTGGTTGTTGACGAGTACGCCGGGGGTGTGCATTGGGTTCATGCCCTCGAATGTCTCGATAATCACGTTGCCGGTCTCCAGCTCGTAGTCGCCTTTTACCTCCTGCTCTGTCATTGAGCGGGTGCAGGGGATTGCCTCATGGAAATAGTCGGCGTGTGTGGTGCCGATATTCGGGATCGGATTCCCTGTCTGAGCCCATGCAGTGGCGAATGTGGAGTGGGTGTGTACTACACCGCCGATTTCGGGGAATGCACGGTAGAGTGCGAGATGGGTGGGGGTGTCGGAGGAGGGTTTCAGTGAGCCTTCCACCACTTTCCCTGTGGCAAGATCCACCACTACCATATCCTCAGGTTTCATATTGTCGTAGCTTACGCCGGAGGGCTTGATCACTACAAGACCGCGTTCACGGTCGATGCCGGAGACGTTGCCCCATGTGAAAATCACGAGACCGTGAGCCACAAGTTCGAGGTTGGCTTCACAAACTTTTTTCTTAAGTTGTTCGAGCATATAGCTAATTATTAAGAGAGTCAGAATTAAATTGAAAAATATTATTTGACCTGTGCATGCCGTCATCCTTACGATGGTCATGCAGGATGCACAAACCGGTATAGACGTGCACCGCGTTTCGATGATTCCTTATCGATGAGGTCTGTCTGTTCGAGTCCAGGTATCTCCGCTATGCGTTTGCGGAAATTCCGTTTGTCGAGTTCCTTGCCTGTCACTGTCTCCACGAGCGTCTGAAGCTGCGTGAGTGTGAAATATTCAGGCAGAAGGTTGAATGCGAGTGCATCGGTCAGAATCTTTCGCCGCATCACGGAAAGAGCCTTGCTGATCATTCCCGGATGATCAAACCCGAGTGGCGGTAGCGTGTTGACGTTCACCCAGTCGGCATTGTATTCCTTAAGGACCTTCTCATCCACTTCATTTCTATTGAGCAATGCGAAGTATGCCACAGAGATCACCCGTGCACCCGGATCGCGGTCAATTTCACCGAAGGCACCAATCTGACGCACGAAGACGTCGTTGAGACCGGTCAGCTCCTGAAGAACTCTTCGGGCGGCTTCGTCAACGCTCTCATTGTCGTTGACGAAGCCTCCGATAAGCGACCATTTCCCTTTTTCCGGTTCGAAATCACGCTTTATCAGCAGCACGTTCAGGCTGTCGTTGTCAACAGCGAATATGATGCAGTCGACTGAGACGTGAAACCGTGGAAAGGAGGAATATGCCGTTAGAGGAGTTGTCATTATCCCTTTGAATGATTACTCGTTTTTGGTAAAATATCCGGATTACCAGAAATAGTAGTAGAATGCAGCTGTGATGCCAAGGATGATGATAGAATGGATCACGTCCCACTTGTTCCAGCTTGCGCGGGTAGCAGCACGCTGTTCGGGTGTGGATGTGCCGAATACGAGACCCTGGATCTCAGCTTCAGGTTTGGGTGTGGTGAACAAGCTGACGAGGATAACGACTGCCAGACAGAATACGAGCATCCAACCGCAGAAGAAGAGCCAGTTGTAGTCGTAGAAGAGTGTCTGCATCAAGCTTCCGCCGCCTGCGCCTTGCTCAAGACCACAGATGCCGCCATAGTAAACTTTTGCACCAAGACGGATGAGACCGATTGCCAAGCCGGAGATAAGACCCCACATGCCGCCAAGCGGAGTGGCGCGTTTCCAGCAGATACCCATAAGGAATGCTGCTGCGATGCCCGGGGCAAGCACTGACTGAACGTCCTGCAGATAGAGATAGAGCACGTCGCCTACTGAACGCATCACGGGAATCCAGAGGATGCCGAGAACCACGATGACGATAGTGGCTGCTTGTCCGATCTTAACCACTTTCTTGGGATCGGTCTTAGGACGGAAACGCTGATAGAAGTCGATGGTGAAGAGGGCTGCTGATGAGTTAAAGAGTGATGCAAGTGAACTCATGAGGGCTGCGAGGATACCGCAGACGATAAGTCCTTTCACACCGGCAGGAAGCAATTTAGCTACAAGAGTGGGGAAGGCTGCGTCAGTGATGGCGTTGCCTGTGGTGGGATCAAGGGGGAGGAAGCTGCCCATTTTCTGATGAAGGGCGAATGCGATCATACCGGGGATAAGGAAGAGGAATACGGGGAGGAGCTTGAGGTAAGCACCGAAGATTGTGCCTCGGCGTGATTCCTTCTCGTTCTTACCGGAGAGCACACGCTGAACGATGAACTGGTCGGTACACCAGTACCAGAAACCGATCACGGCAGAGCCAATCAATGCACCGAGCCAAGGATATTGATTATCGCTGTTGCTGCGGATAAGGTTGGTCATTGTGTCGCCATATTCATTTACTTCAACAGCAGAGCAGATTCGCATCATTTCGTCCCAACCGCCAAGTTCTTTAAGACCGAGCACGAGGATGATGAGTGAACCGAGAAGGAGGATAGGGGTCTGGAGTACAGAGGTGTAGAGCACTGACTTCATACCGCCGAAGATTGTGTAGAGAGCTGTGATCACAACAAGACCTACGGCTGCAATCCAGAAGAAATCGATTCCCCAGAGTGTGTCGATTCCAAATACCTGTTGGAAGACGAGACCTCCGGCGTAGACTGTAACGGCAACCTTAGTCAATACGTAAGATATAAGGGAGATTACAGAGAGAATAGTGCGGGATGCACCGTTGTAACGACGTTCAAGGAATTCAGGCATGGTTATGACCATCGAGCGAGTGTAGAAGGGCACGAATACCCAGCCGAGAAGAAGGATCATCCAGCCTTGGATCTCCCAGTGTGCCATTGCCATACCGGAGGATGCACCTGAGCCGGCAAGACCGATGAGATGTTCTGAGCCGATGTTGGATGCAAATATAGACGCACCGATAGCAATCCATGTAGCATCCTTACCTCCGAGGAAGTAATCCTCGGCGTTTCCTTGTTTTTGACGCATTACCCAGACGATAATGCCTATGAGTGCCAAGCAGAATAGTGCGATGACAATCCAGTCTAAGGTTTGCATAATTTAGATTTGTTAGATGTTAGAGTTTTTGGTAATTATTAGGTTGAGCTATTAGAGCATAACATAATAGGTAAGGAAGGGGAGAGGAGGGAGGAGAGAGGTATCGATTTTGATTCGCGTTATTATTTTACACTGAATTTGTAGATACATTCAGAATTGTAGGTCTCACCCGGATTCAGACGGACGCTGGGCCACTGTGGTTTGTTGGGAGAGTCGGGATAGTGCTGCGACTCAAGGCAGATAGCGGCGTGCTGATTGTAGACGATACCTTTCTTGCCTGTCACCTTTCCGTCGAGGAAGTTGCCGGAATATACCTGCATTCCCGGCTCGTTGGTGTAGACGTCGAGCACGATGCCTGATTCCGGGCTATAGAGCTGTACGGCGAGGTTGTCGATGCTGCCGTTGTTGTCAAGCACGAAGTTATGGTCATAGCCGTTGCCGTTCTTGATCTGCTGGTTGGAGAAATCCTTTATGAACTCACCGACGGGGCGTGCTGTGCGGAAGTCAAACGGAGTGCCCTCGACAGTGGCGATTTCGCCTGTAGTCATATAGGTGGAGTCTACCGGAGTGTATCCGTTGGCAACAACCTGCATGAGATTGTCGGTGATGGGGTGAGTCGGATCGCCGGAGAGGTTGAAGTAGGAATGGTTTGTAAGGTTTACGATAGTGGGTTTATCGGTAGTCGCTGTATATTTAATATCGAGAGCATTGTCACCGCGAAGTGTGTAAGTCACGGTTGCGGTCAGGTTGCCCGGGAATTTGTTGTCGCCGTCGGGAGATACAATTGTGAGGGCGAGAGTGGAGTCGTTGAGCTGCTCTGCCTGATATACGCGATACTGCCAGCCGAGATCGCCCATCTCACCGCCGCCGTGGAGGCAGTGACCGAAATTGTTCTTAGGAAGCTGGATTGTGTCGCCATCAATGACGAAACGACCTTGGTTGATTCGGTTTGCATATCGTCCGATAGATGCACCGAAGTCAGAGAGATTGTTTTCAGGGAAGTATGCCTGTATGCTGTCGAATCCGAGAACTACATCTTGGAAATCACCGTTCTTGTCGGGCACCATCATTGACACGAGACGACCGCCGAAGTTGGTTATGCAAGCCTCTGCGCCGTTTGCGTTGACGAGAGTGAACAGGGCGGTAGAGTCGCCTTTGAACTCTGCCTTGAATTTTTCCGGATTAAGACCGGACTTTGTCAGCTGGACATTGCCGTTGCCACTTCCGCAGGCTGCGAGGGCGAGAAGTGCACCGATGCCTGCTGCGATTCGTAGTTGTTTCATTGTTTGGAGATGTATTTAGATTAAATAAAAGTCAAATATCTTAGATGAAAGAGTTTTTCTTTAGGTATAGAGAGGTCTTTTTCTCTAAGTTCTAAAGGCTTTTTGATTTTGGGTGTAAAATTAACACTCAAAATTTCGGCTCCAAATTATTTTTATATGTTTTAAAACATATTTTGCTAAAATCGGATAAATTGGACAATAATCGGAATAATCGGATAATGATTGCAGGAGCTTATAGGCGGCTAAGAAGTCAAAGTGGTCCAAGTGGTCTTAAGACTTCTTGGACTTCTTGGACTACTAAGACTACTTGGACTACTAAGACTACTTGGAATTTTGCTGAAAAGTTAAAAAATGTTTAAATTGGCGGAATGACGAGTAAAAGCATTATCTTTGCATCCGCAAACAGCACCGACAGGTGGCTTTGGCTGCAGGAATGGTGGAATGGTAGACACGAAGGACTTAAAATCCTTTGGCCCTTACCGGCTGTGTGGGTTCGAGTCCCACTTCCTGTACGAAAAAGGAGAGCATCACAGATGCTCTCCTTTTTTGTAATATGTAACATTGCGCGTAGCGCACGCGTATTAAAATGAGAGGGAGAGACCGACGGAGGCTGTCCAGGAGTGAACGCGGTAGTCGGCTGTGAATGTCTCCGGCTGTTGGGTAAGTACGTTAGTGGAGGTGTAGGAGGCGTTGTCGATTCCGCATCCTGCCACGTACATCGCTGCCAAGTTGACTCCAAGGCATGGTATGGGGCGGAATGTCAGACCCAATGTCGGTTCGATTTTTGTCATGCCCGGTGTCTCCGGATTATAATATTCCTTATCGCAGGGGGAGAAATCGACCATAAGACCTGCACGAAGGTCAAGACGAGGGGTGGTTTTCCATTCCACGCCTGCACGCATGAGCCATGAGTTATGGTAGTTCTTCTCAAGATGCTGGTCAAACTGTGAAGCACCGTCGAATGATATGTCAAGACTCTTATAGGCGTTCCAGAATGTGAGCTGGGCGTCGAAGTCGGCTACTACGCGGTCGTTATGCCATGATGCTCCGAATCCGAGAGTGGCGGGACAGGGCATCTCTGCTTTGAAATCTGTCTTTGAGATTCCGTCAAGCTTTGAAGTGAGGAGCGCGAGAATAGTGGGGTCGGAGGTGGCATAGCTGACTGTGGTCTCACCAGCCTTCACCTTCATCATGCTTTTTGAACGGAAATTCACACCGGCACTTACATGTTCTGAAAAATCATACATCACGCCGAGATTCACGCCGAATGCCATATCCGCCTTACCGTTGAGATTGACAGAGGCAGGCGTCACATCCCCAAATCTATATTGGCTGCCTATTGCGGCGAGCATTGCGTCGAGGGTCTTGCCGTCGATGAGTCCTTTGTTGAGATTCACCGATCCCCATGTCATGGTCAATCCCGCGCCGATAGAGAGGTTGGGCAATATTTTCCAAGAGATTGTAGGCTGCACAGTATAGGCTGCGAGACTTACAGACTGGTTGAGGGTCGCGCCGGGCCAGTTGTCGGTCCAGTCGATTGAACTGCCGTAGGGGGTATATACGGATATACCGGCTTTGAGATTGTCGAAGATGCTGAACGCGCCGAAAATACTGAAGGGTGTGGAAGCCTTGTTGTCGGTGGTGTACTCCTTCCCTCCGACGGTGGCGGTGCATGTCGGGAATATGGCATTGAAAGAGGCGGAGAGATCCACCTTGTCGTTCATGAATGCCATTGCCGCAGGATTGAAGAACTGGCTTTCCGCACCAAGTTTCATACCGATTCCGGCATGTCCCATGCCGAGCTGTCGTGTGCTGAGAGAGTTTACCTGATACCCTTCCGCTATTACAGATGCGGAGGGGAGGATGAGAGCGGCTGCGATAGCCGCGCTTTTGATAGTGGAAAATTTCATAATAAAGTTAATTTCGGCTGCAAAGGTAATATTAAAAAATCGAAAAACGGCAATAAATATCCTAAATTTGCTTATTAGTTGGTCAATATTTCGTATTTTTATGTTAGATGAGCGCTTTGTAGCATATTGTGTCTTTAATTTTGCGGTATGGATAGAGCATTATATGCGCTGACGGAGCAACGTCGTCTCCTTCAGCTGGAATATCAATCGGAAAAGGAGTCATATTGCCGTATGACGGAGAAGATCGGCGTGAGCAGGCTTGCAGACCGTGGGGATGCATGGTTTCCGCTGCGTATCGGTCGCACATATTATAATTCGCTCAACCAGCGGGTGCTGGAGGTCATGCGGACTTCGGGGGATGATGCCGATCATAATTTTGAGTATGGCAAGCCGGTATCGCTGTTTGTCGCCAAGACAGATGGCATCGTGCGTCATATCTTTTCCGGTACGGTAAGTTTTGTGGATGAGGACCGTATGGCTGTCACGATTGCGGAATCAGCCGACGTGTCGGCACTCTCTACCGGTGAGGCGGGGGTGGTCATGTCGTTTGATGAAACCACCTACCGTCTGATGTTTGAGGCAATTGACAGGACCATCTCCGCAAAGGGTAGGCTTGGAGAGTTGCGCGATCTGATATATTCCGGAAGGAAATGTGAGGAGTTGACGTTCACTCCCATGCGCTTCCCATATCTCAACTCCACACAAGAGGAGGGTGTCAACAAGGTGTTGCGTGCCAAGGATGTGGCGATAGTGCATGGTCCTCCGGGCACGGGTAAGACCACTACGCTTGTGGAGGCTATCCATGAGACGCTGCGGAGGGAGAGTCAGGTGCTTGTGTGCGCCCAAAGCAATATGGCTGTGGATTGGATTTCAGAGAAACTGACCGACAGGGGCATCAATGTTTTACGAATCGGTAATCCGACAAGGGTGAACGACAAGATGCTGTCGTTCACGTATGAACGTAGGTTTGAGACACATCCGGATTATCCAACGTTGTGGAGCATACGCAAGACTATCCGCGAACTTCAGGGGGCGCGTCGGCATGGCACCGACCAGTGGCATCAGAAGATGGATAGGCTTAAAAGCCGTGCCACGGAGCTGGAGATCAGGATAAACAACGATCTCTTCAGCAGTGCCCATGTGATAGCATCCACGCTTGCCGGGAGTGCCAACAGATTACTGGAGGGTATGAAATTCTCCACCTTATTTATAGATGAGGCGGCTCAGGCTCTTGAAGCGGCGTGCTGGATACCGATGCGCAGGGTGGGGCGCGTGATTCTTGCCGGCGACCATTGTCAGTTGCCTCCGACTGTGAAGTGCTACGAGGCAATGAAGGGTGGACTTGGAAAATCGTTGATGGAGAGAATCGTTGAGAATCATCCGGAGACGGTGACGTTGCTGCGTATGCAATACCGTATGAATGAGGAGATCATGCGATTTTCAAGCGATAATTTCTATCATGGTGCCATGGTGGCTGCCCCCGACGTGAAATATCGTGGCATTCTTGACTATGACTCACCGATAGAATGGGTTGACACTGCCGGACTGCATGGTTTGGAAAGTGGCGAGCATGAGGAGAGCAAGGATATGGTGCAGTTTCGTGAGTCGTTGACAAATGGAAGTTATGGGAGAGTCAACCGCGACGAGGCTTTGCTGACGCTACTGACGCTACAGAATTATATCGAGAGAATCGGGAAAGAGCGTTTCTTGGAGGAGCGGATAGACGTCGGGGTGATTTCACCGTATCGCGCACAGGTGAGGTATCTCCGTCATCTGATAAAGCACACGCCTTTCTTCAAGCCGTTCCGAAGCAGCATAACGGTGAATACTGTCGATGGCTTCCAGGGTCAGGAGAGAGACGTCATTGTCATATCTATGGTTAGGAGCAATGAGGAGGGTAACATAGGTTTTCTGCGCGATCTCCGTAGGATGAATGTGGCTATGACACGTGCGCGTATGAAACTTATAATAATAGGAGATTCCACTACCTTGACGGCACATCCCTTCTACCGCAAACTATATGTGCGCATTGCGCAAGGTGATATGTAACATGTGATATGTGGCAGGTGACAGGTGATAGGTGATTTGTGACAAATTATGCACTATTTATTGATATTATATTAATTATTTTATGATTTTAGTAATATAATTTGCATTAATGTAGTTTATAAGGTAAATTTGTGGTCATAAAGTAAACGGGGCGGGATATAAATCCTGCTTATAAGGTAAAAATTGGTAGGACTTAGCTATAAGTCTACAGGTAAAATATAGAAATTATGCTCACAATCGCCATTCAGAACAAGGGACGTCTGAACGAAGACACTGTATCGTTGATGGCTGATGCCGGAATCTCGGCGTCGGCAAGCCATCGTAAGTTAATATCCGATGCCAAGGGTTTCCCTTTGCATGTGCTGTATCTCCGCGATGATGATATTCCCCAGGCGGTGGCTATGGGGGTGGCAGACATTGGTATAGTCGGACTTAATGAGGTGCTTGAGAAGGAACAGGATGTTGACGTCAGGATGAAACTCGGATTCGGAGCGTGTCGTCTCTCACTTGCCGTGCCTAAAGGGGTGGACTATCCAGGGGTGAAATGGTTTGAGGGGAAACGGGTGGCAACGTCTTATCCGGTCATACTTCGCAATTATTTCAATGAGAATAATATCCATGCTTTTGTGCATGAGATAGCAGGATCGGTAGAGGTGGCTCCTGCCGTGGGTATGGCTGATGCCATATTCGATATAGTGTCGTCGGGCGGCACTCTGATACAGAATGGTCTGTGTGAGGAGGAGACTGTCATCAATTCGGAGGCTGTACTGATTGCCAATCCTCATCTTGATGAGGAGAAGGAGAGGGAGATCGGGAAACTGATGTTCCGTTTCAAATCTATTCTGGAGAGTCGTGGCATGAAATATCTTCTGATGAACCTTCCGAAGGAGAAGGTGGAGGAGGCGGTGCGCCTGTTGCCCGGTATGAAGAGCCCGACAGTGCTTCCGTTGGCAGACGAGGATTGGGTGTCGCTCCACGTAGTGGTGCATGAGGATGTGCTTTGGGAGAAGATTGAGAAGTTGAAAGAGATAGGGGCTGCCGATATCCTTGTGCTTGCTCTTGAAAATATAATAAGATAATGGAGTTGATAGTTAATCCGTCGCGTAGTGAATGGGATTCGCTGTGCGAGCGCAACATACCGGACGATAAGGATATCGAACGTGCCGTAGAGGATATAATCTCGACGGTGAGGGAGCGTGGCGATGCCGCTCTGCTTGAATATGCCCGCAAGTTTGATAATTTTAAGGGTGAGTCATTGTCGGTCACGGATGATGAGATTTCCCAAAGGATCGGGATGGTGAAGGAGGATGTGGCGGAAGCCATACGTAAGGCTGCCGAGAATATCACGGCGTTCCATAAGGCTCAGTTCCCCGCTCCGGTGGAATGTGAGACAATGCCCGGTGTGACCTGTATGCAGAGGGCTGTGCCTATACGCCGTGTGGGATTGTATATCCCCGGAGGTAGGGCACCGTTGTTCTCCACAGTGCTGATGCTTGCGCTGCCGGCAAGGATTGCCGGATGTAATGAGATTGTGTTGTGCACTCCGGAGAACGGTGAGCATGGTATATCTCCGGAGATATTGTTTGCAGCCTATTTGTGTGGGGTCGATAAGATTTTCCGTGTCGGTGGTGCACAGGCGATTGCTGCTATGGCGTTCGGCACGGAGAGTATCCCGAAGGTTGATAAGATTTTCGGACCCGGCAATAGGTTTGTGACGAAGGCAAAACAGATGGTCAGCCGTTTCACTGCCATTGACATGCCTGCCGGACCGAGTGAGGTGATGGTGCTTGCCGATGATACGGCTTCTCCGACATACGTTGCCGCCGATATGCTTTCGCAGGCGGAACATGGTCCCGACAGTCAGGCTATAGCAGTGTGCTCTTCGGAGAGTATTGCGGAGAGTGTAAGGGCTGAGGTGGAGCGTCTTGCCTCACGGCTTCCGCGTCGCGATTCTATAGAGGGTTCGCTTTCGCATAGCCGTATAATCACGTTTGCCGACCGTGAGAGTATGATTGATTTTGCCAATACCTACGCTTCCGAGCATCTTATAATCTCGATGAGGGATCCGTGGAATGTGGCTGAACGCATCACTGCTGCGGGTAGCGTCTTTATCGGTAATTATTCGCCGGAGAGTGCCGGGGATTATGCGTCGGGCACAAACCACACGCTTCCCACGTCTGGATGGGCGCGTTCGTTCAGCGGAGTGAATATCGATAGCTTCATGCACAAGATCACGTATCAGGAGCTTAAACGGGAGGGCTTGGATGGTCTTGCCGATGTCATCACCACGATGGCACGTGCCGAGGGTCTTGATGCCCATGCCTTGGCGGTGGAAGTGAGAGTTGGGAATTGGGAATTGAAAAATGAGAATTAGTTAAGATGAATCCAGTTGCTCTTATAAGGAAGAATATTCTTCGTCTCGAACCATATTCCACAGCCCGCGATGAGTTTCAGGGCGGGGATATATCCGTGTGGCTCGATGCCAATGAATCGCCCTATCAGAATGGTGTGAACCGTTATCCCGACCCTCATCAGCGTCGTCTGAAGGAGAGGATTTCCGCACTGCTGGACGTTAAGCCGGAGTCGATATTTTTAGGTGGGGCAGGTAGCGACGAGGCAATAGATTTAATCTTCCGGGTGTTTTGTGAGCCGGGAGTGGATAATGCAGTGGCTATCACTCCGAGCTACGGGGTGTATAAGGTGTCGGCTGCCATAAACGATGTCGGGTTGCGCGAGGTGCAGCTGAATGAGGATTTCTCTCTCCCGGTGGAACGCATACTTACCGCTACTGATGAGCATACCAAATTGATATGGATATGCAGTCCCAATAATCCTACGGGCAATGCATTCCCTAAGGAGGAGATAATTGCGTTGGCGGAGAGATTTCACGGCATGGTGGTGGTGGATGAGGCTTACGTCGATTTCTCGGAGAAGGGTTCGTTGCTTCATGACATAGAGAGTCTTCCCAACATAATAGTGCTTCGCACGTTCTCCAAGGCTTGGGGAATGGCGGGCATGAGGTCAGGCATGGCGTTTGCGGTGCCTGAGGTGATAGAATATTTCGGACGCGTTAAGTATCCCTATAACATGAGCCAGCTCGTGCAGGATGAGCTTCTTCGCCGCATAGATGGGGGCACATCCGACCATATCGATGAGATAAAGAGATGGGCGCGTATCATGTATGAATCATTGCCGGAGGCGGAATGTGTGGTGAAGGTGTATCCTACGGATGCCAATTTCATCTTGGCAAAGGTGACGGATGCGGATGCTGTCTACGACTATCTTATAAAGAATGGGGTGATAGTGAGAAACCGTTCACGGATGCCGGGATGTGCCGGCGCGTTGCGTATTACGGTGGGCACTCCGGAGGAGAATCGCCGCACGCTTCAACTTATAAAGGGGTATGGGAAATGAACCCTCTCATAAATGACAACAGGAAATGAAGGATATTAGAAAGGCTATATTCATAGATCGCGACGGCACCATAATAAAGGAGCCTGCCGATGAACAGATAGATTCATTGGAGAAACTGGAGTTTGTGCCGGGTGTGATCTCCGCCCTGCGTTCCCTTGTGGGGAAGGGGTATGATCTTGTGATGGTGTCGAATCAGGATGGTCTCGGCACGGAATCATTCCCTGAGGAGACGTTTCATCCCGCTCATGACAAGATGCTTACCACTCTTGCCGGCGAGGGGGTGGAATTTGACGAGCAGCTGATAGATTGCAGTTTCCCGGAGGATAATCTGCCTACGCGCAAGCCGGGTGTGGGTATGTTGAAGGGGTACATGACCGGGGATTATGACCTTGCCAACAGTTTTGTCATAGGCGACCGCCTGACAGACATGCAGCTTGCCGTCAATCTCGGTGCGCAGGGTATTCTGCTTGGAAAGGCAGACGGCGATATGCCCGACGGCGCGGTACTTGCCACTGACGACTGGCATGAGATAGCGCGTTTCATCCTTTCTCACGGACGGAGCGTCAGGATAGAGAGGGCTACGTCGGAGACATCGATATCCGTAGAAGTGGATCTTGACGGATATGGTAAGTCGGCAATCGATACAGGTCTGAAATTCTTCGACCACATGCTTTGGCAGATTCCGCATCATTCCGGCATATCTATGACTGTGGAATGTCGTGGGGATCTGGAGGTGGATGAGCACCACACGATGGAGGATGTGGCGATTGCTCTCGGTGATGCGCTCCGTGAGGCTCTCGGCGACAAGCGAGGAATCGGACGGTATGGCTTTGTGCTCCCGATGGATGAGAGCCGGGCGATGGTGCTGATGGATTTGGGTGGAAGGATAGATTTTCAATGGAACGTGGAGTTTACGCGTGAGTACGTGGGCGACACGCCTACCGAAATGTTTAAGCATTTCTTCCAGTCGCTCTGTTGCGCCATGAGGTGCAACTTGCATATCTCCGCAAAGGGGGAGAACAATCATCATCTTATAGAGGGAGTGTTTAAGGCGTTCGCGCGTGCATTGCGTATGGCTGTCAGCCGCAACCCCTTCAGTTATGAACTACCGTCAAGCAAAGGAATATTATGATAGCAGTCATTGATTATAATATGGGCAACATCTGTTCGCTTGGGAATGCACTCGGCAGACTCGGAGCGGAGTGGGTGCTGACCGCCGACCATGATGTGATAAGGAATGCCGACCGCGTGATACTCCCCGGTGTGGGGAATGCCGCCGAGGCTATGGCTAACCTGCAACGTCTTCAACTCCCGGAGCTGATATGGAAGCTGCGCCGTCCCGTGCTTGGGATATGCGTGGGTATGCAGGTGATGTGCCGCCATTCGGAAGAGGGTGACGCGGAGTGCATGGGTATCTTCGATGCTAAGGTGAAGAGATTTCCGGCTGTGCCGGGTATAAAGGTGCCCCACATGGGTTGGAGCCGTATCTCAAACCTTGAAAGCAAACTCTTCAAGGGGATTGAGAAGGGTAGCTACGTCTATTTCGTGCATAGCTATTATGCTCCGCTATGTCCTGACACGATTGCCACGTCGCGCCATCCGGAGATGTATTCCGCTGCCTTGAAATATGAGAATTTCTATGGCACGCAGTTTCATCCCGAGAAGAGCGGGGATGTGGGCGAGAGGATAATAAGGAATTTTCTGGAAATATAATCGGCTGATATTTGAATCATGATAGAGATAATACCCGCAATAGACCTTATCGACGGCAGATGTGTGCGTCTGTCGCAGGGGGATTATGGGAAGCAGAGAGTGTATGATGTGTCGCCGGTGGATATGGCACGCCGATATGCGGAAGCCGGAGTGAAGCGTCTTCATCTTGTGGATCTTGACGGGGCGAAAGCATCGCATCCGTGCAATCTTGCGAGCCTTCGGGAGATCGCATCGTTGGGATTACCGGATGTGGAATGGGGTGGAGGCATAAAGAGCCGGGAGCATCTGGAAGAGGTGTTTGCCGCCGGTGCCGGACACGCCATCATCGGGAGTCTTGCCGTAAAGAATCCGGAATTGTTTGAGGCGTGGCTTGAGGAGTTCGGCGGCGACAAGATCATATTGGGTGCAGACTTGCGCGACGGGAAAGTGTCGGTCAGCGGTTGGCTTGAGGATTCATCATTGTCGATTCATGACCTTATGGAACGTTTCCTTCCCCACGGTCTGAAGGAGGTGATTGTCACGGATATATCGAAAGACGGGATGCTTCAGGGTCCTTCAACCGAGCTATATGTGGAGTTGAGCAGACGTTATCCCGATGTGATTTTTACTGTTTCGGGGGGCATATCCTCAATGGATGATATCAGGGAACTTGATCGTCGTGGGCTTCAGCGCGTGATTGTAGGAAAAGCTATCTATGAGAACCGTATCTCGCTCGACCAATTGAAGGAGTTCAATTCCTGATTTCTCTTCCCTCTAAACTCTTACCTAAAAAAGTATGCCAGCAAAAAGAATTATACCATGTCTTGACGTCAAGAACGGCAGGACAGTGAAAGGAATAAATTTCGAAGGACTTGCCGATGTAGGTGATCCGGTAGAATTAGGTGCCCGCTATGCGAAGGAGGGTGCCGATGAATTAGTGTATCTTGACATAAGCGCATCGAAAGAGGAGCGCGCCACATTTACGGATCTTGTCAGACGTATAGCACAGCGTATCAACATCCCGTTCACGGTGGGTGGCGGTATATCCTCGGTGGAGGATGCCGCGAGGTTGCTTGATGCCGGAGCCGACAAGATTACGGTCAACAGTGCGGCGGTGGCTAATCCGCAACTCATCACCGATATTGCTGCACGTTACGGACGGCAGTTCGTGGTGGTGGCGATAGATGCCCGTCAGATAGACGGGGAGTGGAGAGTCACAACTCATGGTGGTTCCCGTCTTACCGACCGTGAGCTTTTCTCATGGGCGAAAGAGGTGGAGGAGAGAGGTGCGGGGGAGATAATGTTCACCTCTATGGATCATGACGGCACGCGTAGCGGTTATCCGTGCGATACGTTTGCGCGGCTCTGCGACTCATTGTCAATTCCGGTGATAGCATCCGGAGGGGCAGGGAGCGTAGCTGATATTGCGGAGGTGCTCGATGCCGGACATGCTGACGCGGCGTTGGCGGCAAGTATCTTCCATTATGGCGAGATAACGATCGATGCGCTTAAGCAGCAGCTGACAGAGAAAGGGATCGAAGTCAGGAGATAAGTATAAGGTCCTTAAGGTCCTTAAGGTCCTTAGGGTCCTTAATGTCAGTAATGACAATATTGTCAATACCGTCAGAAAAGACAATACTGTCAATATCGTCATTAATGACAATACTGACATTACTGTCAGAAAAGAGAATAAATCATAAAATCCGGAAGAAAAGATGAATGATATAAAGTTTGAGGATTTGAATCTGTCGAAATGTGCCGATGGGTTGTTGCCGGTGATAGTGCAGGATGCCGTTTCGATGAAGGTGCTGATGCTCGGTTACATGAACCGGGAGGCTTTTGAGAAGACAATGGCTACGGGGAAGGTGACGTTCTTCAGCCGTACACGTAATCAGTTGTGGACGAAGGGTGAGACGTCGGGAAATTTTCTGAACGTGGAGGAGGTGTATCTTGACTGTGACGGTGATACACTTCTTGTGAAGGCACATCCGGTGGGTCCCACCTGTCATCGTGGCACCGAATCATGCTTCGACACACCCTCCGAAGAGGGTTTCATACGTAAACTCTCAGCCCTGATACAGCAACGTCATAAGGAGATGCCGGAAAACTCCTACACTACGCGCCTATTCATAAAAGGCGTCAAGAAGATAGCACAGAAAGTAGGGGAAGAGGCAGTGGAATCAGCCATAGAGGCAGTAGACGGCAACCGTCCGCGCTTCATCTACGAGGCCGCCGATCTCCTCTACCACTACCTCGTGCTCCTCGAACAAATGGGTTGCGACCTCACCGACATAGAGAAAGAGCTTCTCTTCCGCCACTCCTAAGAGTGCGGAAGAGCCTTCTTTTATAATGTTATGATTTGGACTCCCTTGCAAGTCGTTGTTCCCGCAAGAGCTTGAATTGAGCGAAGTATTCTTCCGGCTTCAGCGGATGCTGATTCCAATAAGTTACTGATGCTTTCTGTTTTATGATGGTCTGTTTGTGATATTCTGTCATAATTCATACTGTTTAGAATAATAACAAGCGAATGAATAGTGTGATGTCTCAAAATTACAAAAAAAAGATGGATTGGCAAATTATTTTGTTTGCAATCAGGGCAACAGCATGAATTTTGATTTTATAAATTTCATACGATAGCCCTGATTTATTTGAAGGGATGGGGGTGGAATCGGAATATTTGTATTATCTTTGTGACTGAATCTTTTTAGGGAGATGCGGAATGTTATGAAGGAGAATAGAATCAAATATCCGATTGGATTGCAGTCTTTTGAGGAATTGCGGCGAGGAGGGTATGTGTATGTCGATAAGACCGGTTTTATCCCGTCGTTGCTGGATAAGAAGTATTATTTTCTGAGTCGTCCGAGACGATTCGGGAAAAGTCTTACTCTGTCGATGCTGGAGGCTTATTTTTGTGGAAGAAAGGATTTGTTTGAAGGACTTTCCGTGTATGATTGGGAAAGGGATTGGATTGAATATCCGGTGATACATATTGATTTTAACTCAATGAAAGGGGTGGAACCGGATGAGATAGTTGAGGAACTTCGTCAGATGCTTTTTGAGATTGCCGGAAATTACGAGGTGTCACTTCCGTTTGAATCCTATTGGACGCGAGAACGTTATCCGATAGGACGCCTATTTTTTGATCTTATTCGTCTGATGAGTGAGCAATATAAGAGAAATGTGGTGGTGCTTATTGATGAATATGACAAAGGTATCATAGAGGTGCTTCATGATGAGCAGTTGCGTATGAATGCCACTGACCTCTTGCGTCCTTTTTTCAGTGTGCTGAAATCGGCAGATAGATATATAAAATTTGCGTTCATCACGGGGGTATCACGTTTTCGGAATACTACTATTTTCTCCGGAGCCAACAACTTGTCGGATATTAGTCTTGATAGAAGATATGCATCTTTCTTGGGTATTACGGAGAAGGAAATGCTTACTTATTTCCAACCTGCATTGAATGATATTTCAGAGCGATATGGTTGGAGTTATGATAAAGTTGTGGAAGTGCTTCGCGATCGTTATGATGGTTATCGTTTTACTTCTGAGGAGGAATACGTTTATAATCCGTTCAGTCTGTTGAGTGCATTGGATTTTGAGGCATTTCAGGATTATTGGGTGGCTACCGGCACGTCAAAAGTGCTTGCCACTTATCTTAAAGCGTCGAAATTTACTTTCAGAGATCTTACACGCCGTTGGGTGTCGGCAAATCAATTGGGATCTACTTATACAAAGGAGAATCCTCTTTCGCTTTTTTTTCAGACCGGTTATCTCACCATACGGGATTTTGACGGGTTTAATGCCTATCGTCTTGGTATCCCCAATCAGGAGGTGCAGAATGCATTGGTGGAACTGATTATTCCTGAATTTGTTGAAGGTGTTGATGCTGATACAATAGGAGATATGACAATGACGCTTCGCAAAGCGATTAATTCTGGTGATGTGGATGACATGATGCAGACCCTACGCTCATTGATGGCTTCAATTCCTTATCATGAGATTGATGTTAAATTATTGGAGAAACACATGCATTTGTGTATGTATGTTGTGTTCCTTATGTTGGGCGTTGATACGAAGTGTGAGATTGTGGAATCTGCTGGACGTGTTGATATGGTGGCTCAAACTCCGTGGAGAGTATATGTTTTTGAGTTTAAGATTGACAAGAGTGCAGAAGAGGCATTGCGACAGATTGATGAGAAGGGATATGCAATTTCGTGGGAAGCGAGTGACAGAAAAGTTATTAAGATAGGCGTGAATTTTTCGTCAAAACTTCGTACCATCGATAGTTGGATTGCAGAGGTGCGATCATAGATGAAGGATAGCTGGTTGTGTCGGGATTTAAGAGAGTGTTGTTATGAAGATGATTAAGGAATGGCTATGAGTGAAATATTATATCCGATAGGAATACAGTCTTTCTCTAAGTTGAGGGAGGAGGGATATGTGTATGTTGACAAGACTGAATATATATGGCGCCTTGTTTCAATGAGTCAGTATGTGTTTCTGAGTCGTCCGCGACGTTTTGGAAAGTCGTTGCTTCTCTCTACGATAGAGGCTTTTTTTGAGGGTAGGCGGGATCTTTTTGAGGGTCTTGCGATTGAAGGGAGTGATCATGATTGGGGGGAGTATCCTGTGCTTCGGATAGATTTCACCGGCTCGAATTTCAATTCACCCGATAGTCTGAAAATTCATCTTGATTTTATGCTTTCCCATTGGGAAAAGAGGTATGGAATCGCTGTTACTGCGAAGGATGCGTATGGATTGCGTTTCGGACAGGTGATAGAGGAGGCTCACCGGCAGACGGGGAGGAAGGTGGTCATACTGATAGATGAGTATGACAAGCCATTGCTGGAGACTGTTAGCAATGAACCGTTGCAAGAGATATATCGTGGGGATCTTCGTGCGTTTTATAGCAATCTGAAGAAGCAGGATGATCATATACGCTTTGCAATGCTTACGGGCGTCACGCGTTTCGGTCATCTGAGTATCTTCAGTGATCTCAATAACCTTCAGGATATCTCTATGGATGAGCGTTATGCCGGGATATGCGGCGTAACGACAGAGGAACTTCACCGTTATTTCCAATCAGGAGTGGAGAATTTCGCTGAGCGGGAGGGAATGAGTGTAGAGGAGATATATGAGGAGTTGCGGCGAAATTACGACGGCTATCATTTCACTCCGAGAAACAGTCCGGATATATATAATCCATTCAGCTTGCTCAATTCGTTGTCAGCGGGTAGCTTCAGCGACTATTGGTTTCGGACGGGCACCCCGTCTTTCTTGATAAGGATGATACGTGATGGTAGGATACCGTTGCGCAGTATAAGTGATTGTGATGCGGATATACGCTCATTGTCAGACGTGTCGTTTGACTTGTCAAACTATCTCTCGGTGCTCTATCAGAGTGGCTATCTTACGATAAAAGGGTATGACCGGGAATTTGGATCAGTGACATTAGGTTTCCCGAATATGGAGGTGGAAAGAGGTTTCTTTGATAGTCTGTTCCGCATCTATACCCCTATGCCGGAACAGGAGACTTCATTTGCCATAAGGAAATTTGTACTTGATATAAGGAACGGTAGGACAGAGGATTTTATGCAGCGTCTTCAGAGTTTCTTCTCTGATTTTAAATATGATTCATTTGATCTTCAGAATCTTGAACGTCATTATCAAGACGTAATCTACATACTGATGAAGTTGATGGGCTTCTATACAGACATAGAATATAAGACGGCTTCCGGCAGGATAGATATGGTTGTCAAGACATCAGCGTATATCTATGTGTTCGAATTTAAGATTGACAGGTCTGCACAGGAGGCAATGGCACAGATAGACAGTAAGGATTACTTATTGCCGTTTAAGTCTGATGGCAGGACCTTGGTAAAGGTTGGAGCCAATTTCTCTACGGAGACTCGCTCAATTGACAGTTGGATTACGGAAGCGATTTATTGAAGTTAGATAGGGTCCTGTTTTTGAAGGATTATTTATGGGGGTATTATACACAATGAAAGCCATCTTTCGGGATGGCTTTCGTCGTGAATAAGGAATGTCGGCAGATATGTCTGCCTGCTGACGTTGTGGTCAGCCGAAGATGCTCCTGATCTGGAGACACATGAGGGCAAGTCCTAATGCGCATAGAGTGGCGAACCCTAATTGTGACAAGTTGGCAGATGTCTTGCGTTGAGATGTAGTCTTCATGATTGTTTTGTGTTGAATGTTTATAAATCTGTTTGGCGTCGGCGGTCGGTCGCTGTAATGGAATCAAAAGTTGACCGCCTTACTTTTGATGTTGCAAAGTTAGATTCTTTAACTGCCATTATTGGGCAGTTAAATGTTAATATGTATTAATAGTTGTTGTGGGATTGCTAATGTGCATAAAAAAAGGAATCTCCGGATTTCCGGAAATTCCTTTTTTAGTTAGAATCTGAGAATTGTCTCAGTCGCGTGAGCCACCGCCGAAGATGCGGAGAAGGAAGAGGAAGAGGTTGATGAAATCGAGGTAGAGATTGAGCGCACCCATAGTGGCGAGTTTGTCGGCAAGCTGCGGATCAAGATTAGCGGCTGCGAGACGTTTCACTTGCTGGGTATCCCATGCGGTGAGACCTGTGAATATCAGGACACCTACGATTGAGATAATCCATTCCATTGTGCTGTTGGCCCAAAAGATGTTGACTACGGATGCAATGATGAGTCCGAATAGAGCCATCATAAGGTAGGTGCCCATCTTTGAGAGATCAGACTTGGTGAAATATCCGTAAACCGACATTGCGCCAAACGTACCGGCAGTGATGAAGAATGTGTATACGATAGTGCCTATGCGGTAGGCTATGAATATCGGAGCGAGCCATACGCCCATTATTGCGGAGAATACGCAGAAGAGCAGAAGGCAGGTTGAGGTAGACATCTTCGCCATACGTGTGGGTAGTATCCATGCCATTGCAAGCATTACGATGAACATGCCCCAGAATACAAGCTGGTTGCCGAAGATGAACTGCATGGCAGCTGCGCTTGATGCTACACCGAGCGCACAGAATGCCGAGATCAGAAGACCGATGAACATGCGCACGTAGACGCGTTTCATCACGGAGTTCACCTGATTCACGATTGCGCCTGACCCATAGTAGGGTGGAGGCGTCATGTTTTGATTCCTGTAATCCATATTGATTGAATTAGTTTTACTTTTGTTTAATTGTTGTGGAAATGATCCGGAATATCCGGAGATAACATAAATCTGTCGTCTGTATAATAAGACAACAAATTATATGCCAAGTTTATTTGCCACGAACGATTTTTTTATGTGAATCACATTCTTTCAGGCATTTCCATGCCGAGAAGTGATACTCCGGACTTCAGTGTGCGGGCCACGACAGCTGACAGCAGGAGACGGAACGTGCGTTTTGCCTCATCTTCCTCCTTGAGGATGGAGTAGTCGTGATAGAACTGGTTGTACTCCTTAGCAAGATCATAGCAATAATTGGCGATAAGGGCGGGGGAGTAGGTCCTGCCAGCCTCCTTCACTACCGATGGGAAGTCTGCCACTTTCTGAATCAATGTGGATTCCTTCTCGTTGGGAGTGGTCTGCGGTGTGGCTGACATGTCGATGCCTCCGGCGCGACGTATCACTGACTGGATGCGTGCGTAGGTGTACTGAAGGAACGGACCCGTGTTGCCGTTGAAATCGATTGATTCCTTCGGATTGAAGAGCATATTCTTCTTGGGGTCTACTTTAAGAAGGAAATATTTCAGCGCACCGAGTCCAACCATACGTGCCACTTCGGCAGCCTCTTCCTCCGGCATATCGGCAAAGCGGTCGGCAGAGGTCTCACGTGCGGAATCCACCATCTGCTGTATGAGGTCGTCGGCATCCACCACAGTGCCTTCGCGAGATTTCATCTTACCTTCAGGAAGCTCAACCATACCGTAGGAGAAATGGGTGAGATCCTTGCCCCATTTGAAACCGAGCTTGTCAAGTAGGAGCGACAGCACCTGGAAATGATAGTTCTGCTCGTTGCCCACCACGTATATCATCTTGTCGATGGGGAAATCCTGATAGCGCAGTTTCGCGGTGCCGATATCCTGGGTCATGTAGACGGATGTGCCGTCAGCACGAAGCAGAAGCTTATGGTCAAGACCGTCGCCTGTGAGGTCGGCCCATACTGAACCATCCTCCTTGCGATACATTATCCCTTTCTCAATACCTCCGAGCACGAGATCCTTACCTTCAAGATAGGTGTCGCTTTCATAATATATCTTGTCGAAGTTTACACCAAGACGACGGTAGGTCTCATCAAATCCTTCATATACCCATTCATTCATAGTCTTCCAGAGAGAGCGCACCTCCTCGTCGCCGGCTTCCCATTTGCGAAGCATCTCGCGGGCCTCCAGCATGAGGGGGGATTCAGCTTCTGCCTCCTCCTTGGTGCGTCCGTTATCCATAAGTTCCTTCACTTCCGCCTTGAAATGCTTGTCGAATTCCACGTAGAAATCGCCGATAAGGTGGTCGCCCTTCTTCCCGGCTGATTCAGGAGTGGCACCATTTCCCCATTTCTTCCATGCGAGCATCGACTTGCAGATGTGTATGCCTCGGTCGTTGACGATGTTGGTCTTCACCACTTTGTGACCGTTAGCCTCAAGTATGCAAGAAAGGGAATATCCGAGAAGATTATTCCTTACGTGACCGAGGTGAAGAGGTTTGTTGGTGTTGGGGGATGAGTATTCCACCATTACGAGGTCGGAATTTTCATCAGCTTTCTTTATGCCGAAGTTGGAATCTGCTGCAATATCGTGGAGGATACCGAGCCAGAATGCCGGGTTGATTGATATGTTGAGGAATCCTTTCACCACATTGAATTTCTCCACTGCCGGCTCATTGGTCACGAGCCATTCGCCGATTTCTGTGGCAGTGGCTTCGGGCGACTTGTGGGATGCCTTCAGATATGGGAACACCACGATGGTGAGATTGCCTTCAAATTCCTTTCTTGTAGCCTGTGGCACGATGGATGCCGGATCAATTGAAACTCCGTAAAGGCTGGAGATCGCTTTTGCAACAGCACCAGAGATTATTGATTCTACTGTCATTGTCGTTGTTGTCTGTGAGAATGTTATGATTAATTGACAAGGGGGAGTGTGCAGATTGTGATAAAATGGCTGCATTGCTCCTACCACGTTGCAAAATTAGCAAAAAAAGAGCGCTTTCACAAATAGTGGAAACGCTCTCTTACTTTATGAGTCACAAAGATTGATGCTTCGTGTGTCGCTTTAGATGAGAATGTTACTTGCCGAGCCCGTCAGCAGGTTTGAATTTAACGGTCTTGCGTGCTGCAATCGTGATTTTCTCCTTAGTCTTGGGATTGATACCGGTGCGTTCCGGTTTTTCCACCACTGAGAATGTGCCGAAGCCGATGAGCTGCACCTTATCGTCATTGGCGAGAGCCTGTGCGATAGATTCAAGACAAGCATCAAGAGCCGCTTTTGCAGCCACTTTGTTCATATCCGCTTTTGCAGCGATTTCATTGATGAGATCTCCTTTTGTCATGATTTCAATATGTTTTTTATGAATATAAAATAAATTTATGCAAATGAAGTTGATTAAACTTCATTTCTATAGTTTATAATATAGAACAATAGAAAGGTGTAAAAGTATTACGAAAATAGAGAAAATGTTAAGTAATCGTAAAAAAAGGGGGGAATGGAATGAAAAAGCGTGCGGTATGGATGATACCGCACGCAAATTATCATATCAATATCCTCAGTTATTTCCGGATGATTTTATCAGATGTTGGGCTTTGACCACACTTTGGTCTCGGTGCAGTTGGCTTTAATTTTCTCGCTTCCGATTGTGAACTGGAACTCACCCTTCTCGATTGTCCATTTGCCGTCGTAATTCACGAATGCAAGGTCGGATGCCGGAATCTGGAAATCGAGTTTCTTACTTTCGCCAGCCTTTAGGTCGAGTTTGTCGAACCCTCTCACGCGGAGCACGTCGGGAGTGATCGATGCTACGAGGTCAGAGCTGTAAAGGATAACCGGTTCCATACCGTCAACGTTGCCGCTGTTGGTTACAGTGATTCCGATAGTCAGGATGTCGTCGGCAGAGAAATCTGTCTTGTCGATGGTTATGTCGGAATATTTGAAGGTGGTGTAGCTCATGCCGTATCCGAAAGGCCACTGCACGTCGATGTCAGCATTATAGTTGTATGCGCCCGACATTGTTTCGACAGTCTCACAAGGTTTGTGGTCGTATGTGGCGAGAGCGTTGATCCATTTCGGATATGTGTAGGGCAGTTTTGCACTGAAGTTGCGTTTGCCGGAAAGGAGCAGGGCGAGAGCGTCACCACCATAATTCCCGGGGAGCAGCACGTCTACAACTGCACTTGCGAGGGGCTCGATCTCACGGATGATGCGCGGACGTCCCTCATTAAGCACGAGCACGATGGGTTTGCCGGTAGCTGCAAGAGCTTTCACCAGTGCAGTCTGGCGTGGTGAGAGGGTGAGGTCATTCGTATTGCCGGGAGTCTCACAATATGAGTTCTCTCCGATACAAGCAACGATCATGTCTACACCACGGGCAGCCGCCACGGCTTTCTCTATGCGCACGTTGGTCTCAGCCTCCCATTTGCCGAAGTCCTGCACGTAGTCCATACCCTGTTCGAGCACCACATTTGATGTGCCATATTCGTTGCAAAGAGCCTCATATATGGTGTTATACTGTGAATGGAACTTGGGATCGTCAGTGCCTTGCCAAGTGTAAGACCATCCTCCGTTGAGAGAACGCATTGTGTTGGCGTTTGGACCGGTCACGAGGATGCGTTTCCCTTTGGCAATGGGGAGAACGTTGTTCTCATTCTTTAGAAGCACCTCACTCTGCACAGCCAGCTCAAGAGCCTTCATAGCGTGCTGTTCGCTGCCGAAGAGAGGATAATCCTTCGGATTTGTGGCAGGGATCTCGAAGAGTCCGAGACGCAGTTTGAGGCGGACAATTCTTGACACAGCGTCATCAATACGTTCTTTTGACACCTTACCCTCCTCGACAAGTTCCTTCAGCAATGTGCAGAACTCCATGTCGTATGGGGTCATCGACATGTCGATTCCGGCATTGATCGCCATCATTATTGCCTCCTTATAGTCGGCAGCCACCTTGTCGCGTTTCCAGATATTATGAATGTCTGCCCAGTCGGTCACGATCATACCGTCCCAGTTTAGGTCTTCTTTCAGCCAAGTGGTAAGCATCTCATAGTTTGCATGGAACGGCACACCATTGTTGATGCCTGAATTGACCATGACTGACAGTGCTCCGGCGCGTATAGCCTCCTTGAAAGGATGGAAATATTTCTCACGCAGGTCTACCGGATTGATTGATGACGGGGTGCGGTCTTTTCCTGTGACGGGGTTGCCGTAAGCCATATAGTGCTTCAGACAGGCAGCCACGTTCTTGGAGCCGACATGATTCGGGTCATCGCCCTGATAGCCCTTCACCATCTCGATAGCCATCGCACCGTTGATATACGGGTCTTCACCGAAGCTTTCCCATATACGGCTCCATACCGGGTTGCGTCCGAGGTCCATCACGGGATTATATACCCAAGGGATTGCACATGCACGCGATTCGTAGGCGCATATCTCCGCACCCTCTCTTACGAGATCACGGTTGAAGGATGCAGCCATATTGATTTCCTGCGGGAACAATGTTCCCCCCTTTGTATAGGTGGTGCCGTGGTTCTGGTCAACACCATATATGTCGGGCACTCCGATATATTTCATTGAAGCGTCTTGGATTCCGCTGATGATATTATACCATATTTCAGGGTCTTGAGCCTCTCCGAGAGGAGTGTTGAGTACGGAACCGACACGATATTTCTCGAAAGCGTTCTGCACTTTTTCCGGATTGAGGGTCACTTTCCCGTCGGTAAGTGAGTCTGCGAGTATGACGTCAATGTTGATCTCACACATCTGTCCCACTTTATCGTCGAGCGACATTTTGGATACTATTTCCGACACTCGTTTTTCAAGGTCGTTGTCAGCCGGTATTGCCGGCGACATGGCTCTGTCAGACGTGTTGCGTCCGCAGGCGAGCGCAAGCAAGGATAGAGCTGCAAAGGATAATTTTTTCATTTGAGAAAAGTTGGTTAGGTTATACTGAGTTAGTAGTTCAGCAAAGGTACGAATTATATTGTAAAAATGGAAAGCTTTGATGTGAAAATTATTAAAAAATACTTCCATTGCTTCCGGATGGATGGCATCGGTTTGGTTAGCAACCGAAAAATTGTTAAATTTGCGTCATGTTTGGTAGTAATAGAGGAGGTTTTCTGGCGTCGATACCGCCGGTGACTAAAAACCTTATAATAATCAATCTTATAGTCTGGCTTGCGGAAGCATTGTTCCCACGATTTTCGGACACCATGATTCGCGTGCTTGGACTTCATTTTGTATCGGCGTCTGATTTCAACCCCATTCAGGTGTTGACCTACATGTTCTTGCATTCGCCGCAAGGGGTGGCGCACGTGCTTTTCAATATGTTCACTCTCTGGATGTTTGGATCCACGCTTGAGAGAGTATGGGGCGCACGACGGTTTATTGTGTTCTACCTTGTATGCGGCATTGGTGCGGCTATAGTGCAGGAGGTGGTGTGGACCTTTACCTGGGAGCACGAATATATAAGTGGTATCGCGCCGCTCAACGGACTTACATACGACCACATGAAAGCAGTCGTTGACAATGCGTTGGCAAAAGGGGATCCTCAATTCTTGTCGGCAGTGGCGCAGATGAAGAACCACATGGTGACAATCGGTGCATCCGGTGCGGTGTTCGGTCTGTTGCTTGGATTCGCTTTCGTTTTCCCCGACATGCCGTTGTATCTCTTCTTTATTCCGGTGCCGATAAAGGCTAAATATATGGTCATAGGGTATGGAGTGATAGAATTTTTCCTTGGAGTAGGAGCCAGCGATATGATAGCACATTTCGCTCATCTCGGCGGAATGCTGTTCGGACTGGTTATATTGTTGTATTGGAAAAAGAAAGGCATATTGAGAGGTGGCGGCTTTTATTGACAAATTCAGAGAGGCGTGTGGCTCGCGTGCATTGGCATGGCTTCTATTGGCAAACTGTGGCATATTCCTTGTAGTGTGGATGATAGTCATCATCGGCAACTATGCCGGATATCCAGGTAATTTCACTATGCAGTGGCTCTGTGTGTCGTCGTCTGCTCCGGTGGCATTGCGCCATTTCTGGACAGCTGCCACGTATATGGTGACACACTACGGATTCCTCCATCTCCTATTCAACATGCTATGGCTTTTCTGGTTCGGACGTATCCTTATGACGTCATTATCCGACCGTCATCTGACATGGATATATGCCGGAGGTGGATTTGCCGGAGCTGTGCTGTACGTGGCTGTTCATGCGCTTGTGACAGGTATGTCTGATTCCGGATCATATCTATGCGGGGCATCCGCATCGGTCTTGGCTGTGATTGCAGCCTCTGCGATTCGCACTCCCGATCTGAGACTATATCTGTTTCTGATTGGTGAGGTGAAATTGAAATGGGTTGCGCTTGGATGTATTGTCTTGACCTTTGCCGGAGTGGGTGGAGGTAATGCCGGAGGGCAGGCGGCTCACGTAGGCGGTGTGCTTTTTGGCGTGCTTTTCACGTTGGCAATCAACGCCGGATATGATCCGGTAAAGAGGTTCGCAGATAAGATGCGTGATGTCAGTAGCCGTGAGCCCATATCAATGCCAAGGCGGAAGAATGTCAGGCGCGACGGCAATGCAGTGGCAAGGGCTGCGGGGGGGAGGTTATCCGACATGTCGCGTCTTGACGAGCTTCTTGACAAGATACGTCTTTCCGGCTATGCCTCACTCACCGACGTTGAGCGGCGTGAACTGAATGCCCTGTCGCGGAAAATTGAGAAGTGATAGATAAAAACAGATACAAAATAATTTCATAAATAACTTAAATCGAGAATGTTTACAATTCCACTTGTAAATCCTCTGTTGCGCATGGCGCTGAGGATTATTTCGATAGTAGTGTTTATTCTGACGCTTATCTCCGCATACGGCGGTAAATGCAATCCGGAGTATCTCACGATTCCGGCGGTGCTGTGCCTTGGATTCCCTTATTTCGTGATACTTACCGCATTGTTGTCATTGGCATGGATACTGATGCACCGATTGTTTTTCTCTCTGCTTGGAGTGCTCACTCTTCTGGCATGTGCCGCCCCGATGTCGGTAGCCGTGCCCTTCAAATTCTCCAAGACGGCATCTCCCGGTGAGCAGACCTTCAAGATCATTTCCTGGAATGTGCTCCACACGGATGATGTCAGGAAACCGGATGCACCGACCAACAGGGCGGTGGAATATATGGTCAATTCCGGAGCTGATGTTATATGTCTGGCAGAGATGAATAATTTCAGTCCTGCAGAGTTGAAGAAGGCGAGTCCTGCCTTGATCGACAGCCTTATCCGGAAATATCCGTTCCGTGCAGGATTGTCGTCTACGGATATTAAGATATTGTCGAAGTATCCGGTCGACCGCTCGGGATTGTCGCTTGTAAACGACGGCGGTCATCACAGATTTGACTTCTTCAAGGTCAATTTCCCGAATGGGAAGATATTGAACGTCGGCATGGTGCATCTCTATTCCTACGACCTTTCGGAAGAGGAACGTCAAGTAGTGAAGGAGATGAAATCGGTCAACGGTGCCAAGTCAAGTGTAAAGGAGCTTAAGGGCACAATATTGTCGAAGTTGAGAAACGCATTCCGTCGGCGTGCGGAAAATGCACGCGATCTCCGGGCTGCCATCGACAGCATACGTCCTAACGCGCCCTTGATTATATGCGGAGACTTCAATGACGTGCCGGCATCGTGGGCATACAATATAATAAAGGGTGAGGATATGCGGGATGCGTATGCCGAGACGAATTTCGGACCGACGTTCACGTATAATCTCCATGCCTTCTATTTCCATATCGACCAGATGCTCTATAGAGGGAATCTGGAGGCATTGAGCCTGAAGGTAGGGAAAATAAATACATCTGATCATTATCCATTGGTAGGCGAGTTCGCCTTCACAAAATAATAGTCTAATACTTTTTCAGAATGAAAAAAATCTTATTGTCAACGGCAGCCGCCCTTCTTCTGGGCATGCCACTAACCCAAACAGTGATGGCTGATTCACAAAATCCATTCCTGACGGAATATACCAATAAATATGGTATTCCCCCTTTTGAGAATATCAGTATATCCGATTTCATACCTGCGATAAAGGCGGGTATAGCGGAGCAGAAGGAGAATATCTCCGCGATAACAATGAATCGTGCTGTGCCCGATTTTGACAACACTATTCTCCCGTTGGAGAATCTGTCGCCGATTCTCGACAGGGTGACAAGAGTGTTCTATCATTATGACAACGCGCTTTCAACTGATGAGTTTGCCACAATGGCAGAGGAGGCTATACCTTTGCTCAATGAGGCATCCAACGAGCTGAATCTTGACGAACAGTTGTTTGAGAAGATAAAATATGTGTATGACAACCGCGACAAGCAGAAACTGACTCCTGTGCAGAAGCGGGTCGTGGAGAAATACTACAAGAAGTTTCAGGAACAGGGTGCGGCTCTCCCTGCTGAAAAGAAGGCTCAGCTGATAAAGGTGAATGATGAATTGTCGAAGCTCTTCATCCAGTATAATAAGAATCTTCTGAATGCCACCAACTCATTCTTCGTGACGGTATATGACAAGGCGGATCTTGCCGGTCTGCCGGAATCATCTGTAGCGCAGGCTGCCGATGAGGCATCAAAGCGTGGTCTTGATGGTCTTTGGGTCTTCACCCTCCATGCTCCGAGCCGTCTGCCTGTGTTGCAGAATGCCGAGAACCGTGGTTTGCGTGAGGCTATCTATAAGGGCTATACGAACCTTGCGTCATACGGGGAATACAATAATTTCCCGGTGATAGAGAAAATCGTGAAACTGCGTGCGGAGAAGGCTAAAATCATGGGCTTTGACAACTTTGCGCAGATGATGACTTCTCGCGTGATGGCAAAGACTCCCGAGGCTGCCACGAATCTGTTGATGCAGGTGTTTGAACCGGCTGTACAGAGAAGCCATGAAGAGGTTGCCGACATGCAGGCTGTGGTCGATGCTGAGAAGGGTGGCTTCAAGATTGCACCCTGGGATTATTATTATTATGCCGGAAAGGTGAAGAAGCAGAAATACAATCTGGAGGAATCGGATGTCAGACCTTATTTCTCACTTGAGAACGTGCTGAAGGGTCTGTTCTATTGCGCTGAGAAACTTTACGGTATAAAGATGGTTGAGATGCCGGATGCCCCGAAATATATGGATGAGGTGAAGGTGTATGAGGTGGTTGACGCCAAGACCGGCGAACATATTTCAGTCTTCATGACAGACTATTTCCCACGTGCAACAAAACGTCAGGGCGCATGGATGGAGGAATTGCAGAATGCCGGACTTTATGAGAATGGCGAACAGCGTCGTCCGATAGTCTATAATGTCGGTAATTTCACCCGCCCGGTCGGCGACACTCCGGCTCTTCTCACAATAGATGAGGTGGAGACTACTTTCCATGAGTTCGGACACGCCCTGCAGGGAATGCTCACCCGCGCACCTTACCGTTCAATCTCCGGCACAAGCGTAGATCGCGACTTCGTGGAGCTTTGCTCTCAGATCAACGAGCACTGGGCTTTTGACCCCGAAGTGCTTAAGGTGTATGCCCGTCATTACAAGACAGGCGAGGTGATTCCCGATGATCTCGTAGAGAAACTTCAGAAATCATCCAAGTTCAATCAGGGCTTCGTGACCACAGAGCTTGCAGGCGCGGCTCTTCTTGACCTTGAATGGGGTCAGACAGACGGAAACGGTATAGACGTGCCGTCGTTTGAGGCAAAAGTGACAGAGAAAATCGGTATGCCGGAGGAGATCACATACCGCTACCGTTCTCCATATTTCAAGCATATATTCGGAGACGATGGCTATGCATCGGGTTATTATACGTATCTTTGGAGCCAGGTGCTTGAGGCTGATGCATGGGAGTTGTTTGAGCAGAAAGGTATTTTCGACAAGAAGACAGCAGATTCCTTCAAGAAAAACATCCTTGAGAGCGGCGATACGGAAGATGCTATGGTTCTGTTCAAACGATTCCGCGGACATGAGCCGGATGCCGGTGCACTCCTTCGTCTGCGTGGGTTTGCTAAATAATTGATAATTGATAATTGACAATTGATAAGAGACGCGGCTCCGTCAAGGGGTGCGCGTCTCTTTCCAAATAAAGCCGATATACTGTTATGATAGAGGAGAAATATATGCGCAGGGCATTGCAACTTGCCCGAGGCGGAGAGGGACGCGTCGCGCCTAATCCGATGGTGGGCGCGGTGGTGGTCGCTAATGGCAGGATAATAGGGGAGGGTTTTCATCGCACGTATGGCGGTCCTCATGCAGAGGTCAACGCGATAGCCTCCGTGCTGCCGGAGGATCGTGAATTGCTCTCCGAAGCTACAATCTACGTCACGCTTGAACCATGTTCGCACTACGGCAAGACGCCGCCGTGTGCGAAACTGATTATCGATACCGGCATACCGCACGTGGTTGTCGGTGCTCCCGACCCGAATCCGCTCGTGGCAGGACGCGGCGTGAGGATGATGCGTGAGGCTGGCATAAGGGTGGATGAGGATGTGCTGAAGGATGAGTGCATCGCGCTGAACAAGCGTTTCATGACGGCGCACACTTCCGGCAGACCGTGGATACAGCTCAAATGGGCTGAGAGTGCCGACAGACGCATGGCGGGTGTAGACGAGGAGGGGCGACCGGTGCCGGTAAGGCTGTCGTCGCCGTTGTCGTCGGTATGGATGCATAGGGAACGTGCGAACGTTGAGGCTATCATGGTGGGTGCGAATACGCGCCGCATCGACAATCCGCGTCTTGACGTGCGCTATTGGGGTGGTAGGAATCCGAGAGTGGTTGACTGCTCCGGAGAAGTGGATTGCCGCCGTCTCGTGGAAGACTTGCGTAAGGAGGGGGTGACTTCCCTTATGGTGGAGGGTGGGGCGAAACTTCTCAATTCATTTATCCGCGAAGGGCTTTACGATGAGGTGAGAGTGGAGACCTCTCCTGTGGTTTTAGGCGAAGGATTGCGCGCCCCGGCTCTTCCGGAAGATGTGCATTTGGAAAAAACTGAGAGGTGCAGAGGGAACATTATTGCTTTTTACAGACGTTAAAAAGCCCTAAAAAAGACTTATTTGTTAAAATGAAGCGAATTTGTGCTGAATATTTCCCCAAGAAATACTAATTTTGCAAATTGTAACAAGTGCGTGGAATAGAGATATGCGGGTATACCGCCTGACATCATCCATGCAACTAACCAATGTCAAAATAGTGAAAAAGACAACAACCCGTCGCATATCGTATCTGATTCCGGCCGCCATCCTGCTGTCGGGAGGCATATCATCGTGTAATAAATCAACGACACCTACAGATGAGGTGGCAGTCACTATTTCAAATGTGGCAGTGAAGAATTTCAATCTTAAGGCTGACACAAAAGTGATGGCAAACCTTGATTCCGTATTCTTTTCTATAAATCTTGAAAGCGGAGTGATATTCAATGCCGATTCTCTCCCGAAAGGGACAAAGATAAGCCGTCTCATACCGGTCATCACGTTTGCCAATGGATTGTCGAAGGCAGAGATTGTGATGAGTGGGGGCTCGGAGGAGTCGAAGACCGTCGACTATCTGAAGAATCCCAACGATAGTATTGACTTTACAAGGGATGTGAAGCTCAATGTCACGGCTGCCGACGGCACCAACACCTACACCTACACGATAAAAGTAAACGTGCATAAGGAGAATCCCGATTCATTGATATGGGATAAACTGGCAGTGACCAATCTTCCGTCGCGTATCGCCAACCCCGTTGATCAGAAGACTGTTGAGAGGGGGGATAGAGTCTACACGCTTATAGAGGAGAGCGACGGCACATACACATGGTCGTCGACCGAATCCATATCAGAATCCGTATGGGATAAGAAAGAGGTGAGTCTTCCCTTTGCCCCGGCGATAAAGAGTCTTGCCGCAACGTCAGATTCGTTCTGGATGCTTGATACAGACGGACTCCTTTATGAGTCGGCTGACGGCTTGGCATGGAGTTCCACCGGCGAGAGATGGGTGACATTGATAGGCAGCTATCTTGAATCCGTGTTGGGTGTGAAGGATGCAGGCGGCGTGATGATGCATTGCCATTATCCGGCTAATCCGATCATCAAAGACACCGAGATGGCTCCGGACTTCCCGATATATGCCCGTTCGGAATTGCGCACAATAGAGACAAAGTGGACGGAGATTCCCACTGCCCTGTTTGTCGGTGGATTGACTTCGGCAGGGGTGCGTTCCTCCCACACATGGGGCTTCGACGGCTCAACATGGACCACCATAGATTCCAAGCCTACCCCCGGACTTGAGGGCGCGACATTGTTTAAATACACGGTCTATCGTAAGACCAGCAGTGCATTCAAACAGGTGGCGTATGATGCCTGGGTGGTGCTTGGCGGCATACTCGACAACGGTGATTACAATCGTAATCTCTACATATCGTTCGACAACGGCGTTTCATGGCGTCCGGGCAGCAGCATGATGTCGCTCCCCGACGTGTTCCCGAAAATATCGGAAGCGAATGCTGTAGTGATCGACTCGCAGCTTGATGCCGATCTCAGCGACGCCTGGACCGTGACTCCCTCGCCTGATCCCGGCAAGATGATGAAGATCTCGTATGTCACCGATGGCACAGAGATAACGTGGGATTGCCCATATATCTACATACTCGGAGGAGAGATGCCCGGAGGCACATTCTCCAATGCTATATGGAGAGGCGTGCTTGCGCGGCTCGTTTTCACTCCCATTATCTGAAAAAGAATAATATAACTAATCAAAGAAAATCCCAATCGATTGAGCAGAGGTCTGATAATAAAGGTTATGACTACGGCGGCAATTACCGCCGCATTCAGCAGTGTGGCAGATGCACAGGAGGATTATCGGTTTGATGTCGGAGGCGGCATAGGGATGACCGGTTATCTCGGAGATGCCAACACGTCAAACCTGTGGAGCTCTCCATCGTGGGATATGGAGATTCTTTTCAGATATATAGTGAATCCGCGTTGGGCATTGAAGACGAATTTCTATACCGGAGGGCTTTCCGGCGATTCGTCGAAAATGACCAATGTGTTCCCCGACGGCAATACGTATAAATTCACCACCAATTTCTATGAATTTGGAGAGATGGCGGAATTTAACTTCTTTAATTATGGCATGGGAGAGAGCTACAGGCAGCTGAAGCGTATCTCTCCCTACATTACAGCCGGCGTAGGGGTGACGATGTGGAGCACGGGAGGAAAGACTTCCGGCGCGTTCACGCTCCCATTCGGTATAGGAGTGAAATATAAGCCGTCGCGCCGCCTGAATCTCGGGTTGGAATTCTTGATGAAGAAGACCTTTTCCGACCGCCTGGACGGATCCTCGCTCGATGACCCCATGGGTATAGAGAGCTCATTTATAAAAAATACAGACTGGTATTCTACGCTGACGTTCACCGTCAGCTATGAATTTAGCAAACGTTGCGCCGTGTGCAACTATAAAGACTGAATCATTATGGACGAACTTCAGAAAAAGATATCGCAGCTTGACCCGGATCGGATGCCGGTCCATGTCGCTATGATTATGGATGGCAACGGGAGATGGGCAAAGCGGCAGGGTTTCGCTCGAAGTGACGGACATGCCGAGGGCGTGTCGACGGTGCACCGGGTGACCAAACTTTCTTCAGATCTCGGAGTGAAGTATCTTACCCTTTATGCCTTCTCGACGGAGAATTGGAACCGTCCGGCAGATGAGGTCGACACGCTGATGTATCTGATAGGATGGGCAATCGAACGGGAACTCCCGGAATTGCTCCGTAACAACGTGCGGATTCATCTTCTTGGCGATATCGAAAGGATTCCGGAAGACGCACGCAACCGTCTTCTCTATGCAAGGGATGCCACCGCGCATTGCACCGGACTGCAGCTAAACATGTGTCTCAGCTATTCGGCACGTTGGGAGATAACGGAGGCGGCTCGCAAGATTGCCTGTCGTCTGGCTGCCGGAGAAATCTCGCCGGAGGATATATCGGAGGATATGGTGTCGGAGAATCTGACAACCGCCGGAATCCCCGACCCCGACCTGCTGATACGCACCGGAGGCGAGGAGAGAATTTCGAATTATCTACTGTGGCAGATCGCTTACAGCGAACTGTATTTCACGCCTGTGCTGTGGCCTGATTTCTCGGATGAGGAATATGTGGACGCAATACTCGATTTCCAGAGCAGAGAGCGTCGGTTTGGAAAGACGAGCGAACAAGTGCAGAATAACAATAATATATCATCAGAATGAAGAATCTGCTGAAGGTTTCATTGATTGCAGCCACTATGTCGGCAGCTCCCGGGGCTTTTGCCCAGGATGCTGTGCCGTCGATAGTGAACGATACAATCTATAATCCCGACATAATCTATTCTCCTATACCGAAAGTATATGAGATTGCCGGTATAAGGGTGGAAGGCATAAATCATGTTGACGACTACCTTATCATCGCCCATTCCGGGCTCTCTGTCGGTGAGAAGGTGGAGGTGCCGGGAAGTGCGCTTACCAATGCCACAAAACGCCTCTGGCGTCAGGGTCTGTATTCCAAGGTGCAGATTTCTGCCGAAAAGGCACATGGAAATAAAATCTGGCTCGTCATTTCGCTCAGGCAACAGCCCAGAATGTCGGAGATGCGCTTCAATGGCGTGAAAGGTGGTGAGAAGAAGGATATCACCGACCGTCTGTCGATGGTGCCCGGACAGCAGATCACTCCGAATATCGTGGCGCGCGCTACTCAGATCGTCAAGGATTATTATGGCGCGAAAGGTTTCAAGAATGCTAATGTCACAATCCATCAGGTGCCTGATCTCTCGAAGGAGAACGAGGTGTATCTTGATGTGAACGTCGACCGTCACAACAAGGTCAAGGTCCATAAGATATATATCGGCGGCAACGAGGTGCTTTCCGACAGAAAGGTGAAGGGAGCGATGAAGAAGACCAACGAGAATGGCAACATCCTCAATCTCTTCAAGCAGAAAAAATTTGTCGACAGCGATTATAAGGACGATAAGGTGCGAATAATCGAAAAGTACAACGAGCTTGGCTATCGTGATGCACGTATCGTGAAGGACAGTGTCGTGAAGTATGACGACAAGACTGTCGATGTCTACATCGACGTGGAAGAGGGTAAGAAATATTATATCAGCGATATAAACTGGGTTGGCAACTCTGTATATCCTACTGAAATCCTTAGCAATGTGCTTGGTATATATCCAGGAGATGTCTACAACCAGAAATTGCTTGAGAAGCGTACCACTCAGGATGATGATGCCGTCAACAGCCTTTATCTCGACAATGGCTATCTCTTCTTCCAGTTGGTTCCTATTGAGGAGCAGGTGAAGGGTGACAGCATTGCGCTTCAGATGAGGGTCATTGAGGGTCCGCAGGCAAGAATCAACCGCGTCGTGATTAATGGTAACGACCAGCTCTTTGAGAAGGTTATCCGTCGTGAACTTCGTGTGCGTCCCGGTGACCTATTCTCTAAGACCGACCTCATGCGTTCTGCACGTGAGATAGCAGCGTCCGGACATTTCAACCCGGAGACTATGGGTATAAATCCGGAGTCTAATGAGGAGGACGGAACTGTAGATATTGTGTTTGACCTTGAGTCAAAGGCAAACGATAAGGTTCAGTTGTCGTTCGGTTGGGGACAGACGGGCGTAACGGGACAGGTGTCGCTCTCATTCTCCAACTTCTCTATAAAGAATCTCTTCAATCCCGGATCCTACCGTGGCATTATCCCGCGTGGCGACGGTCAGACATTCTCAATATCTGCCCAGACCAATGCGAAATACTATCAGAGCTACAGCATCTCGTTCTTCGACCCATGGTTTGGAGGCAAACGTCCGAACTCATTGTCGGTGAGCCTTGACTATAGCCGTCAGACCGGTATCAACTCCAGCTTCTACTCGAATCAGTTCTGGAACAGTGGTTATAGTAGCCTTTGGAATTACGGTTCTTATGTCAACAATAATTCTGGCTATTATTATCAGAATGCCTACGACCCCAACAAGGTGCTTCAGGTGGCAGGCGTGAGTGCCGGATTCGGTACGCGTCTCTCCTGGCCTGACGACTATTTCCAGTTCCAGGCATCACTTTCCTACCGTTGGTATTATCTGAAGAACTGGGAGTATCTCTACTATATGAACAACGGTGTGTCAAACTCCATAATACTCGGTTTGGCATTGTCGCGTTCAAGTGTTGACCAGCCGATTTATCCGCGTCGTGGTTCTGAGTTCTCCGTCAACCTGACGATGACGCCTCCGGCAAAATGGTTCTCCGGTAAGAAGAACTGGGCAGAGCTTGCCCGCCTTGCCAACAGTGCCACCAACAGAGACACTGAGACTCGCGAGGCAGCCGCCAAGGATATGTATAAGTGGATTGAATATTGGAAGGTAAAATTCAAGAGCAAGACCTACACTCCGCTCACCGACCCGCAGGGACAGTGGACTCTCGTGCTCATGACGCGTGCCGACTTCGCTCTGCTTGGATCATGGAACAAGCACTTCAAGACTCCGTTCGAGACGTTCTACTTCGGTGGTGACGGTATGTCGGGAAGCTACACATACGCTACGGAGACAGTCGCCATGCGTGGTTATGAGAACGGACAGTTCACACCATGGGGATATGAGGGCTATGCCTACGGACGTTTCGGCATGGAGCTTCACTTCCCATTCATGCTTCAGCCTTCTACCACGATCTATGCGTTGGCATTTGCCGAGGCGGGTAACTGTTGGACCTCTGTCAAGCAGTTCTCACCGTTTAACCTGAAACGAAGCGCGGGTGTCGGTATCCGTCTGTATCTCTCCATGCTTGGTTTCCTCGGCATCGACTGGGGCTACGGTTTCGACAAGGTGTGGGGCACACGTGGCGGCAGCCAGCTTCACTTCGTGCTCGGTCAAGAATTTTAACACTTTTTCAGATGATTTTGAACCCCATGGGGAGTGCGTATGTTTAAACTATGGAGTCCCCGATGGGTCTTATAGATAAGACACGGCGGCCGTCAGATGAAGATTAAGAGTTGTCTGTCGGCCGTCGGTATCAGATTGAAGAAACAAAATCAAAACAGAAAAGAATATGAAAAAGATAATCCTTACCCTTTTTGTGGCTCTTATGGCAGCCGGTATGGCAACAGCGCAGAAGTTTGCGCTTGTCGATATGGACTATATTCTCCGCAACGTTCCCGCCTATGAGATGGCAAACGAGCAGTTGAATCAGGTGTCGCAGCGATGGGAGAAAGAGGTCAACGAGTTGTCAAAGGCAGCGGAGACAATGTATAAGAACTATCAGAGCGATATGGTCTTCCTGACCGACGACCAGAAGAAGAAACGCGAGGAGGAGATTGTAGCCAAGGAGAAAGAGGTGACCGACCTCCGTTATAAATATTTCGGACCGGAAGGGGAGCTTTACAAGAAGCGTCAGTCGCTGATGAAGCCTATCCAGGAGGATGTCTACAATGCCGTGAAAGCTGTTGCCGAGGAGAAGGGGTATCAGACCATTTTTGACCGTGCATCATCCCAAAGCATCGTTTTTGCATCACCGAGAATAGATGTGAGCAATGAAGTGCTCGCAAAATTGGGTTATTCCAAATAAATTAAGTAACTTTGCGATTATAATCCAAGGTTGCGCAAGTAATCCGGAAAAGATAGAAATTTAAATAACAAACCAAACGAAATGCTTAAGAAACTATTGTTAGTGGCAGCCGTGCTCATCCCTATGCTGGCTTCCGCACAGACACTGAAAATCGGACTCGTTGACACAGGCGAAATCTTCTCAAAGATGCCGGAATCCGCAGCTGCTCAGAAGCAGGTGGAGGATGTCAACAAGAAGTATGAGGATGAATACGCTAAACTCGGCGAGGAGATGAAGCGTATGTATGACGAGCTCCAGCAGATGAAAGAGGATGAACTCCCTGCAATCCGTGAGCGTAAGACCCGTGAGTTTACTGACTATCAGCAGAAAATCTCCCAGTTTGAGCAGCAGGCGATGCAGGATCTTCAGAAGCTTCAGCAGGAATTGATGGCTCCTATCATGCAGAAAATCCGTGGTGCTGTAGAGGCTGTAGGCAAGGAGGGTGGCTATTCTCTCATTCAGGAGAAGAATCCTCAGCTCACAATCTATTTTGCCGCTCCAGTGGTGGATATCACCGGTGAGGTAAAGGCAAAACTCGGTGTGCAGTGATTTTGCATGTGTGAAGATATTGGAAGCGGGACCTCATGGTTCCGCTTTCTCTTTTGTAAAACCTATTTCTTTTGAAAACCGCGATGACCACATGCCGGTCATCCCTCATTTTTTAAGGATATGCCAATAGGAATATTTGATTCCGGCTACGGAGGGCTTACTATTCTCCGGGAAATAGCGGAGAGACTGCCGCAATATGATTATCTGTATCTCGGCGATAATGCGCGTGCCCCATACGGTACACGTTCGTTTGACATCGTGTACGACTTCACGCTGCAAGCAGTGAAGGCTCTCTTCGAGAGAGGATGCCACCTCGTTATATTAGCGTGCAACACGGCTTCGGCTAAGGCCTTGAGATCGATTCAGCAGAATGATCTCCCCGGTATCGACCCGTCGAGAAGGGTGCTGGGGGTGATACGACCCACAGTGGAGATCCTTGATGAGGTGTCGAATTCCGGACATGTGGGGCTTCTTGCCACACCCGGCACCGTGGCGAGTCATTCGTATGCGATGGAGCTTGAGAAGATGAAGCCAACTATGCACATAACGGAGCATGCCTGCCCGATGTGGGTGCCGATTATTGAGAATAATGAGGCAGAGGGGGAGGGTGCGGATTACTTCGTCATGAAGTATATCGACGAGATCATGAAGAAAGATCCGGAGATAGACACTCTTGTGCTTGGCTGCACACATTACCCCTTGCTGATTAACAAGATAAGACGTTACACTCCGCCGGGTGTGAGGATATTTGCGCAGGGGGAGCGGGTGGCGGAGAGTCTTGCCGACTATCTTATACGCCATCCTGAGATTGAGGAGAGATGTGAGAAGAATGGGAAGATTCAGTTTCTCACTACGGAAAGCCCGGATAAATTTGATGCTCTCGCATCCATTTTCTTGGGTAAGGAAGTGAAGTCTTCAAGGATAATTTTAACCTAAGACACTTATGGATATCGAAACGATTAAGAAAATGCTGCCGGGAGAAGCTATCCCGGCATTTGATGAGTATCTGAAGAATAATCCGGATGATGACGAGGCATACCTCATGCGCGGACTGAAGCATTGGGCTGCCGGACACAGGTCGTTGGCAATCAACGACTATCTGAAGGCTATAAGCATAAACCCCGAAAGCCGTGCGACACAGGCTCTCGAGGCTGCCAACAGTATACTTGATTTCTATAATAAGGATTTATATAATCCATGATAGGCCGGAGCGGATGGATGTTATGCCTTTGATGCCTTACGCCCGAATTTCGCGCATTTGGGCGAATAGGCTATCGTGACGCAGCATCCCTCCGATTCGTAGGAGTAAAGCTCCATCTCCACAACCTCTTTCCTTATTTCGGTCGCCGGTGATTCATCCTGGTGATTCCTCATGTCGGCAACAAGCACTTGGGCTTTACCGATTACCGGGGCGGGGGCACCGGGGAGGTTCATCTGGCGGTCGATGGCAGGAAGACTCTTGATCGTGATGTCGTTTCTGAAATCAAGACCTTCGGTCATTGCTGCCTTGTAGAGAGCCTCCTTAGAGGTCCAGGCTATGATATTCGCTTCAAGGCTATCTTCACTGACTATTGCCTTCTCCTCGTCGGAGAGGAACTTATCGCGCACTCTAAGCACCTGCTCACGGTCAAGACGTTCGGCATCGATGCCCATTGCGGTGCGCGGTGCGAATTGACTGAGATTTGCTTCCGGAGTTTTCGGCAACGTAGCCACTGCGAGAAGGTGTGCGGTGTGGGTGATAGATATGCGGGATGTAAGACCAAACAGGAATGGTGCTCCGTTGGCAAAATGCCCGATTTCACGGAATCCGTCGACTCCATTCTCACAATAAATCTGCATCGCCATGTCGCGCCATAACTTTCCCGACTTGTTTTCCATGCCGGAAATCTCCTCCACCTTAATGCCGACCGGGGTAGGGTGACGCCAATAAATGAATTCAGTTTCCATTATTAATTCTGATTATCCGGTTGTTCCGTCGTCTCTTTTGGGGTATTGTCGACGGTGACTTTTACTTTGGTGATACGGTGACGTTCCACCTGCATTACCTGAAAATTGAAAGGTCCGCGTTTAAGGTTCTCTTTCAATGTCGGGAAATCCCCTTTTATCTCAAGAAGCAGTCCTGCCAATGTCTCAGCCTCTCCGTAGTCGCCGAGCACCTCCTCTTCCACGCCGGTGATATGACAGAAATCGCTTATCGAGATTTTTGCGTCGAAGATAAAGGTGTTGGCATTTATTTTCTTATATACGGATGTGGATTCGTCATATTCATCATCGATCTCTCCGACAATCTCCTCAATAATATCCTCAAGGGTCACCATGCCGCGAGTGCCGCCATATTCATCGACCACGATGGCGATGTGTATCTTCTTCTTGCGGAAATCCTCAAGAAGATCGTCGATCATGCGGTTTTCCGGCACGAAATATGGCTCGCGCAAGAGAGTCTGCCAGCGGAACGAGTCACCCTGTTTGCCGATATACGGCAGCACGTCTTTTGAATAGAGTATACCGCGTATGGTGTCTTGCGACGTGTCATAAACCGGTATGCGGGAGAATCCGGATTTCAAAATCACCTCCATAGCTTCGCTCCAGGTGTCGTGGTACTCAATGGCTGTGATGTCTACTCTGGATATCATGATGTCGCATGCCTCTTTCTCCCCGAAAGTGAGGATACCTTCCAGCAGCTCCTTATCCTTCCCCTCCTGTATGTCGGAAATCTGGAGAGCCTTCTCAAGCTCGTCAGTCGATAGGTTTTCATTCTTTTTGGTTACTACCTTGTTGACGAGGATAGATGATTTCACCATCAGCCTTGCGAGAGGGGATGTGAGCCGATAGATGATGGAGAGTGGTGTTGCGGCAGTCTTCACCCATTTCACAGTGTTGTTGCGGGCAACGAGTTTCGGGAATATCTCCCCGAAAAGCAATAATAGGAATGTCAGGAATACGGTCTGGCATAGAAAGTCTACGACCGGGCTCAGAAAGCTGACCGCCTGGTTGATTGCGTAGCTGAGCACCACGACCATTGTGATGTTGACCAGATTATTGGATATGAGGATTGAAGCCAGCAACTGCTCGCTGTTGTGCAGGAGGGTACAAACTTTTTTTGATTGTGAATCCTCTTCCTCTTCAAGAGTTTCGATCTCGGAATCGTTAAGACCAAAATAGGCTATCTCACTGCCGGAGACGAAAGCCGAGAGCATAAGGCAGCATACCGCTACAAATAGAAGGGTGCCCCACGACACCCAATTTTCCGGAGCATGCAGTTCGATTGCCTGCAAGAGTAAAGACATTAGTGTGATTGTGGGAGATGGTAAAGGGTCTGTGTCCAAAATATAGTGTATTGGTTATTATGCTGCAAAGATAATAGTTTGGCATGAGATATGCAAAAAAATCATCTTTTATACGGTTTCTACGAGGTTTTGGCGCACGTACCAGATGTAGCCGCGTATGTCGCGTATGCCCGAAGCCTCATGGAACGTCCGTATGTAGTCTGCCACCTGTTTATGATAGGATTTCACGCCTGTGTTTGAGCCGAATTTATAGTCGATTATGATGGCCTGCTTACGGTCGGGCGAAATCATGATGCGGTCCGGACGGCGATCAGTGGAATATGGGTAGAGTATCGGACGCTCATTGATCACTTTCCAATCACTCTCGAACCATTCCCGTGCCAATGGTGATGCGATTGCCTTTTCAAGCAGCTCACCCCATTCCTTAAATCTTTCGCGAGGAGCCAACCCTTTCATCTTTATGGCGGTCAATGCCCTCGGCAAGTCGTTGCTTACCTTCACCATACCCATTATGGCATGAAGGATGTTGCCTTCCGAACGTGGGTCGTTGTCAATGGCATCCGGACGTGTTGTCTCATCATCATCATTACCATCCTCCGCAGGAGTCGGTATTTCAAGGTCTCGCTCAACATACTGAAGTATTGCCGGGCTGCTGTCAACTCCATATTCCTCTATCACCAGTTCCCCCTCCTGCATGGCTGCATCCGAAGCATCAGTAGCTATCTCAACATGAGATTCCACTTCCGGTCGCTCCCCGAAAGAGAGTATGTCGGCAGTCTCATTCCAGTGAGAAATACCTTTCGGGAGCATGAAATCACTCTTGTCGGGCATCTCTATCTCATCGAGCAGCTCGTCGGCATTGCCGCATATCTCCTTCAGATAGCTTCCGAGGGCCGTGCTTACACGTTTGGGAGCCTTCGTGAAGATATATAGCTCGCTCACGGCACGGGTGAACGCCACGTAGATGGCATTCAGATTGTCCATGATGAAGAGGTCATGATATTTGAGGTACTCCTCCTCATGTTCGGTGCCGAGAAGCTGCGGCGTTGTCTCCACAGGGAGATATTTCGGCAGACCTTCATCGACGAATGATTGCGCCGTCTTTACCCATCTCCATTCCTTCTTGCGTGCGGAGGGGGTGAGGGCTGTGTTGGCGTATGGCATGATCACGCATTTGAACTCCAACCCCTTCGCCTTATGGATGGTCATGATCTGTATGGCATCCGTACCCTCCGGCGATGAGATGGATTTATCCTTCCCCTTGGTGTCCCACCAGTTGAGGAAAGAGGCGAGATCGGCAGATGAGCGTTCACAATAATCGAGCACCATATCCTGAAGCGCGGCGATGAATACCGCCTGCGACTTGCGAAGGTTCTCCGGCACGAAATTCTCCGTGATTGCCTCGATGAGAGCCGGAAGAGCCACTGATTGCATCTTTGCCAGCATATTGTTGATCACGTCGTCGGGCGCCGCCTCATTCAGGAACCCGGAGATCTGCTCCGCCACGCTGAGATTGGAATTGCGCAGTGAGTAGAACGTGAAGTTTGTGCGTATCTCCTCCCAGTTTTGGGTCTGTATGGTCTCTGTCTCCTCCTCCGGATTTACGGATAGCCCTATTGCCATCTTTCGCAGCACGCTGATGATTATGCCTGTGGCTTCAGCGGAGGATACGAGCAGGGATTCCTCACTGATGAAGTCTATTTTCCTCTCGCCGCGAGGCAATGCGGAATTATAGGCTACAATAGCGGAGATCACATCTTTGCCGAGCTGGTTCGTATCTACGAGCACGGCTATGTCGCGGCATCTGTAGCCGCGCTGCATAAGGTCGGAAATCAGCGGACAGACATCCTCTATCATGCTGTTGCCACTCTCTTCCTCCTCGCCGTCGCTACTCTCTCCACCCTTATTCTCAAAGAAGCGAATCTCCACGTAGCCACGTTCCTCTCGGTGGCTTGGAAATTGCGCCACATTATTGTAAAGGTTGCCGAAATCGAGAGTCCCCTTCACTTTATCGGTTGAGAGAAGCTGCTTTATGAGGGAATGGAAGAAGAAATTGTTGAACTCCACGATTCTGCGGTCAGACCGCCAGTTGGTGTTTTCCGCCTTGCTCATTCCGGCGGCACGATGGCGCGAGAATGTGGAGGGCACGACGGTGGTGATCAGCGACGGGTCGGCATTACGGAAACGGTAGATACTCTGCTTGGCATCGCCGATGATAAGGTTATCCTCTCCACGGCTGTCGCTCTCCGAGAGGAGCGGTTTCAGAATGTCCCATTGCATCTTCGAGGTGTCTTGAAACTCATCAATAAGGAAATTGTCGAGAGTCGTGCCGAGACGTTCGTAGATGAATGGGGTGTCGTCATCCCCGATGATTCTTTTCAATATTGAGTTTGTCTCGCCAAGCTGAATCATATTGTTGGCATCGAGAAACTCTGTCATCATTTTGCGCGCCTCTCCGAGCAATCCGAGGTAGGGGAGAAGTGTGGAGTAGATCGTCCAATATTTCCAATCCCTTGATTCGCGCAGGGCGATCCATCGGTCGTAGGCGGCATACATTATTGCAGCGGTGCGGTTGATCTCATCGGCATCCGGGCAACTTACTCCCTTCTTGAGAATCGGTTTGGTGTCGGCATCCTTCAGCGACTTGAAGAGATTCTTCGAGGATGCAGATTCGTTGATTTTTATCAGCGGGAGCTTGTTGATGTGGGAATGGAAATAACCCCGGCATCCCTCCTTCGGATTTATACCGTTACGTTTCAGCATTCGAGAGAGACGGTTGCAACATTCCTGTGCTTCCTTCAATGCCTCTATTATAGGAGGCTCGATACGGTTCTTTATCTTGAAATAAGCGTTTACGAGCGGGTCGTATTCCTCCGAAGAATCGAAATAATTGTCGAGATCGGCGCGTATCTCTTTGAAACTCTCATTCTCCAGACAATGTATCGTCTTCCGGAGTCGCGTATAGATGGATTGCCTTGTCTTGCTGCGTTGGAACACGTTCCAGTTTGAACCGGCACCTGCTGCATCATCCATCAGGCATCTCAGCCATATCTCGGCGGAAGCACCGGATTGAGGGGTATTGTTGATGGTGTCGAGAGTGGCGTCTACCGCAGCTGTGGCGAGATAGTCGGTGTCGATCTCCACCTGATAAGAATCGTTGAGGTTAGCCTCGTAGGCGAAAGTGCGCAGGATCGATTGGAAGAAAGAGTCGATTGTCGACACCTTAAAGTCAGAATAATTGTTGAGGAGCATGAAAAGTGCGTCACGGCATGCGCGTCCCACTTGCGAGGGCTCTACGCCAAGTTCCTCGGAAAATTCCTTTAGATAAGCCGTATTCTTAAGCATCTCCGGAGTCACATTCCCGGATGCTGCAAGGGCAATATCAGCAAGCTTCGCCACGATACGCTGCTTCATCTCGTTAGTCGCCTTGTTGGTGAACGTGATCGCAAGTATTCGCGGAAGCTCGTATGCTATCTCCTTCGACGTGCGTAGCCGGCATGTGGTGTTGTTTCTGAACGTGATCAGAAACCAGATGAATTTCTTTGCGAGGGTATATGTCTTGCCCGAACCGGCAGATGCGCGTTGAAGTTGAAGCATGTCTTTAATTTTGTTTTGTAACTATTTCGTCTTGTATCCGAGGCTGCGGAGTATGTTTGTCACGTCGTTCTTGCGGTCGCCCTGTATAAGGATCTCGCCGTCGCGGGTGCTCCCTCCGGTGCCGAGTTTCTGTTTGAGGGTCTTGGCGAGCGATTCGAGCGCGTCGTCGCTCCCTTCGAAGCCCTCTATGATTGTGGCGGTCTTGCCTTTTCGTCCCTTCCTGTCGGTAATGACGTATAGGGGCGACTTCTGTACAGATCCCTTCGTTGAGCCTTCATCCTTTTGGGAGCTTTCATCAGTGGGTTCCGGAGAGTTGTCTTCCGGTATTGCCCCGGAGCTTTTCAAGGCTCCGAGGGCATCTTTCCAGTCAATATTCATATCGGTGGATTTATCAGAACAAGAGCATCAGGCGTGCCTGAAAACCGTTGAGGGTCATGGGGTCATGCCCCTCGCGGTTCCATACGTGGGTGTATGAGTAGTTAAGACGCGCCGTGATGTAGGGGTTGAAATAATAGTTGAAAGTGACGTTAAACCCGTTTGCACACCCTCCGAAGATATTAGCCTTGCTATCCGAGAGAGTGGCATAGTTATAGTTTACGACACACTCAAGAGTGTTGTTTTTCGGATTAGCCACCTGAGCGGTCGACGACACATAGCTGTATCTGTCGCCGAAGAGTATGCCGCGCAGTGAGGCGTAACCGCTCTGCGCATGATAGGCGGCGAGATTCTCCCGTCGGTTGATCTGCTGGAAGAAATATTGTCCTTCAAAAGCGAATCGGTCGTATGCGAAGAGAAGTTCAGGCGAGAATTTGAATGAGTTCATAGCCTTGTCTACCGTAGCGGAGACAGCCGTCTCCTGCACTACCTTCGTTGGGAAGTTAGCCGATAGGGTGAACCCGTCATGCACGTCCTCCTCCCCCTCGAGCCTTCTTTGCGGGGTGGCGAATCCGCCGCTTATCCCGGCATGGAATGCTGGTGCGCCTTCAGATGCCGTGCGCCATACGAGGCGGGTCAGGAGTCCGTAGCCCTGTTGGTTGAAGAGCGGGGCGTTCATGACGTTGGTCCTCGCGCTCGACTCCACGTGTGCGCTTACCGCACCATAGAAGGCGGGGGTATAGTTGACGTACATCACGCCTAACTGCAATCCGGGTGTGAAGAGTGCGCTGGCGAGCGGCTGTTCAAACGTGCTTTTCAGCGAGAGGGATGTAGATTGCAGTCCGAACTGGTGGATGAAGTTGCCAAACCGTATGGAACTGTGATTATTGAATCCATATTCGAGCCAGATGTTGCGTAGCCCTAACTTGGCGTAGGCATATCCCATGTCGATGTTCGCGCTCCATTTGCCATATTTGAACTTGGCACCCAGCCTCACCTCCGGAATCGCCATTCCGTCGGGAAACTGTTCCTTCTGAGGGGATGCGTATAGCGCACCGTCCATCAGTATCCTTCCCGAAGGCGTCACCTGTAGCTTCGGGGAATCGTCGGCTATTGCCGACGCTGAGGCGAGAATAAGGGGGAGAGCCGGTAAAATAAATTTAGCTTTCATCATCTGTAGTCAGTTCGGATAGATTAGTTGTCTCGAGATTGTGATGTGTCAACGCAGCTCCTTGCGGAGGTCGTCTACAGTCATTGCCCTTGCCTTCAGCTCGCCGTCGGCAGAATATACGAAATATGTCGGAAGTACGGATACATTATATTTCACAGCTGCCTTGGAATACTCGCCGTCGGGATCAAACACCGTCACCCACGGCAGGTTCTTTGCTGCGTCGCGCCAAGAATACTGGTCGGGGTCGAGAGAGACGTGATAGAAATTCACGTTTGATCCCATCGATGAATATAGTTTCGACAGTTCAAGGTTGAGAGCCGGGGAATCGGGGTGGGTTAATACCGAAAAAATCACCACAGTCGGTTTGCCGTTGCCCACAAATTCGGAGAGCTTGCGGTTTTTGCCGTTCTCGTCGGGGAGGTCGATGTCGATCATGGTAAGTTCCTCTGCTTGGATGGTATATTTAGGACCATTGCCGGCATTGCGGCGTTTCATTGCGCTGATTGATGTGTTTTCGAGAAGCGCAGTGTGGGGATCGTCGGGACGGAGCTGCTTAAACCCGTTAGCCACGGCAGCGAAATAGCGATAGTCGCGGTCGGGATCAAACAGAGGTCTGTTGCCTATCAGCTTTGTCAGGATATGGTAGCTGACGATTGATCCTTGTCCGTCGCGCATATATTTTGTGTAGATGTCGCGTTTGAAGGAATCGAGAGAGTCGGGGTTTGCGTCGGCAGGGAGAGCCAGGACCTCCTTCTCGAAGCGTTCGAGAGCCTCCGCCTTCTGGGAGCCGGAGAGGGTGAACTCAGTGCCGAACTTGTCGAGAGAGGATGTCAGCGTGACAGTCTCTGTGGAGTCGATGGGAACGTAGATGAATCGACCGTCGATCTCGACGCGGAAAATTTCGGGAGCCGCCGGCGCGGGGCGTGAGATGGAGAAAGCTCCGGATGAGGATACGCGTGCGGAATCGATGGCTACCCATCTTCCGTGGAAATCCGACTTGGCGAGCACAACGGAGCGGTTTTCCGCTCCATAAATCTCACCTTTAATCTTGAAATCATCATTGCCGCAAGAGGTTGCGAAGACAGAAATCAATAGGGAAGCTGCTGCGAGATGCCCTGAAAAGTATGTAAAATTCCGTTTCATGTCGTAAATAAATCAGTTTTCGGGGTGCAAATATAATAAGAATAAGTGGTTTAATAGGAATAAAAGTGTTAACTTTGCGCTAAATTTCATACAGCGAAGAAAAAACAAGAAATAATTTTATATGTTAAAGCCAGTAAAGAAGACCATTGAGCTTGGCGATGGCCGTCAGATTACGATAGAGACGGGCAAACTTGCAAAGCAGGCTGATGGCGCGGTGGAAGTGCGCATGGGCAACACTATGCTCCTTGCTACCGTATGTTCTGCCAAGGAGGCAAACGAGGGGGTTGACTTCATGCCTCTCACAGTAGAGTATAAGGAGAAATATTCCTCCATCGGCAGATACCCGGGCGGTTTTCTCAAGAGAGAGGGTCGTGCGAGCGATTACGAGATCCTCACATCCCGTCTTGTAGACCGTGTGCTCCGTCCGTTGTTCCCTGACAACTATCATGCGGAGACCTTCGTCAACGTGACAATGTATTCCGCCGATGCCAATGAGGCTCCCGATGCGCTTGCGGGCATCGCCGCTTCCGCTGCGTTGATGTGTAGCGACATTCCGTTCCAAGGTCCTATCTCCGAGGTGCGAGTTGCGCGTGTGGACGGTGAGTGGGTGATCAACCCGACTTTCGCACAGATGGAGCGTGCCGACATCGAACTGATGGTAGGTGCAACCTACGACAACATCATGATGGTGGAGGGCGAGATGAACGAGGTGTCGGAAGCTGAACTTCTCGAAGCTCTCAAAGTGGCTCATGATGAGATCAAGAAGCATTGCCTCGTGCAGCTCGAGCTTATGAAGGAAGCCGGCAAGGAGGTTAAGCGTGAATACTGCCACGAGATCAACGACGACGAGCTCAGAAAGGATGTTGAGGAGAAGTGCTACGACAAGGCTTATGCCATTGCACGCACAGGCTCTGCCGACAAACACTGGCGTGCCGACAGTTTCAAGGCTGTATGCGATGAATATATCGAGAATCTTCCCGAGATGACAGAGGAGCAGCTCGCTCTCTACACTCCCGAACAGCGCGTGGCAATGGTGAAACGCTACTATCATGACGTGGAGAAAGAGGCTATGCGCCGTTGCGTGCTCGATGAGGGTATCCGTCTTGACGGTCGTAAGACCACCGACATCCGTCCCATCTGGTGTGAGGTGGATTATCTGCCGGGTCCTCACGGAACTGCGATATTCACGCGTGGTGAGACTCAGGCTCTCGTCACTGCAACTCTCGGCACCACTCTCGACGAGAAGATAGTAGATGACGTGCTCAATCAGAACAAGGAGCGTTTCCTCCTTCACTATAATTTCCCCCCGTTCTCTACAGGCGAGGCACGCGCACAGCGTGGCGTAGGACGTCGTGAGGTGGGTCATGGTAATCTCGCTCACCGTGCGCTCAAACGCATGTTCCCCGACGGATTCCCCTACACCTGCCGTATCGTCAGCGATATCCTCGAGAGCAACGGTTCTTCATCAATGGCTACAGTCTGTGGCGGCACTCTCGCCCTGCTTGATGCCGGCGTCAAGATGAAACGCCCTGTTGCTGGCGTGGCTATGGGTCTTATCTCCGACAAGGGTGCGGTGAAATATGCAGTGCTTTCCGACATCCTCGGCGACGAGGATCATCTCGGCGACATGGACTTTAAGGTGACAGGCACCGAGAAGGGTATCACTGCCACTCAGATGGATATCAAGTGCGACGGTCTCAGCTACGAGATTCTGGAGAAGGCTCTCGAACAGGCACGTCAGGGACGTCTGCATATCCTCAATATCATTAAGGAGACTATTCCGGAGGCTCGCGAGGATTACAAGCCTCATGTGCCCCGTCTGTTCACTCTCGAAATCCCGAAGGAGCTTATCGGTGCTGTCATCGGACCGCAGGGTAAGATTATCCAGGGCATTCAGGAGGAGACCGGTGCCACTATCTCTATCGAGGAGGATGAGAACCGCGGTGTAGGTATCGTGGAGATCGCTTCCAAGGATAAGGAGAGCATCGATGCCGCTCTTGCCAAGATCAAGGCTATCGTGGCTCAGCCCGAGGAGGGTGAGGTGTATGACGGCACAGTCCGTTCGATCCTCGATTTCGGTGCGTTCGTGGAGTTCATGCCCGGACGCGACGGTCTGCTTCATATCAGCGAGATCTCTTGGAACCGTCTTGACTCTATGGAGCAGAGCGGTCTGAAGGAGGGCGACAAGGTGAAGGTTAAACTTATCGAGATCGACAAGAAGACCGGTAAGTATCGTCTCTCCATGCGTGTGCTCACCGAGAAACCGGAGGGTTACGTGGAGCGTGAGGCACGTCCGCGTCGCGAAGGTGGCGACCGTGGACCGCGCCGTGAGGGTGGCGACAACCGTCCGCGTCGTGATGGCAACGGACCACGCCGCGAAGGTGGCGACCGTGGACCGCGCCGTGATGGTGGTGATCGCGGACCGCGCCGTGACAACAACGGACCGCGCCGTTTCACTCCCCGCAACAACAACGAAGAGGAGGCATAAGCCGACAACTACATAAAAACAACGGAGGGATTGACGACCGTCAATCCCTCCGCTGTTTTTTTAATTTAGAATGTAGGAGTTTGCGGAGATAGACGTGGAGAGTGGATTGATTGTCATCAATGCCGAGTTTCCTGCGTATGGTGGTGCTGACGTTGTAATGGCGTTTCAGCTCAATGTAGTTGCCGACATCCTTCCCCCTCAGACCGAGGGCATAAAGACAGGCATAGTTGATCTCATCCTCGTCAAGCCCATGCTCCGTGAGATGGCGTATGAAATGCGGATGTGAAGCGGTGAAAGTCATACGTGTGGAATCCATGAACTCCTTCTTATCCCTTTTTACCGACTCAATCCATTTCTTGTAAGGTATGGCGTATGATTCATTATTCGTAATCTCCATTGCAAGTCGAGAATTGAGCATATCAAGACGTTTCCTTATAGTCTCCTGCATCTCCGACGAAAGTTTCCGATCCTGTTCAAGCAATGTGCCGAGATGCTCCATCTCATCCTCCAATTGAGATTTCTCCAGACGTAGGTTCTCCAGTTCGAGAGCCTGACGCTCCAGTGCATTCTCGGCAGCAATCCTCTGTAGCTCGCTATTCTCTTTCTCTTTCTGAACCGTCTTAATCTCCATATCGCCCATGGCTTTCTTTGATTTCATATCCCTGAAGAGATAATACAAGGTGGCGGATACCAATGATAGGAATAGGAACGTAATGACAGATACCCATATAATAGAATATCGCTTCTGCTTCTCCATGAGATTGCTGATCTCAAGCGCGTATTTCTTCTCGGCAAACAGTAGGTCGCTTTCAAAAAGGTTGGTGTCATACCTTGCCAAATGTCGGGTAAAATTCACCTGGCAGTCCAACGCCTTGCGGAAGTCACCGATACTCTCGTATGCAGATTTCATTACCGAGAAATACCTCAATGAATCGGTAGGTTCCAATTCAATCCCTTTGAGGCATTCCAATGCTTTCTCCCCCTCTCCTAAAGTGGAGTAGCCGTAAGCCCTGCTGAGCCGCATGGTCTTGGATGAATCCGTGGCGCAATAATTGTCAAGCAGCTCTCTCTTTTCCGAATCTGAGCCATACGTCATTATGTAGGTTATATACGACGGTAGGAAATCCTCCTCCGTTTCGGGATACTCCTTCACCAATCGTTGACAGACCTTCAATATGCTGTCTGCCCGCGATTTCTCTTCAAGTATAACATTGTTCACCAGTGCATTAGTATAACTTCTTACAGCGGGACGCATTTTATGTAATGATTCATATATCGGCGCAGCGATCAGTCTGATTTCAGCTTCCTCCTTCAGTTTATATTGTCGGTCATATAGCACAGACTTTGCCACAAGGAGATGGGCGAAAGTCAATGAATCGGTTATACCCTTGACTTCCGACGCATACATATATGTCTCCATCGCCTTGTCATCCTCCCCTCTGTTTCGGAATATTCGTCCTTGATAATATAAGGTTCGCAACCTCTCATCGGGAGAGCCGTTTTCAAGATAGTAGTTGATTGCCGGTTGAAGCACATCAAAAGTTGTCGTATCGATATATCTCTTATCCAAAGCCATTGACTTCAGCAAGGAATGTCTTGCCTTCATCTCCCGATTGTATAATTCATCCTCTTTGATCGCATCAAGAATAATCAATGCACTGTCGGGTGCTGTATCAAGAAGATTTTCCGCTATATTCATCTGTTGACTCGCTTCATTCTTCTCACCTCTGTTGCATCCAACAGAGATAGATAAGAAAATCAGAAGAACAAAGATGAGTAATGCTATATGTATAGGATATTTCATAAATATGGACTGATTTTTATGATTTAAGTGCAAAATTAAGCAAAATTTGATGGAATACAATATTTTAGCCTATAATAATGCTGACCGGATGCCCGTCAGCCGTTAATAAAAAAGTGGTCCTGTTAAATATTGCTAAAAAAATAAATTTATATATTATTGATAATCATAAAAATAAAAATCACTCCGTTAAATTTTTTTTCTTGCTGTTAAATGCTTTTTTATTTAACTTTGCACCGAATCAAACAAAAATAACTTGAATCATCATGAAGAAACTTATCCTTTTATGTATGTTCCTCTTCTCATTCTCAATCTCGACATTTGCCGACAAGGAGGAAATCATAATAACGAACCACAATAAACGGAATCCCTCTAAGGAGGAACGTGCACCAATGCGAATACCGTTACATGTGGTGTATGATACCGACACTCATATAATGGAAGTGACGGCACCGGAAACAATAGCAGCCGAAGTGTTCGTATATAATGCAGCAGGGACAATCGTCAGCTATTCCCCAGTGCTTAACTCAACCCTAAACATTCCGGATGATCCCGGCACATACACAATCCTCATCCAGTCTGATAGCTGGTATGCAGATGGTGAGATAATATTTTAAAATGTTAAAAATCCATATACTCATAATTATACTGAGTATAAGAATACCAATGATGTCACAATTAAATATCATTTTTTGAATTTCCATATTAACAAATTTCCTTTTGTTTCAGCTATGGATAATGATCATTTATTCATAATTTAACAAAGGGATAAATATTCACAAACTAAATTTTTTAAATTATGTATTTTTTATCAAAAGACCTTCTTGAAGAGATATCCAGAGACGGGATGTCACAAATCTTTGGAGGAGTAAGCGAGCCCGATGATGGGGACAAGGAAATTGACAACGGGAGAAATTGCGATGAAATCAACAATGGCATCAATTGTGATGTCATCAACAATGGAGTGAATTGCTCAGTGATCAACAATAAAGTTAATTGCGCACAAATCAACAATAAAGTTCATTGCGAGGACGTGTGATAGCCGCAAAAATCTGTGAAATTAGTCAGTCCTACCAGACTGTAGGGCTGACTATAAAAAAAGAGACAATGAATGAATATGAACTGAATCCCTTCGTCATAACCCAAAAAATCACAGACGACATCTGTCTGTTGACTAACTTTGTGGATGGAAGCCATATCCTTTTGAATTCCGGTATAGCCAATATCATATATAACCAGGAGAAATGCTTGTCCTCCTTATCAGAAACCCATCCTGATATATTCCGGCGTCTGCTGGATGGTCAATTCATAATCCGGGAGAATAGTGAGGAATACAGGGAGAGGATCATCAAGCAAATGAATTCATCACGGAATGACTCTGAACTATACCATGTCATTGTTAACCCGACATTGGATTGTAATCTTGACTGCTGGTACTGCTATGAGAATAAGATACCGGGCAGTGCAATGTCTACGGAAGTGACAGATGCTGTCTGCAAAAATATTAAAACTCATTATGACTCCAATCCCTATAAGGTCCTGAAGGTCTCTTTTTTTGGTGGAGAACCGTTCCTGCGTCCCATGGCGATTCAACGTATCGTGGAGTTCTGCAGGAATTTCTGCCTCCTGAACACAGTCTCTCTCATCCTTGACTTCACCACAAACGGTACACTGATAACAAGAACAGTCCTTGACACGATCAGGGAGTGCACCTGCATGTTCCAGATCACCCTTGACGGTAATAAGGAACAGCATAACCGCATCAAGAAACCCAGATATGGTGATCCGGACTCATTTGCAATGACAATAAACAATATACACAGGATACAGGAAACAATCCAAAATTCATTTGTCGCTGTCAGGATAAATTTTGATGGTGAGACCCTGAATCGATTTGATGAGATACTGGAAAAGTTGGATGACCTTGACAGAAAACGAACAAAGATAATCCTAAAAAAAGTCTGGCAAATCGATTCCGAATCCATATCGCCAGATATTGTCAACAGGTGCATTGACAAAATACTTGATAGAAATTTTATATTGGACTATTACAGTCAGGGAGGTGTATGCTTTGCCGACCGCAGGAATCAGATAACAATAAATTTTGACGGGAATATATACAAATGTACGACAATCAAACGTTTTGACAATGATAATGCATTAGGTCAACTTGATTGTAACAACGGCAATGTAATCTGGGATGAGAGTAAAATCGCCTATCTTTCTAACGAGGGGATACCCTCAGGATGCCATACCTGCCAGATGTTTCCATCCTGCGGCGGTCCCTGCAGGAAAAAGACACCCGGATGGAAAGATGAGGACTGTTTCCTTAAATCCCAAAGAATGAGTATGGAGGAGTATGCCCTGATACAATTTAAGGCCGAGATGACAAAAAGGGGAATCATCAGAGCAGGTGCCACAACGGCATGATTATGAAATAATCATGCCGTTACACCCATTTCCTTCAGTAACAGACCATATCGATTAAATCCATTGACCCAATCAAAAATTACTATGTACAAAGTAAAGAACATAGACTCCCTGCTCAAGATGTTGATATTTCTATACGCGGTATTGGCGGGAGAGGCACACTCGCTGATAAGGGTAGACTGCCGCATAACCACTGATGACGGCTCCTTCACAACAGGGAATATCTCGGTGAGCGATTCCGTCGGCTCCCCGGTGCAGTCTCTGTCAGTATCCGTACCGGACTTCAGTCTCACGCTGCCCGGTGCAGGAAGCTACGGGATCTCTGTCAACGCATTGGGATACAAGGACTGGGAGAGGCAGCTGACCCTGACCGGCGACACGACACTCGACATCCGGCTCGTCACCAACTCACGGATGCTCCAGGAACTGACAGTGACGGGCAACACATCCTCAAGGACAACGGCGACAGGGGAGGTCTTCAGACTCTCACGGCAGGCAAAGGCCTCGGGGGACCCCTACATGGCGCTCTCGGAGATCCCCATACTTGACGTCAATGTCGCCAACCAGTCTATCAGGACAAGGGACGGCTCATCACCCCTCATCCTTATAGATGGCAAATATCTAAATTCCGGGGTTAACCCGATCGACCCGAGATTCATAGAGTCGGTGGAGGTCATGGAGGTGACCAACGCGAAATACCTTCAGATGGGGTTCTCCTCCATCGTGAACATCACCCTGAAGAGAGACGTCCCCTCCTACACCTACGTCGAGGCAAGGACAAGACACGACATCCCTCCCAGGGAGGGGTTCGGGGGAGCCAACTTCGAGTTCGGTACCCCCAGGTTTGCCGTATCCGGAAACCTGTTCGGCAAGTACCTGCACAAGGACAAGGTCATCTCCACCACGGAGGAGAGGCTCGGTGACAATTCCAAGGAGAGTCACGCGTCCGGCTTGTCGGACATGCTCGGCTGGGACGGTTACCTGATGATGAAGTGGATCCCGACGAAGGACAACTACTTCGCGGCAACCGTGAAGGGTAAGGATGGGCACACTGACCAGTCCGTGACCGCCACCGGGTTCTACAACAGCACATCCGTCGAGAACCTCTCGTCCACACAAAAGAACAGGATTGTTGACGGAGGAATGTTGGCGGCTGCCTATTATGAACACACTTTCAGCAACAAGGATCAGTTGACATCCTATTTCCACTACAACCGGGGATTTTATGATGAGGATAACCGTAACGATGAGACAATCACAGAACCGGATGAGGAGGAAGAGACCTCAGTCTATTGGAATTTCCAGAAATCTGTCCGTGACCAGTATGTAGCCTCGGTTGACTATAATTCATCAGAGCGTAGATTCGGGAGTCTCTCCGCCGGCAACGAGTACAGGTACACGCGTGACAGGGTCCGCAGCCTGGTCACAGAACCCAATGAGCGCAGACGCCTGATACAGCAGAGCAACTACACATATATCTCATATAATCACAATTGGGAGCGTGTGTACATGATGCTGTCAGCCGGAATCCAGTATATGGACATCAATGCGGAGAATGCCCGCACCGGATGGTGGAGACCGAGGATATCGGGCTCCGTCACATGGCGGCTCGGGAAGGACAGGAAGATCCGCGGTTCATATACAATGAACAATTCGTTGCCGCCGTCGGCTTACATGCAGAGATTCAACACGTCGGTCGACCCGTGGGTCCGCATTGAGGGGAACCCCTACCTTGTGCCGATGAGGATACAGACGGTCAGGCTGAATTACGACAAGAGCTTTTCAAAAATCCGTCTTAATGGATACGGCGTATACCGAAGGAAAAGCGACATGATTGAATCTTATATCCGCAATGAGGAGAATGTTTCGGTGCATACCTACCGCAATAACGGGGTGTATCATTCCTATTCCATTGGCGTGAGCGCGACAGTAAGATTTGGGTCACTGAAGATAATGGCAAATGTGGAATCCTTGAACGAACGTTATCAGGGACAGGGTTACAGGCATTCCTTCATCCTTGGTGGAAATGGAATTTGGACTTTTGGCAAATTCTTCATATATGCAGATATTAATTGGCGCAACAGGGATTACTCACCATACTCCATCACCAGATACAGGAACCCACTGACAGCCCATATACAGCTTACATGGCGACCGGTAAAGCCTCTCCAACTGACCTTGGGGCTGCCATATTTCTGGGGTGTGAGACGCATGGTGACAACGACCGAGAAAGGGGAATATTTCAAGATGTCAGACATACGCTACAAAAGCGAGAGTCTGCGCCCATGGATACTGATATCCTGGACCTTGCGTAAGAATGCCAAATATAAGATTGCAGACAAGATTCCCAATCTTTGATATAGTGAATTATTGGAATGAAACGTAAAGTCATCTTCCAAAGACAATTGGACTCGATGCAGTGCGGGGTGGCGGCACTCACAATGGTGTGCCGTCACTTCGGTGCCGACTATACCCTTGATTTTATAGGGCAATATTGCCACGCCACCACGGAGGGTGTCTCAATGCTCGGAATATCACAGGCGGCAAATACCCTTGGGTTGGATACTATGGCGGCGAAAGTCACCATCAGCCAATTGTCAGAAGCCCCCCTTCCATGTATCCTACACTGGAACCAGAATCATTTTGTGGTGCTTCACAGGATTTCAAGAAACGGCAGACGCTTCCATATCGCGGATCCGGGCAAAGGTTTGCGCCGACTGGACAGGGAGGAATTTTCAGACCAATGGCTCAGCACCGTCTCCGGTGGGGAACGCAAGGGAGTTGCACTCTTCCTTGAACCGAACGAGAGGTTCGGCAGCATAATGGAGGAGAAGCCGGAGCGACGTTCCTTCCGTTTCATGATGGGGTATCTGCGGCAATATAAGAGGTATTTCTTTCAGATATTTCTCGGTCTGCTGTTGGGCTGTCTGCTGCAACTGATAATGCCCTTCCTCACGCAGTCGATTGTGGATATCGGTATCAGGCATGAGGATATAGGCTTTATATGGCTTGTGCTTCTCGGTGAGCTGATGATTGTCATCGGGCGCACAGCCACGGATTTCATCCGCCGATGGCTGCTCCTTCATATCTCCATGCGCATCAACATATCGCTTGTCAGCGACTTCTTCATCAAGCTGCTTAAACTGCCAATGTCGTTCTTTGACACGAAGCTGATGGGGGATTTGCTGCAACGTATCGGGGACCACAGCCGTGTGCAGAACTTCCTTACGGGACAGACCCTCAACATCATCTTCTCATTCCTCAGTTTCATCATATTCGGCATCGTGCTGCTCGTCTATAACCGGCTCATATTCCTTGTGTTCACGATATGCAGTGTGGGTTACGGGGGCTGGATCGCCATGTTCCTGAGTCGCAGGAAGGTGCTGGATTATGAGCTTTTCGAGAGGCAGGCAATCAACCAGAACCGGACATACCAGTTCATCACCTCCATGCAGGAGATAAAGCTTCAGGATTGCGAGCGTCGTCGACGTATGGAATGGGAGGACACACAGGCAGACCTGTTTGCGGTGCAGATGAAGTCGCTGAAGCTCCAGCAGACGCAGGAGGCAGGGAGTATCTTCATCAATGAGGTGAAGAATATTATTATCACGGTGCTTGCAGCAACGGCTGTCATAGAGGGGCAGATGACGCTCGGGGAGATGCTCGCCGTGCAGTATATAATCGGGCAGCTGAACTCCCCCGTGTCGCAGTTCATGCAGTTCATCTACTCGCTGCAGGATGTGCGGATATCGCTTGAACGTATCAATGAGATACATGAGGGGAGGAACGAGGAGACTCAGGAGAATCAGGCTACCGGATTTGCTTCTGAAAAATCAATCGCGGTGGATTCAATTGACTTCAAGTATGACCCTCACGCACTGAAGAATACACTGGAGGGTATATCATTCGATATTCCGGATGGGAAGGTGACAGCTATTGTCGGTGCATCCGGAAGCGGGAAGACCACACTCATAAAACTCATGCTTGGATATTATCCTGTCATGTCGGGTAGTATCTCGATAGCGGGACGCAATATAAACGAGTACAACCTCAAATGGTGGCGTCGGCACTGCGGTGTCGTGATGCAGGACGGGGTGATATTCTCCGAGTCGATAGCGAGGAATATTGCCGTGGATGACAATGAGATTGATCCGGAACGTCTGCGTGAAGCGGCACGCATAGCGTGCATAGATGATTATGTGATGTCGCTTCCGTTGAAATATGACACGAAAATCGGACGAGACGGCGTGGGTCTGAGTCAGGGACAGAAGCAGCGCATACTCATAGCGCGTGCCGTCTACAGGAATCCGGATTTCATATTCCTTGATGAGGCGACGAATGCTCTTGATGCGAGGAATGAACGTGCCATTGTGGAGAACCTTGACGTGTTCTACAGGGGGCGCACGGTTGTTGTCGTGGCGCACCGTCTCTCCACGGTCAGGAATGCCGACCGCATAATCGTGCTTGACGGTGGACGTGTCGTCGAGACCGGGAACCACGATTCCCTCATTGAGAGGAAAGGGGCATACTACAATCTTGTGAAGAACCAGCTTGAATTAGGCAACTGATATGAAGATAGATACAGATAATAAGACAAATATGGCAACTGACAAGAGGATAGACAAGACGGTTGTGACGATGGATAAGGACAACCATGACAACATCGGGCTCCGCTCGGAGAAGGTGAGGGAACTGCTCGGAGAGATACCACCCTCACTGGTGAGGTGGGGCACTGCCATCATCGCAATCGTATTCATCGGATTGGTGGCAGCCGTATGCCTGTTGCCCTATCCCTACTCCAACGGGGAATCTATCCTCCGGCATTTCATAGGATAATCACATGAAGGGATTAGCACGAAGAAACATAAGAAATAAAAGAAATTTTTTAAATTAAAGGATTAGTATTCAATTTTATAATAAAAAGATTTCTTTATTTTCTTTCATTTCTTCGTGCATATCAAGAGAATGGGGATTGTAATTTTTTGGAGATTAGTGTAATTATTTTGCGGTTGGATTGTCATTATAGAAAGGATTTTATTTTAATCATTGATAAATCAATATTATGAAACCGATTATCCCTCTGATTCTCGTTGCTGCATACTCCTCTGTCGCTATCCACGCTTATAGGATTTCCGGAAAGGTGACTGACGGATATACCAATGTGGGTCTGCCGTATTCCACAATAAAGGCTATCTCCAAGACTGACTCGGTGTTGGCTGTTGCTCAGAGCGGTGCAGAAGGTGAGTTCTGCATTGAGTCCGACATGAAGCCGGACAGTGTGGCTGTGGAATGTGCCGGATATATCGGCTCAATCTTATCGGTGGATTCCCTTGCATCCCTCAAGGAGGTGGTCATAAGGCTGGAGCCTTACTCGTCGGTGGAGCTTGAAGGCATCACTGTGTCGGCATCGACAGTCACCACAAAGGGGAATGTGCAGACATTCATAATCACGGATCAGATGCGTCGCAATACGATAAATGCCATGGACCTGATCAACAAGCTGCCGGGATTCATAGTTGACCCGATATCCGAATCGGTGAGTGCAGGAAGTGCGACCGACATAAAGATTATCGTTGACGGGCAGGAGGTGTCGCAGTCATACTACCGCTCCATAAATCCGGCACGCATAAAGAGCATGGAGTTCATCCGCAACAGTTCGGGACGCTATTCCCAATATCCCGCCATACTCAACATCGTGCTGAAGAAGGGGTATGAGGGGATTGACATAAATCTCAACGGACGGTATTTCCAATTCCTTAGCGGTGTGCCTACTGACAATGAGACGTTATCCGCCAACCTTGCCTCATCCTACAGGCGTTGGAACTATTTCATATCAGGTGAGTTCACGCGAGGCACCTCCACCTCCAACACCGGGAGCGACCTCGACATATTCGGCAAGACAACGGTCACACGTCCGATGTCACCCGTGGATGACCCCGACAAGGATGGGAACAGGCGCAAATGGCTGGGGAATGCCGGGGTGTCGGTACGCCTCACCCCACGTCAGACCCTGACCGCCCAGTTCCTCTATGACCATGCCGACAACCATACTCGTGAGTCATCACAGAGTATCATTTCCGGTGAATCCGGCATAACCGACATTGACAGCCGCTATGAGACCAACAATTATGTTGCCGGAATCTCATACCGCAACTCCGTGTCGAAGAGGTTTTCACTGTCGGCTGATGTAACCTACAACTGGTATGATATACGTCAATGGCAGGATATCCGCAAGGGTGGCGACTACGGCATGACCTCCGTGGATGGGGACAAGGACTATATGAATGGGTACGCCGAGGCATATTTCAAGCTCAACAAAAGCCTTTCGCTCAATGTCTCATACGAATATACACACCGCAACTACAACACCGTCAACAATCACGGGTCAGCGGTGGCGTATATGGAGAACCGTCACCGTCCGGTTGTAGACTTCAGATTCAGCCACGGTTCATTCTCCGGGAATGTGGGTGTGTCGTATCTTGACATACTCGCCCGTAATGACGAGACCTCCAGCCATCAGCAGACCTTCCTTCCGAGGGTTAACCTGCATTGGGAGCCAATGAGGAATCTTGCGCTGAGCGTGGAGTATTATTCATCGACGTTCTATCCGAACCTTGACAGGCTCTCCGCGCAACGCTGGCTCGTATCCGACCGTGTGTGGCAGTCGGGCAATCCGGGCCTTGAGGCATCCACGATGAATTATCTGGAGACGCGCCTGAAACTGTGGCGTAATTTCACTCTCACATACATGTTCCGCCATTCCTCCAACGATGTCGCCACCTCCTTCGCACTCTCTGACACGGCTGAACCCTCGATTGTCGGCTCCTACATCAACACACGCTTCATCCACCAGTATGCCGGACTCCTGTTCTCGAAGGAGCTTTCCGGAGAGGTGGATATTGACGTCAACACCAATTGCCAGTGGTATTCCCGTAAGACCGACGGCACCGTGAATCATGGACGCACATTTTACTTTGACGTGTCGGCCAACTGGAACATATTCAAGAGTGACTATATCCTGAGCGCGAACCTTTTCCTTCGGGATGACCGTATGCCGTTGCCGCAGGGTGTTGAGAAGACGCATTGGGAGACGTGCTTCCTCTCCTGCTCCAAGATGTTTCTCAACAACCGACTGAAGGTGAATGTCGGTGTCAATCTTCCGCTGCATCTTCTTCCGCACGTTGACCGCACGTCAATCATCACGCCTGATTTCCGTTACGAAAGGTCGGAGGATTTCTGGAAAGGCACGTCATGGAAGGCGTTGGTCAACATACAGTATGTGTTCAGCAAGGGACGCACGCCTCGCAAATCCGGAAGCATGACCTTCGAGTCAGAGAAGGATTGAATGTCGGCATTTCATCGGATAATCACAAGAAGGGATTAGCACGAAGAAATATAAGAAATAAAAGAAATTGATTTTGAGTAAATTATATTAAAATTTCTTTTATTTCTTTCTTTTCTTCGTGTGTTCCATAACTCTGAATATTTTGAAAAGTGTAAAAAAAACGGGTTGAAAAAGTTTGAAAAGTGTATTTTTTATTGCTGAAATTATTTGAAAAGTGTAATTTTGCGGAGTTAAGTAACTAAATTAACAATCTTAGAGATTGCTAAGTAATCTTAAAAGTGAATTTTATGTTGTTCCGTAAGATAAGAAAGACTATCGCCAATCATCTGTCGTCGGGTTCAGACAAGATTCTTCTTGTCGAGGGCGCACGTCAGGTTGGTAAATCGTATATCATACGTAATGTGGGTGAGGAATTGTTTCCGAATTTCATAGAACTGAATTTTGTGAAGGACAATGAAGGCCTGCAAATTTTCAAGAATGTGAGATCGGTAGAAGATTTCTATCTTCTTCTGTCATCCATGTACGGGAGTCGTCTCGGAGACTGCTCTGATACACTGATATTTCTTGACGAGATACAGGAATATCCCCAATACATCACATGGCTTAAATTCCTTAGGGAAGATAGACGCTACTCCTTCATTGCCAGCGGAAGTTTTCTGGGTCTTTCCCTACGAGATACAACCTCGTTGCCGGTCGGCAGCGTAGTGCGAAAAGAGATGTATCCACTCGATTTCGAGGAATTTCTTATTGCCAATGACTTTGGTGCAGATGTTTTGGCTGTCATGAAACAGAAATTTCTTCAACATGAGTCGGTAATGGAAGGTTTGCATAACCGGGTGATGGATCTTTTCAGACGGTATCTGCTTGTAGGTGGTATGCCGGATGCTGTCAATGCATATATCGGCACCCATAATATGTCGGAGATTCGTCAGGTTCAGGAGGATATCCATAGAATGTATCTCGCAGACGCATCAAAGTATGAAGAGGATTATGGAAAACGGTTGCGTATCCGGAGAATATATGAGATGTTGCCCTCACAGATGGAAAATAAGAAAAAACGTCTTGTGGCAAAGGAGATAGACGATAGGAAAGGGGCACGCTTCTCGCAATACCGGGAAGAGTTTGAGTATCTCCTGTCGTCGGGTATTGCATTGGGGGTTGACGCCATATCGAATCCCAAATTCCCGTTGGTGGAGTCCCTTGTCAAGAATCTGGTGAAACTATACATGAATGATGTCGGCATGTTGACCAATCTGTTGTTCCGCTATAATGTGGCTCCTGTGCTTAATGATGAGCGTAGTGTCAACTTAGGTTCTGTATATGAGAGCGTGGTGGCGCAGGAGCTACAGGCTCATGGTCACAGACTGTTCTACTACGACAACCGCAAGGTTGGCGAAGTGGATTTTATAATCAATGACTACGCGACATTGAGTCCTCTCCCAGTGGAGGTGAAATCCGGGAAAGACTACACGGTCCACAGTGCTCTGACGCGTTTCCTCAGTGTCAAGGATTATGGAATAGATAGGGGCATTGTGTTCAGCAATACCCGTGAAGTTAGCACCGGTCCCAAAGGGATTGTATACATGCCTGTCTACTATGTCATGTTTCTTGACGCATCAGCACCTGCGGAACCGCTTCTGATATAACTTTAGCCGATGAGATGGCGGATGTCGGCTTCGGTGCCGTTGAAGGGTCCGGTGTGGGCGAGTTTGATTGTACACATGGCGGCGGCGAATTTACCTGCCTCAACGTAGTCGGCACCACGGCTCCGGCTGTAGAGATAGCCTGCCATGTAGGTGTCGCCACAACCTGTCGCGTCAACCACGTCGGTCGTGGGGTAGGCGGGAATGTCGTAGAATTTGCCGTCGGTATATATCAGCGAACCTCTGTCGCCAAGCGTCAGCAGAACCTCGCGGCATCCCCATGCGGCAAGCCGACGTGCCGCTTCGCGTGGGTCCGTGGTGCCGGTCAGCGTCTCCATCTCCTTCTCATTCGCCTTCAGAATATCGATATATTTTAGAGCCTCTGTCTTGTCTGCCCAATCCACGGGATGCACCTGCTCCCCACGGACCTCGCGGAGATAACCCTGCGCATCGACCGAGACTATACCTTTTGACGAGAGCAATTTCAGTGCGTCGAGTGAGAAATCGTCGGCAAGGAGAGTGCCGAGGTGGAATATCTTGGCTTCTACATCCTTCAGGTTGTCTACAGTGAAGGGGTCTGCCTTGGCGAGAACGCGCTGTGTGCGGTCGTTGGGATTGTCGCCATATTTATTTTCGAAAAACACCGACTTACGGCTGGGAATGACGTCTACTTCGATGCCGCGCTTGCGTATATCCTCCACGGCTCCCATTTCCGTGGGACCGACGGAGGTGAGCAACCGGAATCCGGTGTGGTCAAGGTTGGCGAGTGCGTGAGCCACGTAGAAGGCTGTGCCTCCCGGCATATAGGTTTCAAGACGTGGTGTTATTATCTTGTCGAGGGTAATGTGCCCTATGCAACATATTTCAGGAATCATATTCTTTTTTAGTTATCTGAGCAGGAGAGAGGCTTGTATATGTGTGGTTATCTCTTTACTTGCCTCATTGCGTATAGGAGCACGGCGCAATAGGCTATCGTCGGGACGATGAAGGAGGTAGACATGTCGGTCTGTGCCGCCACCCATCCCATTAGGAACGTGCCGACCGCTCCGCCGAGAGGGGTCATCATTAGGAATGAGGATGCTATCTTTGTGGATGATCCGCAGCCGCTGATGGTGATGGCGAATATCGTCGGGAACATTATCGCCTCGAATGCGTAGCAGATGAAGAGTCCGGCACGCGACAGGGTGCCGATGTTCAGAGTGACGAGGAGCGCGCCGACAACGGTCATGACAGCACAGATGAGGAGCACTTTCTCTGCACGCACATAGTTCATTATCGCGCTTCCGGTGATACGGGCAAGAAGGAAGAGCCCGAGCGCACCGAAGGAGAGCACCCATGTGGCGGTCATCTTATCCATCCATCCGTCGGAGGTGACGTAGTTGATGAAGAGGCTGTTGATGGCTATCTCGGCTATCTCATAGCAGAAAAGGGCTATGACGCCATATCTGAATCTTGGGGATGACCATAGGCTGCTTATTGTCTTGCCGAGAGAGGTGTTGTGGCTGGTGACGTTATCTGAATCGTTGTCGGAGTCACCGATTTCGGGGAGTTGCACGCGGGAGAAGAGAAGGGCGACGAGTAGCACCACGCATCCCATCGCGGCGTAGGGGACGGCTACCGAACTGTTTTCGTCGGAGAATAGGAATCCGCCCACGAGCACCGGACCGAGTATGCAGCCGAGTCCGTTGAACGACTGGGCGAAGTTGAGCCGGCTTGCAGCCTTCTCCGGTGCGCCTAATTTAGCGGCGTAGGGGTTGGCGGCAGTCTCCAGCACCGCCAGACCGCAGCCGATCACGAAGAGAGCGGCAAGGAATATGCCGAATGATCCGATGGCATCGCCGGGAATGAAGGCGAGTGCGCCGAACCCGAATAAGAGAAGCCCGAACACCACGCCACGCCTATAGCCATAGCGCGTTATGAAGATTCCGGCGGGGAGTGCCATGAGGGCATACGCCACGTAGGTGGTGGCCTGAATCATGGTGGAATGGAGCACTGAGATTTCCATCGATTCCTGGAAATGCTTGTTGAGCACGTCAAGGATGGAGCGGGCAAAACCCCACATGAAGAATAGTGAGGTGATGAGAATGAACGGTAGGAGATACCTGTTGCCTTCGCCCTGTCGGCGGGCGTAAGTAGAAACTTGTTTTGTCATGTCTGGTTGTGGATTGATGGTGTCCGACTGTTGAAGTTGTCTGAAACTCCTTTTTGAAAGGGTACCATCTGTTAGGTTCTGCAAAAATAATCAATTATTGCGAAATAATCGTCATGACAGGGGCTAAACCATGCGGATTGAGGGCTAAAAAACGATTTATAGACCGTAAAATGGGTGTCAGAAACGGAATCCGATGTTGGCGGAGAAGTTTTCGACAGAGCTGAAGAGGGAATACGTGCCGCTCTTGTACCAGTGTCCGTTCATCTTCCCGATAAGGCTGAAGAAGAAATTCCCGAGATTGTACGTAAGCGACATACGGGCGTTGATGTTCATCGCAAACATGAATTTCTCCCCTTCAAGAGAATCCTCGTAGCAATGGCTCAATCCAATCGAGGGCATTGCGGTGAGGTTGAAAAGAAGTTTCGGTTTTATCACCCAATTGTAGCCATATCCGAATAGGGCGCAATAAGATTTGTAATGGAATAGATAGTATGATGCCGGAATTGTGAGATAGGGCAGGAGATTCTCTGGCAATTCCTTGAAGTTGAATCCGATCTTGAGGTTGTTGTAGTTGAACCCCGCCATGAACGATCCCTGGCTTCTCTTTTGTATCTTGGAGAAGTTATAGGTGGCACCATGCGAATACCGTTTGTTGTTGAAGAAATAATAAGCCTCGATTCCGAAATTATAAAGTTCTACGCCGGGGAATCTCTCTTTGATTAAATGTCCGTCATGATATTTGCCGAACTGTCGTAGAAAAGTGCCTCCGGTGTTCTCCTGATAATGTATCTCGGCGTTAAACAGGGCGCAGTTGAAGCCGAATTCCCATTTCTTATGTTGGATTGGGTCGTTGCTGAAAAATTTTGCCAAGTCGTAGGTGGCACCGACGCTCACCGCCATATACTGTATGTATCCGCCTATATTGGAATAAAGATTGCTTAGCATCTTTGTCCTCATCTTTCCAGGCAGGGTCATGGCATAGCTGTCGACCCAGTTGTCGTTGAGCACTCTGACTTTCCAGCGTTTACCGGTACCGACCACGTATGCCGGGTCGTATGAATTGAAGAATCGGTCGCCCCAGTTGTAGACATCGACGCAGAATTTGAGGAAGCGGGGGTATCTTACGGTGGTGTCCTGCATGTTGAGTTTGCCACGTTTCGCGAGATCCCACCACCAGGTGCCCCCCGGCTTTGCATCAGGCAGAGGTTTTAGGTCGGAAATTTGTGGAGTCGGCGCGGCACAAGAATAACTTATGTCGATGAGGTCCGGATCCTTGCCAGTAGCGTAAACATTCCCGTAAACAGCGTGATCGGCGGCATTGCCACGTCCGAAGAGAGGCATTGCCGTCGAAAAGAAAGCGATAAAAATCAGTAGTGTGAAACGTATGTTCATTTCGCGAACTGTAATTTTCCACAAAATTAATCAAAATTGGTTAAATAAAAAACTGATTCTATCATTATGAAACTTTGATTGTAATTATTTACTGCAATAAAACTATTTAAGTGAAGCAAGTTTGCAAACTTGCTTCACTTAAATAGTTTATGGTTTAAAGTTTATGGTTTATTATTATTAAATTTTTTATAATGAAAAGATTCATGGATTTCCGTGAATCTTAAACCTTAAACTATAAACTGTAAACTACTGAAGTGCAGCTTGCGAAACTTCAGTAAAAATATAAATGTGTGAGTCAACTTTATAATTTGGGAAATATTATAAGCATTAAATGGCAAATTAAGTTTAGGAATTATCCATATCTCTAAATAAGAGATACTTATTTAAATGCAAATTTATAAATAATATTTGAAAATCACAGTTTTCTGATAATAAAAAATCAAATAAAAATACATTTGCAAGTCGTTTTAGATTAACTTGTTTAGCAAATGTAAAAATATCAGATATGTATATGAGTGATTTTTAGGTATATATAAATTATCCAGATCTCTTATTTAGAGAATCAATTAAATCACTGTTTAGAATGTATAAATTATGTCTTAACACAAGGGATGAATTGCTTATAATAAATTTGGAAAAAATTGCTTATTTTCAAGCAAATGGCAATTATACTCATCTAAAATATATGGACGGAGAAACTCATCTGATAACTCTTGGAATTTCTAAGATCGAGGAATTGATACGCATGACTTGGCCAAAGGAAAGACTATCTCCTTTTATTCGATTGGGAAGAAGTTTGATTATAAATCAAACATTCTTGTCAGAGATAAGCGTGCTCAAACAGAAACTAATTCTTTCTGATTGTGGCGTACATTCTTATTCTTTAAATGTGCCGAAACCACTTCTAAAAGATTATAAGGAAAGGATAAATGAATTTTACTTGAATAAGAAAAAAACATAATGATATGGCTTCTGAAGTAATTATTGGCAGGTATGTCGGATCTCCCGTTAAAATCCCTTCTGATAGGGATGCTGTTAGTGGACAGCATGTAAAGATATCCATTTTAGATAATGGCAGATGGAAACTGGAGGATTTGAAATCTTCAAATGGTACATTTGTCAGGGATGAAAATGGTGAATTTCATAGAGTCTTTGCCAAACAAATTCAAGAGTCTGATATAATCCGACTTGGGAATGGGGGTGCAAATAGCTTTGTGTTTGCGGCTCATCGTGCATTTGCTCAGGATGATTCGTATGTCTATGAATTTAAGCAACTTCGTAAACTTCTAAAGCATCAGAAGGATAAAGAGATGAAACAAGAGAAGAAAATTGAGATAACCGGATGGATATCGAAACTATCCGGATTGGCAGTGATTGGACTATGTGCTGTAATAGGATCAATTAAGGGTATTAATATAGATCCCAATACGAGGTATATATTGATTGCAAGTGCTCCTGTTGTAGTCGGGCTTATATTTAGTGGAGACACCAAACGATTAAAGGATTTACGGAAGAAAAAAGAGCGTATTCTTCTGTGTCCTAAGTGTGGTCGCCCGATATCTGAATTTGATATTGAACTTGGACAGTGTTCACGATGTAAGGCTAAATAATTATATTAAGTATGAAAGAAATAGTATTATCCCTTTTATTCATGATTATTTCCTTGGGGAATGTAGAAGCCAGAACTTTCGTTTTAGCAACGGGGGTATCCAATTATGGTAACGAGGATATTAATCTAAATCAGACCACCAAGGATGCAAAACGTTTTAAGGAGGTTATGGAGACTCAAACAAAGGATATAACATTGCTCACCAGTAAGAATGTGACGCGTGAAAATGTGCTTGAAAAACTCAGAGCTATATGCAATCGAGCAGAAAAAGGGGATCGTGTGATATTCTTTTTTAGCGGACATGGAATGCCTGGTGCAATCTGCGGTTATGATAAAGCAATCTCATACGATGACTTGATTTCAATCTTATCAGGTTCTGAGGCAAGTGAAAAGATTTGCTTTATAGATGCGTGTTATGCCGGTTCCATGGCAAAAAATGCGACAGACGACGGTTGGAAGAAAACCGTAAAGGGTGCCAAGGGTCAGATTTTCTTTGTTTCCTGTCGGTCGGATGAGTATTCCGTTGAAAGTCCTTTTATAGGTGCCGGTTTCTTTACGCAAGCTTTACTGAAAGGTCTAAGGGGGAAAGCTGATAAGGATAATAACAGGCAGATAACGGTTATTGAACTTTTCAAATATATGTATGGAGATGTGTTAAGACGCAGCAAGGGGGAACAGCATCCTCAGCTGATAGCACCCTCCAGCCTGCATGACATCGTAATAAGTAAATGGTAAGGTTGATGTTTTTAGAATCGTCAATTCGTACACGAACCCGCAAGGTTCACACGATATATTTTGAAAAATTTGTTTTGGTATGAATCATACTGTTAACTTTGTGTCACTAAACAAATAGACATTATGAGTGTAACAACCACAATTAATCCGCCGGCAAAAGGTAATTCCGGTGAAAGCAAGAAAAAATTTGCTACCTATGCGACAACGTCTGCCGCAGCTGTCATGACGGGGGTGGCAAGTTCGAAAATAATATCAGAATTTGGAGGGGATAATGGCGAAAATGAAGATACGGGGATTGAACAAACTAATTCCCAAAGCGAAAATTGTGGCGCGTCAGTACAAGATGTGTCAGGTGCCGGAAACGCCGATGTCACTTCATCATCCTGCTCTTCCGTATCTTCCGGTATATCGTCAGCTCATCCTTCCTCTTCCGGTATGGAAGTTATACCTGAAGAAGAACCTATCACATCACAGCAAAACGGGAATAGTGTTTCGGAGGTAATGGAAATTGACCCGGCTGTTCCTGTAGAGAATGAAATTGCAGAATCTCCCGTCTCTGGAAAAGAAACATTAGATTCTGATGAAGTAGCAGATGCAATTATTGCTGAAGACCGGATTGATCCCGACGATATAGATATGAATGATGTGATAAATTTTAGTGAGATAAATAGAGTATATACTGTGGAGGGGGAAAGTTATACGACAGCGGCTTTTCAGGATGTCGCTGGAAATCGGCTCGTGATGGTCGATGTTGATGGCGATGATGTCTTTGATCTCGTTACAGATTATAATGGAAATGTGATGGGCGAAGTCTCTGATGTGATCACTGTCGATGATGTGGAACTTGCTATAACAGGAGATGACAAATATCTCGCACATAACGGGCATGAAATTACAGATGAATTTGGAGCGGATACCATTGTTCAAGACATTATCTACTGATTTATGGGAACGGTAGATTATATTGTATTCAATTGCCTTAATCCGGAGTGTAGGAAGAAGATAAGACTTTCACGCCCTGCATTATCAGGCGTTTATGGCGTGAGATGTCCTTATTGTGGTGCGGATAAACAGCTGCGTCTCAAAGGGATGGACGTTTTGACATCGTCTGATTCTCCTACGCAGTCTTCAGAACCTTTACAATCAGCCGCACCTTCCCCGACTCCGGTTGTCGCCGATAATTCTTCACTTCCGGTCATAGAACTTCATGATGATTTCATAGTGGGGATCACATATAAGATAACATGTCCTCACTGCAAGAAGATGGAATTTGGATTTGTGACCGAAAAACCCGGACATCGTGCTATCCCATGTCCATCCTGTAAGGGAAAATGTGGTGTTGATGTGAGGAAAAATACGGAGGAGATAATAATTACAGAACAACTTCAGATGTTCAAAGGGAAACTCATATTGTTGCGCAGAGGATGGTTGAATAAGGAATTTCCTCTTCAGGATGGGAAGAATGTGATTGGAAGGTATGATGAGGTGGAAAAGTCAGACATCGCTATTAGAAATGATTCAAGCATATCGCGCCGGTCAGTAGAGATAGAGGTCAAAAGGACAGACAGGGGTTACTCATTCAAACTGAATGTACTTAAAGCTACAAATCCGGTTCTACATAACAATAATCCGCTACTGGAGGGAGAATCGGTTTCCTTGAATTTCGGAGACGGTATCATAATGGGACAGACCAGATTCAGATTTGACAAAGATGTAAGATGAAGATTCAATTAAAACAACCATATTCATTCTGTCAGATAGGAAAGCGTGCGAATCAGGAGGATGCGCGTTTCCCAGACAGTGATGTCCCTTGTGGGTCAGACCGTTTTTTTGTAGTTTGCGACGGTGTTGGGGGACAGGATAAAGGGGAGGTGGCAAGCCGCACGGTGGCCGACGCTATAGGTGACTGTATGTCTGGGATTGATTTGTCGGATATCTTTACCTATGAGGACTTCCGTAAGGTGCTCGACCATGCCTTCTCATCGCTGTCTAAACAGATTTCCAAGGAGACGCAGGCAATGGCGACGACAATGACATTCGTTTGCTTTCATGCGGGAGGTGTATTCTGTGCCCACATGGGCGATAGCCGGATTTATCATATACGGCCCGGGGTCGGCATCCTGTATCAGAGTGAGGATCACTCGTTGGTCAACGAGTTGGTGCATTCCGGCAATCTGACACCGGAGGAAGCCATTGGTCATTCGAGAAGCAATGTCATTACGCGGTGTATCAGACACGTTGAGAAAGGACTGGAGAGACCTGCCGCCACTACGTTACAGATTGAGGATGTGGAAGAGGGGGATTATTTTTTCCTTTGTACTGACGGTGTCCTGAATATGATTGATGACGGGGAATTGTTTTCACTTTTGTCATCAGATGAAAGCGATAAGGATAAGATCCGGCTTATCGCAGATAAAAGTTTCGGAAGTCCCGACAACAATACGGCATATCTCATAGGGATAGGGCGCGTTGAGGATACAGCCTCGCGTGGTAGCGTTTCTTATAAGAAGGATTACGATGTGAATGTGGTGGATACGGCTCCTCTCGGCAGTTTAAATATGACTGCGATAGAGGTTATCCCGTCTGTCGAGACTACTGGACAAAAAATCATAAGATTCTTTAAAGATCTGTTCAGCTGATATGGGCGACGCGAAGAAGATATCCGGAGCATTGTCTGAGGGGACAGTCGTCGTTTCCTCCACGGCTCGGTATGTTGTATCAAGAGTTCTTGGAGCCGGTGGCTTCGGTATTACATATAAGGTCATACGGCAGTCTGACGGTCTTATCTTCGCGTTGAAGGAGTATTTCCCGGATAAACTCTGTGAACGCGGGGATGGCGACACTATGTCGTATCTGAAAACAAACGCACAGACCATGGAAACCGGGCTGCATGACTTCATAACTGAGGCAAGGAGATTGAACCGGGAGAATATCTCTCACCCCAATATTGTGTCAGTCGGGGAAGTGTTCAGAACCAACAACACGGCGTATTATGCTATGGAGTATATTGATGGGTGCAACCTCCGTCAATATGTTAAGAATAATGGAGGAAAGCCTCTCACGGTGGAAGAAGCATTGAGTGTGATGCGTCCGGTTTTGCAGGCGGTCTCAGTGATTCATGGGCACATGCTGACGCATCTTGACATCAAGCATGAGAACATAATCCTCACGGTGGAGGATAACGATTCCTTGCGTCCTGTTCTCATAGACTTCGGACAGTCTAAGCATTATGATAAGAAAGGGAACGCAACCTCCCAACTGACTAACGCGGGATGCAGTGAGGGATTTTCTCCTCCGGAGCAATATCTGGGACTGTATGAATTTACTCCACAGGCAGATGTGTATGCCCTCTGTGCGACGCTGCTGTATCTGCTGACAGGGAAACAGCCCGTAAAATCCTCTGAGATTTCGGCAACAGTGATAACCGGGATGCTCGGGGAAGATATCCCCGCCCATATAGTGAATGCTATCATATCAGGGATGCGCAAGGATAAGGTGGATCGTACATCCTCGGTTGAGCTCCTTGCGAAAAATCTTGGCGTTGATATTTCTTCAGAAAATCACGAGGGTAACGTGACGCGTCTGTTGGCTCGTCATAAGCGTGGTAAGAAGTTTGTTTTTCATAGAATCTCAAAATATTCCCTGACCGCAATTTTAGTGGCAGGAGGAATTGCTTTGACAGTGGGATTGGTCTGGCTTGCAAATCGTCAGAGCCGTACACAGGAGGAATTGTTGACATTGGCTATAGAGACAAATAACTGTGCGGAATTATTGAGATTCGCCAATAAGGATTCAGTAAGAGCATTCTTACCATACGCAAGATGTATGGTTGACAGTTTGAATTATGAAGAGGCATCCAAATTTGCGATAAAGGCATTGGCGTGTCCGGGGGATTCAATAGAAGCTACTCTGCTTATTGAAAAAATCAATGGTTTGAAAGAGACTAAGCAGCCTGCAGATAATCATAACACAGATAATGGTGTGTCCGATATTATTCCAGAGACTGAGGATGGAGTTCTCGATGCCATTCATCGGAATAATTTTGGAGAATTACGTCGATTTGCGGAAGATGGAGAGGTACGTACATTCTATCCTTTGGCTAAACTATATTTTAAGAGAGAGGATTATGAGAAAGCAAGATATTGGGCGGACAAAGCAATAAATGCGAAGACCGATGTTGAGGTTTCCCGGAATCTTATTCATGAAATAAATAAGAAAGATAGAGAGAGGATTGTTTCAACCGGACATACTCCCGCACCATCGCCAGATAATTCTCAACCTTATAACGAAGACAATTCCAAAAGTCAAGCGTCAAGATTGGAGGAAGCCATAAAGGATCCGTTTAAAGGGGCTGGTATGTTGCTCAAACTTGCGGTACATGAAAATTATATACCTGCATATTATCATTATGCCCGTCAGCAACTTAAGTCAGGAGATATTTCCGGTGCACGTGAATATTTAAAAATGAGCATTGAATCGGGGGTTAACGTAAAGCAATGTCAGGAGTTGCTTGAAGTTCTTGATGAGTAAAATTGACTATAAAAACAAGTGGAACCTATGAATAATAATGTAATAAAGAAAATAATTTTAATAATAATTTTTACTTTTGGCAATACTTCCATATTTGGTCAGTATGCTGACCGATATTTCGAAGAAGGAGAAAGAGCGTATGAAGAAGAAAGGTATTCAGATGCATTGAAGGCATTTAAAATGGGTGCTGACCTCGGCGACAAATATTGTTGTGGTAAACTTGCAGGAATGTATCTTTTTGGAATAGGTGTGCCGGTTGATTATGTTGCCGCTCGTAAGTGGGGTCAAAAAGGGTATGAATTAGGCAATTCATTTTCGGCAGGTATTATGGGTTATTCCTATCTGATGGAATTTGGGATAGAGAGTGAAGAAATGCTGGAGAAGGCTTTGCCATATTTTGTTTTTTCATATAATGCAGTAGAGGTAGATGAGGAAAATGCTGGTATATACGGTAATATAGGCATACTTATAGCGTCTACATACATGACAAAAGGAGAAATAACCGAATCTATTGAATGGATTGAAAGGATAATGACGGATTATCCGGATTACATACCCGTTATCGGCTGGGCATCATATCTATATTTAGGACTGGAAGAATACGATAAGGCAGTGGAATTAGCGACCAAGGCGGATATGGAAGGTAACCTTCAGGGTACTTTTGTATTAGGTTACTGTATGGCTTATGGTAAAGGCATACTTAAAAATGAGTTAGGCGGTTTTAAAAAAATACGTAAGGCTGCTTTGACCGGTGCTATTGACGGTGCCGCATATACTCTGGCGGAATGCTATTATAACGGAGTGGGTACAGAAATCGATAAGCAGAAAGCAAAAGAATGGTATCAGAAAGCAGCGGAAGCGGGCGATAAGAATGCACGTGAGCAATTGGAACTTTTATTTTGAAAATATATGGAATGATCAAAGTTTGAGAATAAATTATGAGGATAAATTTTCGTGTTATATACTTCATGGTATTTTCAGTTATTTCAATTGTCTCCTTTGCGGAAAAGATGCCGTTTCCGATAAGTGTGTTTAAGAAGGCCAATAAAGGAGATATTGCGGCACAGGTGTCGATGGGGTGGTTCTTTATGAAAAACGGAGATGAAGATGATGCTTTGAAATGGTGGATGAGAGCGGCAGAAGTTGGGAATGTCGAGGCATGTCTTAATCTGGGGGATTTTTACATGGTACGGAAAGATATGAAGGCAAAATATTGGTATGAAAAAGCGGTAGAGCTTGGAAGTGCGAAGGCATCGAGGGGATTAGCGGTATATTATCAAGATATGGAACATAATACCGAGGAGTCTCTCCGATGGATGACAGATGCCGCAAATAAAGATGACACTGAATCTCAATTTATATTGGGAAACTGGTATAGGCATGATGAACCGTTAATTGCTATCTCGTGGTATGAAAAGGCCATTGAGAAAGGTGATGTCAGAGCGATGCATAGACTTGCTGATACTTATTACCAAATCAAGGATTATGAACATGCTTTCTATTGGTATAAAGAAGCGGCTGAGAAGGGAGATATTGAATGTCAGAGTCATGTCGGCTATATGTATACTTACGGAAAAGGTGTGGATATAAATCATAAGAAGGCCGGATATTGGATTAGACGGGCGGCCGAGAGTGGTTATAGTGTGGCTCAATTTAATCTTGGTCTCTTTTATTCGCGAGGTTCAATAGGATTGGAAAAAGATGAAAGAAAAGCGTTTGATTGGTTTAAGCTGGCCGCGCAGCAAGGACATTCTGGTGCGCAATATAATGTAGGGGTCTATTATTTTAAGCAGAATCAATCTGAAGAGGCTCGCAAATGGTTTCAACTGGCTGCGGAAAATGGAAGTGAGGATGCCATATCAATATTGAAACGTCTCTAAGGGAACTGATGAAGAAAGAGATCTGTCCAATACATATTGATGAGCGAAATATTGGTGGGCGGCTGACTTCTTGACAAATATTCATACAAGAACCGATGAGGTTCGTACAAGATATTTTGAAAAGTTTGATATCTTGGAAGTAGAGTGATAACTTCGTGGCAGAAACAACTTAATAACAAATATAATGGATACCCAAAGACTTAATGCCACTCCTGAAAACGGAGAATCGGGCAGTGAATCAAAGATGTGTGCCAAAGCGAAGAAAATTGTCGGTAAAACGGCATGTTTTGCCGGTACCGCAGGTCTTGGTGTTGTCGGAACGATGGCGGTACAGGCAATCAATATTACGGAAGATTCTGATACAGCTATCGGAGATGTGACAAGCACATCGCCGACTTTTTCCGGTGGAGACATCGGGGAGGTGGTTGAGACTACTGTTACTGATTTTGACCCGAATGACATCATGATAGTGGATGTGGAGGAAGTGCCTGTTGCTAATGTTGCCGAAATTCAGACAAATGATACGGCGCAAGGTACACACCATTCAACCCTTGCCTCATCCATTGAACCCCAGCCGATAACTGCGGAAAACAGGGAGAATCCCGAATCGGTGGATAACCTGATTGCGAACATAGATACACCGGATGAGATTGACCCCACTATTGAGATTGATTGCGTAGAGATAGATGGAAAGGAAATATATGTCGGTCCTGACGATTGTGAAGAATTGGTTGATTATTCCGAAGAATTGTTTTGGTCAGGAGATGATGATCTTGCAGTAGGAGATGATTTGTCAGTACCTGATGTATTGGATGATATATTGAATATTTAAATTTAGAAAGTATGCGTAAACGATTATATGTCTTAGGAATTGCGATATCATTGGCTTTCTGTTTGATTGATGTCTATGCACAGCAGACAATTGAGGAAGCAACAGATAGTATCAAGAACATAATGGCTCTTGCCAAGAAGGGAGATGCCGTCGCTCAAAATGAAGTGGGGGGATGGTATTATCGCGGACGTCACGTTAGGCAGAATTATGAGGAGGCGTTGCAATGGTGGTCAAAGTCTGCTAAACAAGGGAATGTAGAGGCAATCGGCAATATGGGTTTGTGTTATCAGACAGGTCATGGCGTAGGTGCTGATTCTCTCCGTGCTGTCAAGCTTTATCAGCGTTCGATAAAAGATGGAAATAAGGCTCTTTTTAATCAAAATGTGAATCTTGCCGAAAAGGGAAATGTCTTCAGCAATATGCTTATTGCTTCATGTTTTCAAAATGGTTTTGGCGTAGCAAAAGATCTGGATAAGGCAGAGCAGTATCTTACAAATGCAGCTAATAGGAATTGTGTCACAGCACAACGTGATCTTGGCTTGTTATTACTTAATGGTAAAAGATCAAGAGAAGCTTTCCAATGGTTTAAGAAGGGAGCTTCCAGTGGGGATATTTCAAGCACGTTCTATTATGGCAAGATGCTTGTTGAGGGTCTTGGTGTTAAGGCAGCTAAGAAAGAAGGTGCAAATTACCTTTTAAAGACGGCTGAAGCAGGTTTCCCTCAGGCAATGTACTATATCGGCAATTGCTATATGGATGGAGAAGGTCTGACAAGAAATGCAGAGCAAGCAATAAAGTGGTATAAGTCAGCTGCCGGAAAAGGTGTGCCGAATGCTCAGTGGAAATTAGCGCAATGCTATCGTGAGGGTATTGGTACGGATATAAATTTTGATCAGGCATTATATTGGTATGCGGAATCTTTACAGAAAGGCTATTCCAGAGCATTCCGACAACTTATTGTGGATTCCATTTCAGGTTCTCCTTTTGTCGCTTATTTAAAGGGAGTCAAGGCATATACAAATAAAGATTTTGAAACAGCCTTAAAAGAATTTAAGATAGTGGAGAAGGCTAAGATTGCCGATGGTAAAGTGATGGAGGCCGCTGTAATTGCAAATCCGAATTATGCGAAACATAATATTAAGAAAGGGATAAAGCTGCTTGATGATGTATCAAAAACTAATGCTCTGGCTATGTATTTGCTTGGTGCGTTGTATGAGGCAGGGAAAGGAGTCAATAAAGATATGAAAGTAGCAGTGGCCTACATGACTAAGGCTGCGGATATGGGTTATGGTGCAGCAGAGTGCGCTTTGGCCGATATGTATTTTGAGGGGCGTGGAGTTGAGCAGAGTTATCAAAAGGCTGTGGCTTTATATGAAAAGGCAAATGCTCAGGGCCAATTGAATGAGAATGCGGCCAAACGTTATGCATCTTGTTATGAAAACGGTTGGGGTGGTCTTGAGAAAGATTCTGTTAAAGCGGAAGAGATATTGAAGACCGATTGCAAAAACCATGTAAGCGAGATTTTGAAATTGGTATAATAATAGAATATGGGTCTCTTACAAATAAATTTATCATATAGCCATAAATAAATTTAGATTATGAATTTTATAACAATTATCTTGTCATTATATATAACAATATCGATTTCTGCACCAAGATATTTGTCCGAAGAATTCATTGAAAAAATGAATAATAGGATTAAAGTGCATGAACGTAATAATAAATTTGCGGCAACAGTAGTTTCATTGCAAAATTTAACTCCAAGACAAGCTTTCGAGAAAGGTATTCTGGCATACAATAATAAAAACTATGTAGAAGCACTTCCGCTGTTAAAGAAAGCAGTGCAGGGAGGAATATCGGAGGCTTATGAACCTCTGATCCATATGTATGCTCACGGTGATTATGATGGTAGTGGTAAGGGTAATTATTCTGAAGCGTTAAGATGGACGGCTATGGCAATAAATACATTTTTTAATATGGAAGAAGGTGCCGGTCGAAAACAGTTGTATGCGGTGGTAATGTCTAACTATGGTCCCTTGTGTTTCCTTGTCGGAGACTATAAGGAGGCGATTGATCACATGGCAGAAGGTCTTAAAAACGGAAGGTTCCCTAAGGATTCATTTTTAATGAATGTAGTTGCAGCCAGCTATTATAAGTTAGGGAATGTCAGGAATGCAAAAGAGTTCTTAAAAATGGCGACCGAAACGAATTCTAAGAATGACTATGACTCACATGTAACTAATGCTATCCTTTCAAAAATTTATTTTGATAAACAAGATTATACTAATGCTTTGATATTATCGGAAGATGCAGCGAAGACGGGTAAGGTTCCATTGGCAGCTTATGTATATGGGGCATCATTGATAAAAACAAACAATCATCCAAATATTGGTAAGCAATGGGTGCAGGCCGCCGCTCAGTATAATTATTCAGGAATTATTGAGATCAACTGTTTTGAAAATGAGATAAAACAATATTGGTATACAATTAGGGATATTTCGTATTGATATCGGTTGCATGTTATACCTCCCCCGTCGCATCATATTGTGTGGCGGGGGAGTTTTTTTGATTTCAGCGGATGCCGCGTTTGTTGAGGGCTGCCTGGTAGCGGCGGGCGTTGGCGAGGTGCTCCTGATATGTGGAGGCGAAGTTATGGCGTCCGGAGAAGTCCTCTTTCGCGCACATGTAGATGTGGTCGGAGGGTTGCGAGTTGAGGATTTGGTCGATTGTGGCTACGCTGGTAGTGCGTATCGGACCGGGAGGAAGTCCGGTGTTGAGATACGTGTTGTAAGGTGAGCGTGTCTTCAGATGTCCGCTTAGTATGCGGCGTAATGCGAAGTTGCCTATGGCGTATTTCACGGTGGGATCCGCCTGTAGTTTTATACCCTTCTTGTAGCGGTTGATGTATAGACGTCCGATCTCATCCTTCTCGTCGAGTTTATTAGTCTCCTCATCGACGATTGATGCTATTGTCATCACTTCGGCGGGGGATAACCCTAATTCCTTCGCCTTTGCCGTGCGCTCCTCATTCCATATTTTCTTATAGTTGTCGCCTATCTTGGAGATGAATGCCTCGGGGGATGCTGTCCAGTAAAACTCGTAGGAGTCTTCAAGGAACAGGGATAGTGCCTGCTCTTTCGTGAGTCCGTATTCGGAGAGCAACTTCTCATCGTTGAGAGTCTTCAGGAGTTGGTCGGATGTGAAGTCGAGTTTTGCCGCCACTTTCTTTGCAAGATTCTCCTTGGTGCGGAAATGGTTGATTGTGACGGTGAGTGGTTGCTGTGCTCCATGTGAGAGCCTGTGCTCCGCTTGTAGGGGCGACATGCCTTGCTCAATGAGATACGCGCCGTGACGCTCTCCGAAATCAGAACCTCTCAGCTTTGCCACTCTCATCACTTTCTCGGCATAGTCATCGTCAAGATATTTAGAGATAGAGTCTTGCACCATCTCTCTGGTGGCATGGTGGGGAATCTTTATCAGAGCGTCTTTTGCTGCCTTCTCAATGAGTAGTGGCAGACACATCAGTATGACCGCCACGACCACGGAAAGAATTATGAATATCGTGGCTATCCTTATCGATCTCTTCTTGTTTTGCGGCTTGGGTATATCGTTTCCCGGAACCGGCGGTACATTTTCCGAGGTTTGCAGAATATTTTCCTGAGTTGGTGGTATATTTTCCTGAGCCGGTGTTGTGTCCCCTTGAGCGGGGATGTGGTCTTTTTCGGGGACAGGAGGTGTGTTTTCTTCCATAATTCTGGGGATATATACAGATAAATCACGTGGCTCTCTTCACAGATGAAGCGTGCCACGTGTCAGATTTTTAGTATGAAAAGAGTGGTCAACCCGTCATTGCAGTAGGGGATATGTCGATGATTGAATTTGCTGCGTTAGCCGCCGGAGAATTTCGGTCGTTGCGAATCCCCATCGAAGGGTTGATTGCGGAGAAGATGTGCCTTATTTCTTGGCTTTTATCTTCTCGAGCTGAGGCTCGAGAGCGTCAAGAGCAAGATCAACAGCCTCTTCGAAAGTGTCGGCTGTCTTGGATGCGAATAGATCCGCACTGCCGGGGATATGGAGCTTGATACCGGCTTCTTTGTTCATAGCGGTCTCAGGTTTTACGAGAGTCAGAGTGACGTCTACATCGTTGATAGCCTCAAAACGGCGTGTGATCTTATCAATCTTTTTGTTGACGAAAGCAACAAGTTTCTCTGAGATGTCGAAATGAATCGCTTTAATCTTTACGTCCATAACTTTAATTTTTATGGTTATTGTTTCGTTATGCCGTGAAAAGACGGCATAGGGTGTTGGATTTTCGAGACCGGAGAGTGAGTTCTTCGTTTACAAAGATAAACAATAAAACTGAATGAAAGGATTATTTTGGGATAAAAATTTTGAAAAATTTTTCCGACCGTTGATTTTGTGTATAATTATTCGATTATAATGGTATATTTCAACGGAAGCCTATCCTTGGGCTTCCGTTGAAAGTGGTTTGCGGCATTTGGATGTCGGCATAGCGTATGGTTGACAGATCTTCGGGCGAGGGGGAATTGATTGCGGCGAGTCGTTCCGCCATGGCAGGAAGTATCTCAAGTTGTACGATATTCATGACATATCTTGCATTCCCGAAATTCTTGTCGCGCCTGGCGAAATCACGGTTAATCCTTAGCTGAAGCTGCTTCTCGGCTTCCTCTTCAATGGAGAATTTCATCTTATTGAAATATCTTTTTGCAATCTCCATCAGTTCATCGGCAGAGAAATCATGGAAATGGAAATGGTTTGTCTCCGGTATCCTTGATTTCAGACCGGGATTCAGTTCCAGCATTTTCAGCATTGGCTCGGTATATCCTGCCAATACGAGCATCCAGTCGCGTCTGCTTTCGTCGGCGAGGGCGGTCATGAGCGATTCCAACACGAATTTGCCGGGATCCTTAGGATCGGAAGGCTGGTGAAGCTGGTATGCCTCATCGATGAAAAGGATTCCACCCTGTGCCTCGTCGATAGCCTTGATGATATTCTCACCCTCGGAGGAGTAGAATTGCCCGATTAGGTTGGCGCGTTCGCGGAATACGACGTGCCCTTTCGAGAGTACGCCTGCCTTTTGAAGCAATTTACCGAGATGCTTCACGATGGTGGTCTTGCCGGTGCCGGGTGATCCTATGAATAATGAGTGGAGGGAGATTGGAAGGACGGGGAGTCCGAGTTCAAGACGACGTTGGTTGAACTGCATCAGACGGGAATATGACTTCAGCTTCTCTTTCACTTCCGTTATGCCGACCATATCATCGATGATCTGCTGGTCTTCATCGATTGGAGCAGGCTCCTGCTCCAACTCTGATTCCGCTTCGGTCTCCGCTTCTGACTTTGAATCCGCTTCCGACTCCGGCTCTGATTCAGGCTCAGGCTCGGCAGGATTGTAATCTATAGCCTCGTTATCGTCGCTCTCGTCAATATTGTCAGTATTGTCAGTATTATCGGTAATGTCAATATTGTCAGTAATGTCAATATCGTCAGAATTGACATTATCGTCAGAATCGTCAGAATCGTCGGAATTGTCGGATTCGGAGAGCTGTGATGATATGAATTCCTGAAGAAGGCGTTCGAATTCGTCGATCTCCTCAGATTCAGTTGCATCTATTTCAAGATCCTCATACATGCGCATGGTGAATGCGCCTATAAGACGGTTGGTCTTTGTGTTGCGTATGGTGAGCCGAAGCACCTGTTGGTCTTCAAGATCGAGGTAATCAATCGGGAATGCCACGGTATATGATTTAGATATTTCTCCTTTAGGTATGTAGACGTTGATGTCCTTTGTGCCGAGTATCTGTCGATGTAGTTTATCTTCAAGGGAAATCGTAATACTTTTGCGTGTACCTTTTTCAATGTGCTTATTGTTGATTGCGGTGAAGATGGCTGCAATCTGCCGTATGTTGCGTGAGAAGCAGAAATAGTGAGAGTTGTTGTAGAGCCGATTGTCATCGGCGTTAGTTCCGTTTTCTACTGTTTTTACGAGGATGTTTTTGATGCTGATATTGTTTGTTTTCATATTTTTACTGTTTTTAGATTTTTATGTTTTTTGATTTGCACCGATTGCCGGTAGGCGTTTTGAGAAGAGATAAAAGGATGAATGATTGGCGGGTTTCCAACTTACCTCATGCCAGGCGAAACCCCTCAGCTGGGCATAAGGCGGGTGGCAGGATATGGCACTGACCGATACCCCAAGCCACCTTGTCGCAATACGTCAAGGTGCAGTCCGTCATGACAGGATAAGGGTGCGCACAAAGCACAGCAATCCCATGACTGTCGTGACAGAATTTAAAAACAATAAAAAGTGGTGTGAAAAAAAGAATCCACATCGCACTTCTCCTTAAGGTAAGGAGACACCATTACCACGTCACTCCAAAAGCGTGACCGGTAAATAATGTATTTGTGCTAAATGTGGTGATGTAGTCATATCAAATAATGCTACAAAGTTTAGGATGTACAAGGACATCCTATAAAACAGTAAAAATGTATGATTCGTCACCCGTCAACCGACTTTCGCAACGAATACGTCCGCAAAGTTAATACGTCAATTCCCGAAATGCAAATTTTTTCGCAAAAAAATGAAAATTATTTCAAAATAAAGTAGCGGCACGGTAGTCTCAATGTTGAGATTGCCGTGCCGCTGTCTTATAGGCGTTGTGCGGTTGGACTGCCGCCTGCCGGTTGGTTATCGGATCGCTATCTTATGATAGGTGTGTTCACCGATCCCTTTTACTGTCACGATAAATACACCGTTGCCAAGCGGAGAGATCTTTATGCCGGCTTCCGTGACGTTGGCGGCATGAAGAAGCTTATGCCCATCGAGGTCGTAGATTTCCACAAGCTCGATATCCTCCGGAGAAATACCGGTGATGAAGAGGCGGTCTCCCTCAACTTTTATCCGGATCTTCCCTTCGTAGGAAACTTCCCCGACACCACTCTCCGGATTTATCGCTATGGCGTATGGTCGGTGGATACTGCCCGGTACGTTTCCGTCAAGAGAGATGACGGCTGAGTTGGAGTAGCTTGTCGTCTCATTGCTATCGGTGATGCGGAATGTGATTTCGTCACCGGCGTTCCCGTAGACGTTCATCATGATAAGACCGTTGACCACGCGTCCTGTGCCTCTGCATTCGGTTCCGCAGAATGCGTTCACGATATAGTTCTCGTTGTCAAGATCTGCACCTTCGAGATTCGTGACTTTTGCAACAAGCGGCATTATGTCGGGATATTTGCGGATGTCGACTGCCACGGTGCCTCTTGTGGATATTCCAGCCGCACTCTTGGCAGAGGCATCGGATATGATGGATGAATTGTAGATCACGTTCTTTGCGGATACGGAATGATACATGTAGCCGAGTCCCGGCGACATGGTGGTGAGGGTGCCGACCCATTTCTCTCCGTCAAATTGTGCGAACCCATTCTGTCCGACCACGATGTCGAGTGTTTCCACATCCGTGGGAGCAAATGCCTCGTCGGGAGTCATTGTCTGCTCAACAGGGAATCCGAGCCAGTTCCATCCGTTGCTTACGGCAATAGGCGTAGCCGGGTTCCATGCCACATCGTTGAGTCGTATGCGGGATGTCGCTCCGGTGGTCTCCACCTTATAGCTCTCGGCAGCGGAGAGGGAAGAGAGATTTCCGGTCAATTCTTTGTCGGCATCGCGTACAATCTCCTTATCCTTGCCTTTGATACGGATCACGTTCTCTTCTGCCGCGACAGTGGTTGACTCTACAGGAGTCTCGAGAGTATGGGAAATCCAGTTCCATCCCTCTTCAAGAGCCAGTTCCATGTCTGTTTTCTTGAGGGTATAATTGAATTCCACGGTCTCGGAAACGTCGTTGCCGTTTGAGCCTATCATTGTCATGGCGAGTATCTTGGTATCTGCATCGATTACGATAGGCACGGTGTACTTGCGTCGTGTGCCGTTCTCATCACACGGGCAAGAGCCGTCGGTGGTAAAGTAGATCACGCCGTTCTTGGAATCGGTGGTGAGTTCTATCTTTGAGCCACGATATACGGCAGTGCCGCTTGCGCGGGAGGCTTTCGGAGCCTCGGCTGTGATAATCTCGGTCACAACGTCGAGTGTGCATTCACCGGTGGCGGTTACATCATCGATAGTGAATGTCAATTGTGCACGACCTGGAAGTTCGCCCTTCACGATTATGGTAGCCTTACCCTCTTCGTCGATTGTCGCCTCAGTCTTGTCGACAGATGCGATGAGGTCGGAAGAATTGGCGATATGCAGGGTTCTGCCTACGGCTGCGTCATACGGAAGGGCGTATATTGTCACTTCCTTCTCTCCGCCATAAAGCACCTTCACATTGTCGGCAACAATCTCCTGCACCTCTTTCTCCACGTCGAGAGTCTGTGAATAGGTCTCGGTCATAGGTGCTCCTGCGTAAGAGAGTACGTTGCGGCTTACAGTCAGACGTATCTCTCCGGTAGTGACGCTCAATGGCTGTTCGGGCACGAAGCGTATGCGAGAGGCATAACGCAGGGCATTGGCATCCTCCTCGGAGGCGTATTCATCAGCAAGTGTTGCGTTGATGAAGCTGATTTCGCCGTTAAGTTTCTCACCGTTGGCGGTGACGTAGATGTTGCCGGAATGGAGTGTGGTCATATCCATGTATTTGCTGAACTGCACTTCCACACCATCCTCGTATGCACGTGCCTCAGTCACTTCGGGCTGAGTGCTTTGAATGATTCCGATGTTGACTTCAAGCTGTGGAGGAGGTACGGGGAGCCATTCGCTGTAGGCAGTGGCGTAACCCTCTTTCTCGAACTTGACTTGCCACAGACCCTGCGGCACGTCCCACTGGTACATACCGTTCTCGTCAGTGAATAACGGGTTCTTCTGCGCATATTCCTCGGCATCCCAAAGGATTACCTCGTCATACGGGTCTCCATACATATCTTCTTTCGTTTCCTTATAGTAGATAGTGGCCTGCACGCCCTCAACTCGGTTTGCCGGCACCGCTTCATAAACGAATCCCGACGGGTCATGGTTTATTGTCAAAGGATCGAAAGGCGGAGTGGTTGGAGTATAGCCTCCATAGTATGGACTATTGGGAAAGGATCCGTCATAGTAGGGATTCCCTGGATACCCATAGGGGAAAGGATCATTGGGACAACTTTTTGAAATTCTTGCCTTTCTTGTTATCTCAGCTATATGTTGGGTATTCGTCCTGACATAATTGTTTTCCCAATGTGTGAGACCAATAGAAATGCCTGCTGAAGCCAAATTTAAAAGCAATGACATCCCTGCAGTTTCTGGAGCTAAAACTGCACCGGTAATGCCCAACCCTGTTGTGCCGATATCCCCAATTGCTTTTCCACTATCTCTTAAAAGAACCCACAATCTGTATTCTTTAGCTTTGTTGATTAGTGATTCAATATCACTACCATTGCATAAAGATTGGATGGAATTAATTATGTAGGTCCATTCGTCGTATCTCCCATAACCAGTTGTTATGTCTTTTCCTATACCATAACCTCCAACGAAAGCACTTGCTCCACTGATTACATTACTTGCAATCTTGGCGTTCTTTAAGTTAGTCAAATTTTTTTCAACTGTTTTACCTAAAGCTTCAGCTTCTTTTTGAACTACTGGATTTTTAGAGCCAGCTATTGCTGCGAGCTGATCGAAATTTGCGTTAAAATATCTAGTCTGAACGGAAATTGCTAATGTCGCAGTTAAATCAGCTGCTGTTAAAGCTCCATCAGCACTTTGTGCCCATTGGATATAGGCATTTTGTCTTTCTTCCGAGGCGGCTTCAAAGAAATCTTTAACTGATTCTGGAGATTCGGGATTAAGAGGCTGTGAAAAATTAGTATCACAACTCCAAGAATCACCTATAGAATTTGTGACTGAGAAGGATCCAGATTCGTTATTATTTATTAAAGATTCAAAGTCAAAATCTCCTGGAATAATTTGAATATCTGTTGTAGTATCCTTGTGAGAACAGATGGTGTTGGTATACTTACCTTCAGGCAATGAGAGTGGTGAATTATAAGGAGAACCTAAATTTTCATAATAAGGATCTAATTTTGGATCTTTATCCTCTGGTCTGTCTCCAAATAAAATAACCTTGCCTCCACTATAATTTGGATCTTTCAAATTATCTAAATCTTTCTCTCCAATTATATTTCCATCGTCAGATGTTGGAATCGGACAATAGTAATTGGTAACTTTTTTTCTTATTACAGAGATAATATTTATTATATCATCTTTTGGTATAGAGTCAGATTTTATGTCATTTAGAGTCTGTGTAATGGCTTCTTTAAACTCTTTAAATTTTTCATTTTCTTTAGTGATATTATCTTCTTGTGTTGATGCGATTAATTGAGCTTCAGATGATTCATACGAATAATCTCCTACTGCGGTATAGTTCACACTTAAATTTATAATTCCGTTGAATGGAGTAAAGTTTACGTTGGTAAACCAGATTGATTTATCATTATCATACGAGCAATCGATGACTTTGATGGATCCATCTTCTCCATAGATATTGAGATATACTTCTTGAATAATATCTGGATTATTATTGGAAAAATTAAGTATAAACAGAACGTTAGACGGCGTATAGTACCAAGAATGAGAAGTAGATCTATTTTCAAAATCAAAAACAACCTCAGGAGATGTATTCATTCGTATCGTTTTAATAGTTGGATAGTTTTTGATATATTTAACTGTCCTTGTTTTGGTAAGTAATACGTTTTTTTCAGTTGTTATTTTTGCAAATATATTATAATCGGTCATATTAAATGGCCGGTTTATATTACAAGATGCTTCCCATCTGCCATTAGATTTGGTTTTTGTATTACCAATAATGTCAAGTCCAGAATAAATGGTAACGATAGAATTTATTGGAGCTATCCCGCAAACATTAAAATCAGAAGATTGGATTATTTCAGGAATAGAAATCTCAAGATCCTTGATTTCGGAGATGGCGGAGCCGATTGGCTGCGTCACGGTCTTGCCGTTGCAGTCGAAGGCGATGGAGGCGGAGGCATTGAATGTGCCGCCTGCCGTCGGGATGACGCAGAAGCGTACCTGACTCTCGTATTTGTCGCCCAACTGGATGGTCAGTCGTTTGCCGTCGAGAGTGTAGGGGAGTAGGTTCGGTCCCTGTATCACTGACTGCTCTACGAAGTCGCAGGCATCGGGGAGATCCACGATGAGCGCGACGTTCTTGACCGCATCCTTATAGGCATTCTTGAAGTCGATTGCCGAACGGAGGGTAAGGTAATTGCCTGTAGTGATGCTGCTCTTGTTGGATGAGAAGTTGGTGGCGGAGCCGGTGTAGTAGAAGAGGCTTTCGTCAAATGCCGGTATCTCACGGTTGTTAACTTCCGTCAGTTTGCCGCTTTCAACCGTTACCTCATTCTTCACGAAATCCTTCCCTTCCGTCAGTCCAACCTCTGCAAGATTCGCAAGACGGAGGATAGAGCTCATCAGGTCGGACTGACCCATGGTGATGAGCGCATAGTCACCGTCGTCAAGTCCTGTGAAGATGGCATTCGCCTCGGAGTAGTTCCCCTTCTTCTGCAGCTCACCTTTCGAATTATAGAGCATGGCGATGACGGCAGGATTTTCGGTCATCTCAAAGGATGCTTTTATCCCACCTTTACCCACGATGTCGAAAGTGACTTCTGCACGTTGCTTGTCGTTGACGGTGACAGTTTCTGTAATCGGCTTGAACGCACCCGTCTTTGACGTGGCTGTCAACTGAAGTTCATCTCCACTGTTGATATTCTCATCGAGCACGGCGAGCATCGGATACTGGAGCGACACGTCGTTATGCTGACGGTTCTGTGTGGTATTGAATACGCTGACAATCACGTTCTGATAATCCGGATAATAATTCTCAATCTCCTCTTCACCGGCGGCATGATACGTGAATCCGTAGGTGATGCGTGCGCCCACGATGGATCGCAACGTCACGCTGCCCATGTCGAGTGAGGTGGCATCCGGAGCGAATGATGCGATCGTGTCGTTGAGGTTGACACATTCCGATGCAGAGTAGGTTATGCGAGTCTCCGGCACGTCAAGCACCGTCAGTTCCCATTTACCGTCACGTCCGGTCTTGGTAGTGTAGGATTTGGAGAATCTGCCATTTATCATCTGGCTGACCGATACGGAAGCATCCTTCAGAGGTGCCTCATCGCCGTCGAGAATCAAGCCGGATAAAGCTATGTCGCGTATCGCTTGCAGAGGTATCTCACAGGTGGCATTACTTCCGTTTACGGAAAATTCCGTATCTTTCGGTGCGGTATAGACGACGCCGAGTTTGTTGTCGAGCGTCACTCGGCAGATCAGCGTAAGGTCTTCCGGAATATCGCTGACGGATACTCCCTTGCGGAGATAGGTCAAGCCTTCCGACTGTGGGCGCAACCATTCCACGGTCACACTGTCGGTCACGTCGCTTCCATCGGGAGCTGTCACCTTTGCTGTGACGGTATGGAGTGTTTTTAGCGTGTCGAATGTCACCTCCACGTCATCTTCGGGGATAACAATCCCTTCGATACTTCCGATCTCGAATCCTGTCTGCGAGATGAGATAGACGTTGTATTCCTCATCTTTCAGAAGACCGTTGAACGTGTAGAGCATACGGTCAGACACAATGTATCTCTGACGCACTCCCGATTTGAGATTGACTATCTCAAGAGTATAGTTCTTATATCTACCATCGGCTGCCACTTCCGGGAGATTGACCTGAAGCACATGGGCATCTGATGTGATTGGAAGAATCGTGAAATCTTTCCAATAATCTGCGTTAGAGTATAATTCTATAGCGGAAGCGGGCACGTATATAGTGCAGTTATCCTTGTTACTAAATTCGGAGAATGTGTTAGGATCGCATTTTGGCGGTTCCTGTGCGTAGATTGTCAGTGCAGTCAGATTTGGACATTCTCTGAAAAGATAGTAACCTAATTTGGAGATAGTGGAGGGGAGAATTATGTTAGAGACCGACAGATTAGAGAAAGCATAATTTGGAATCTCATCGGTACCACCTGTACGTGCCAGGTCGATTGTGGCGGCATTTGAGAAATAATTTATACTGTTGATATCGTAAGAGTTGATTTCACCCTTTACAATCAAATTTGCCACCTTTGACAGATTGCCATATCCTGTAAGATTGCTTATGACATCATAGAGATAGCCGGGATAGAAATCATCCAGAATAGCCTCGCCTGAAGTCTCATCCCAATAATTGGCATTGGGGTTGGATGGTGGTGCCGGGTCAAATTCGAAAATGCCGTATAGTGTGACGTTCTCATTCGGCACGGTATAATATATGTTTGGTTCCGTAGCAACGGGATTGCCGTCTGCATCTTCCCAGCGGATGAAGCGATAGCCGGAATTGGGGTATGCGTTTATCCATATCTCGCTTCCTGCCGTGGCGGTGTTGACATTGTTGCTGAAATAACCTGCACCTTCCGGACGGCATTCAAGGGAGACGTTGTATTTCGTGGCTATTGAATCCGGATCAGCAGGGAGGTCTGGATTGTAGTCATAGTTGGCGGTCAGCGTGACATCGTTGGCCGGCATCGTGTAGCGGAAAGATGATGACTCTGAAACGATATTGCCATTCTGATCCTGCCAGTTGATGAAACGGAATCCTGTGTTGTTATAGGCTCTAAGATTGACCGATGCGCCAGCTGCATATCTCCCGTCGTAGAGGTTGAGCGATCCGGCACCCTCCGGATTTATCACTGTCTGAAGCAGATAATAGGTGGTGGTGTCGGGCATTGCCGGGTCGGCGGGCACGTCGGGGTCATATTCATATTTAGCCACCACGTTTGCATCGTGTGCGGGCATGGTGTAGTTGAAGTTGGATTTCTCGGAAATTCTCTCCTCGTTCTCATACCAACCGAGAAATCGGAACCCGGTGTTGGCATACGTGCGGAGATATACGGAGCTTCCCTCTTCGAAGTCTCCGCTGCTCGTGTTCAGCGATCCTCCACCCTCCGGTGTCACTACCACATTCAGATGGAATGTGGCGGCGACACTCTGTTGCGAGAGACTGAAGATGGCTACGAGCAATAAGCATAGTAACCTGTTCATAGAATTATCGCTTATTTCTTGATGATGATCTTCTTATTATTGCGGATATATATACCGGGGGCAGTGGGATTTGCTACCTTAATGCCGTCGATGGTATAGTAGGAGTCGTCAGCCGGAGCGTCGGAGTCAAGGATAGAACCGATTCCGGAGAAGTTGGGATTGAGATGCAGGATGAAACGGTCGGAGAATATGCCCTCCTCTGAGGTGAATGCATATTCATCTCCCGGCATCATCGCGGTTATCTTGTTCTGATAGTTGTCTTCAAGATATACAATGTTTATCGCGCTTTCATTCAGAGTGATGGTGTGTATGCCTTCCGCTCCGATACGGATTGATAGCTGCACGTCACCGTCATTCATTGGACGCTCGTTGATGGCGAAGTCCACGCCGTTGGCTGATGAATATATCTGCGGAATACTGTTTTCAAGACTCATGAATTTTGAGGCATCCTTATCGGATTCGTAATCCATATTGGCTTCGTCGTTGATTACGATGCGGGTTCTGTCTGATACGTTTCCGTCGGAGATTGACAAGTTCACTACAGAGCGAGATGCGAAGGCAGCACGTGTACCCAACTGCTCTTCAATAGTGCGGGCATCGCGAGTGGTCTGTCGACCGTCAAGATTGAAGGTGATGCTTTCCTGATTCACGGGACGCTGCACGAAGAAAGCCTCACCGGGGCAAAGTATGTAGGCATCATCGATGGGGCTGTAAGCCTCATACGTATTGTTCCTCTGATTCCAAACTGTGATGGGTGCTTCATATTCCATGAAACGGGTGTCAAAGAAGGAGGGGTAGGGGTTACCTATTAGGTTCCAGCTGCGGTTGTGGGAGAACTCGCTCAGATATTCGTTGAGCGGAACCGTTATGTCTTCCGTGCGGAATAGGTTATTCTTGTTGGAGTTGTTGATAGCTTTCATAAGGAAGCCGCTGAAGGCTTGCCGGTTATTATTGTTGGTGTATCGGCTGCTTTGTAGTATGTATCCCACACCGGCTTTCAGGATACTGTCGTTGGTCATCTTCACCCAAGTGTCGTGTGCGCTGCCGTTGGCACGCGCCTTTCCGTCATATTTGCGGATAATCCAGTTTGTAGCCCCCTCTGACGTAGTCTTGATATCTGATATCTTCACATCAAATGGGAAGGATATGAATGTCCATCTGTCATTACGAGTAAATAGATCTGTAGTCACGCTATCGGCACGCAGATGCGAATTGTTGATAAGAGACGTGTAGCATATCGAATTTCTACTGTAATCATAAAGATAATTGGGATCCCATTTCATCCGAAAGTGTGACATGGAAAGAGTTCCCTCTCCGTTCACGGTGAGACGACCATATTGTTCGTAGGAAGTGCTTTTTTTGTCGGATATCAGTCTTACGTATGGTTTATAGTCATCCGGGATATTCTCTGGGAGTGTGAGATGGAGGTCTGTGAGAACAGTGATGTTCTGCGGAAGATGGTCGATCGGTTTGATGGTCTGGAATTTGTCCCATCCCACAGATTGCTTGTATGTGTTTATGGAGATAGCCGGCACGTATAGCTCACGACCCTCCATGCTGCAGCCGTAAGGAATCTGGTCAGTCATGTAGGGAGGCTCGATTGAGAGACATGTGACTTTTGTCAGATTGTCACAGTAATCAAAAGGAGATGCGTTTATAATAGCGAGTGTACTAGGTAATGTAACCTCTAACAGAGACGTACAGTTAGTGAATGCATTGTCATGCATTTTATATAGTCCTTCATTGAAAGATATTTCTGTTAATGACTTATTATAAGAAAATACATTATCTCCTAAATAATAAAGAGATGATGGGAATTTCAAAGAAGAAAGAGATTCACACTTACAGAAAGCATGATTATAAATATTTATAAGACCTTCGGAAAAATCTATCTTTTGGAGACTTTTATTGTAATAAAAAGAAAAATCAGTGATATTATTCAGTGTAGATGGGAGTTTCAGATACTTATTGTTGTCACAAGAGTAGAAACAGTATTTTCCAATTGATATCAGTCCTTCAGGTAAGATGATTTCCTCTAAACTGTTGCAATCATAAAATGCATTGTCTCCAATAGTTTTCAAATTCTTAGGAAATGTAATATTTGTTAGTGAGTTACATTCATAAAAAGCCTCATTACCTATAGACGAAAGTTGGGATGGCAGCTCAATCTTATCAAGTAAATGCCGTTTATAGAAAAATCGGTTAGGAATTGAAAGCATGTTGACATTTGTCATGTCTATTTCACGGAGGTTTGTAAGCCTTGTTTGGATATTTTCAAAATCAGAACCATTTAGTGATCCTGAAAGGATAAGACCGTCAACATCAGTGAAGTTTTCTACTTTAGCTAAAATCGAATCACCCATTGCTCCGGGAGTTGTAACGGAAATATTGAGTTCTCGGAACGGAGAACAAGATAATCCAAAATCAATAAAGGCTACACCTCCTCGAGTATCTGAGATTTTGACGGCAATAACATTTTTCCCTTTCTTAAGATATTTTGAAAGACGATGTGTGATATATATGTTTTTAGAATCTGAAGGAAACATGTAGTCGGTATTTGAGTGAATAAGTATACCATTTAGATATACTTCATATCCGTCATCATGTGTTATTTTGAGTATAAGTTTGACTTTTTTTGAAAATGTAGTTTCATCTAATTCAAACTGTCTGCGAAGCCAATATGAAGAATACAAATCTTTCCATTCAGTAGCGGAGTAGGAAAGGGTTCCTGTAGTGGCGATTGGACCTTCGATTGTTCCCCATGCGGAGTCGTCGAAATCAGCGGCAAACCAATCGGCGGGGGGAGTTTCGCCGTTATTCTTGGCGTAGAAATACTTGGCGGACCAAGGTTCTGAAGTGTCTTGCCCGTAAGGCAGGAGTGGGGTCTGAGCATTGAGATTCGTGATGAATCCAATAATCAGGATAAGCAGTGAAAATGTAAATTTTTTCATAAGCTGAATGATTATAAGTTAGTTATGATTGTTAACTGTTGAAAAATATTATCAGTATCAGAATACGTATTGTGTAAGTCTACAGATGGCAATTCTTCGGAATAAAATATCTAAGTCTTTGCCTTACTGACGATAATAAATGTATTTGGCAAAGATATGTAAAAATTTTTGAACAAAAAGAATAAAAATTAAATAAAAAATATGTTTTACAACATAAATGCGTGGAAGTCAGATTGCAGTATCGTTGGTATTGTCTTTATTGTCTTTATTGTCGGGATTGGTCGGGTTGGGTGTGTTGCGGAGACGGGGGTGGGCGTTCTGGTAGGCTTTGCGCATCTCGGCGAATGAGATGTGGGTGTAGATCTGGGTGGTGGCGAGTGAGGCGTGTCCGAGAAATTCTTTTACAGTGTTGATGTCGGCTCCTTCGTTGAGCATTGTTGTGGCGAAGGTGTGGCGCAGTGCGTGTGGACTTTTCTTGCGTGCTGATGTGGAGGCGAGTTCTTTGTTTACTATCTGGTAAACCTGTATGGGTGTTATGCGTTCTCCATTGATCATTATCAATGGCTTGGGTATCTCTGTGTCGGGCCAGAGTCGGTCGCGCATCTGTTGCCAGCGGCGTATGTGCTGAAGGAGTAGTTCAGGCACGGGCACGATACGTTGCTTCGACCGCTTTCCGGTGATTTTTATCTCGCCGGATGAGAAGCTTATATCGTTGTCGGAAATGGCTATTAGTTCGGCACGCCTGATTCCGAGGGAATATAGGAGCTCTATTATCAGATGATTGCGGAGCTCATCTTCAAGGTCGGCGTCATTATCGTTGCGCTCTATGGCTCTCTCTTCAAGTCGCAACACCCCTTCCACCTCTTCGTGTCGCACAAAGTCGGGGAGCTGCTTGGGTATCTTGGGGAGAGTGATTTCGGAAGTGGGGTCAGAGGAAATGACTTGCTTTCTCAACAGGTATTTGAAAAAGGCTCTCAGACTCTGCACTTTCCGTCGGATGGATCTTGGCGACACGCCATCGCGTGCGAGGGATGCAAGCCATGCGCGGACATCTGAAGTGGTTATATCCTTTGGTCGGAATTGCGTCTTGTTGTTTGCAGTGATCCAATCGGAGAATTGCCTAAGATCGCGTTCGTAGGCCTCAACAGTGAGCTGCGCTCTGTTGAGTTCGTAACGGAGGTAGGATATGAATCTGTCGATTGGCATGGGTTGAGGTGGATATGTGGATATAAAAATGGTGCCGGTCATTGTTGACCGACACCGGAGATGAGTTGAATCGTCGGAGTGATTCCGGCTGATTATCGGATCGCCACGAAAATGTCGGGGAGGCGCGATTACTGCTCCGCCTGACGGAGCTGCTGAACGTAAGCAGCCTTGATCATCTTCTTGCGGTTGGTGACAGAAGGCTTTTCAAATGCCTGACGTCTACGCAGTTCTTTTACGATGCCGGTTCTTTCAAATTTACGTTTGAACTTCTTGAGTGCTTTCTCAATGTTCTCGCCCTCTTTAACTTGTACGATAATCATTTGTTATGAGTTTCTTTGTTTTATTAATTTATTTCAGAAATTATTATTATGCAATGTCCCAAGGGAGAGCCGATGGGATATTTGCGGTTGCAAAATTAGTCAAAGTTATTTGTTTGACAAAATTTTACGACTTTTTTTTATGTATTAATCCTTTTTACAGGTTGTTTTCGGGCTTTTTCGGGGGTTTTTTGGGGGTTTTTTGGGGGTAGAAGTCACCCAATTGTTGATTATCCCGATTATTTTTTCGGTTTCCTCATCGGTCAACACCGGTGATATTGGGAGTGAGAGTTCGCATGAATGTATGTGTTCTGTGACGGGGAGGCTCAGTCTGTCCCACTCCCGGTAGGCTGCCTGCCTGTGTGGCGCGATGGGGTAATGAATGAGCGTCGCCACTCCGTTGTCGCGGAGATGCCGCATCAGGGAGTCGCGATCTTCACACAGTATGGGGAATATGTGGAATACATGGCTGTCGAAATCCCTTACGGTAGGCAGAGTGATGGAGGGATGGTCGATTCCTTGTAAGTACAGGCTGGCTATGTGGCGGCGGATGTTGTTGTCGCGGTCAAGTCCGGGTAGCTTTGCCCGAAGCACAGCCGCCTGCATCTCGTCGAGACGTGAGTTCATACCTTTATATCTGAAGATATATTTCTCGGATGAGCCGTAGTTTGCGAGACACCTTACCATGTCGGCAAGTCGGGAATCGTCGGTAGTGACGGCTCCTCCATCGCCGAGAGCACCAAGATTTTTGCCTGGATAGAAACTGTGGGCGGCGGCATCTCCGAGGGAGCCTGTGCGTCGTCCGCCGTAGAGGCATCCGTGAGCCTGTGCGTTATCCTCTATCAGCTTGAGATTATATCTTCTGCATATATCGGCTATACGGTCGGAATAGGCACATTGTCCGTATAGATGTACTATCATGACCCCTTTCGTGCGTGGGGTGATTGCTGCCTCTATCTTTTCAGCATCAATCTGTAGGGTGTCGGCGCATGGTTCTACCGGCACCGGCACTAATCCGTTGGCTGATACGGAGAGTATGGATGCGATGTAGGTGTTGGCAGGCACGATTATCTCGTCGCCGATATTCATTACGCCGAGTTGCATGTAGGCTTTCAGAATGAGTGTCAGCGCATCAAGACCGTTGCCGCAGCCTACGGCATGACTCGTGCCGATGTATACGGCATACTCTTTCTCAAAAGATTTCGCCTCGTTGCCGAGAATGTACCATCCGGAATCCATCACGCGGCGTATGGCGGCGCTAATCTCGTCGGTGTATCTGTCGTTTATCTTTTTGAGGTCAAGGAAGGGGATCATTATATGATGTGTTATATGATATGTTGCGGGATGAAAAATGTGTTGTGTCGCAGGATACGGTGATTTGAATGGTCATGATATTTTGCACGGCACGGTGTAGGTGTCGTAGCAGATGGCGCGCGCTCCGAAGCCCTCTTTCTGATATATCAGGGATTCGTTGAGCACCCGTCCCTTCTCCTCGTTGGATGTGCCGAAGTCGAAATATCTCTTGGCTAGGAATTCCGAGTTGATTAGTCGGTCAAACAGCAGGTCAAGTGCGCCGTATCCCTTGCCATCGGGTGATGCCGAGATATATTGACAGTGCGCCACATGCGTGGTGACGTATATCACTGCGCCGGCAATCATTCTCTCTCCGTCAAATGCTCCGAAGAGACGTATGTTGTCGGGGAAAAGGGTTGCCAGATGCTCTATCTCCTCCACAGAATGTACGGGGGCTGCGTTATATCTGTCATGAAGGTTTGACGTCAATATCTGCCAGAATGTTTTGAAATCGGTCGATTCAGATATGGTTATGTTTTGTCGGATGGCCTTACGTATGCCTGATTTCCGTATGTCGCGGAATTTTAACCTATCCTCTGAGAAGATGACAGATGATACGTTTCTCACCGACAGCGTGGCATTGAGTCTGAAGAGGGCGTAGAGGTCCTCTTCCGAGGGTAGACGGTGGTAGATATGCGGCACTGGTTTGTAGACAAGCGATTCCGCACCCTGCCCGGCAAGAAAACCGGTGATTGATTGCAACAGATGCTGCACGTCGGAGGTTGTTGCCTTTTTCCCCAATATGAGTCCGCCGTATGTCAGTCCGGCATGGGATGATACGATGTTTTCCCGTCGGGATGCGGGTAGGATAGCGTAGATTGAGCCGTTGTGGGTGATGATTAGGGAATTGTCAGTAAATCGGGAGGAATGATATTCCAGATAGTCCCTTTTGAGAAGGAATGTGCCATTTTTTGAATCATCTACAAAGCGGTCCCATTCTTTCTTGAATTGATTGGAGTAGGGGGTTATGCAGAAATCAGACATGATTGGAGTTTTGTTCGGCTTCGTTCTTTATTTTGATAAACTCATCATATTCCCGTACATACTCCGATTCGTCATAACGGTCAGAGGCGAGCACCATGCATACGGCTCCCGATGAGAAGTCTTCAAGTGTGTTCCAGATGCCATCCGTGACGAGAAGCCCCTGGTATGGATGATTGAGGAAGAAGGTGCGTTTCACGTTGCCGTCGTCGAGAGTGACCGAGAAGCTGCCGCTCACCGCCACAATCAGTTGCTGCTGCACGCGGTGGGCATGTCCGCCGCGACCTAATCCTCCCGGCACGTCGTATAGATAGTACACGCGTCGTATCGGGAAGGGTATGGTGGTATTATTCTCCACTACGGTGAGATTGCCCTGTCGGTCAGTATGATGACGGTTAAGCTGCAACATACAGCAGTCATAGACGGTCTTGTTGTTCATTTCCTTTTGAGCGAGAGGAATTGTTGGTGGTTAAGGATATAGTCTTCCTCATCGTATGGCGTGGATGCAAGGATGAGGGCGAGGGAATTTGTTGAGAAATTGGTGAGGGTGCGCCACGTGCCGGCAGGCACGTACAGTCCGTAGTATGAGCGATTGAGGGAGTAGCGTGTATGGTCGGTGCCGTCGTCTGTGACCACATCGAAGCTGCCTGACAATGCCACGATAAATTCCTCATTCACGTGGTAGGCATGACCTTGGCGCGCCTCGCCGCCAGGAACGTCATACACCCAATATGCGCGGCATATCGGGAAAGGGATCTCCTTCGATTCCTCGATCACCGAGAGGTTGCCACGGTGGTCGAGGAATCGGGGGAGGTCGATTATGTAGGGCTTGAGGTCATTCATTCCTCATACCATTTGGAATACATCAGGTAGTTGCGTGCGATTTTCTCATTCATCTCCTTCGCTTTCTCCGGCTCAACCATCTTTATGAACTTTGCGGGTGCACCACCCCATAGCTCATGAGGTCCGATTTTTGTGCGGCTGAGCACCACAGCCCCTGCTGCAACGATCGCGCCTTCGCCAACTTCGGCATCATCCATCACTACGGCACCCATGCCGATAAGGGCATAGTCGCGAATCTTCGCACCGTGTATCACCACGTTATGTCCGATGGATACGTCATTGCCGATCTCGATGGTAGATTTCTGATAGAGGGTGTGGAGGACGCTACCGTCCTGGATATTGACGCGGTTGCCGATGGTGATGGTGTTGACATCGCCGCGAAGCACTGTGGAGAACCATACGCTACATTCGTCCCCCATGGTGACATCGCCTATTATCACTGCGTTTTCAGCAAGAAAGCAGTCTTTGCCTATCACAGGGGTGAATCCCCTTACTGATTTTATGATTGCCATTTCTTATTTTGAATATGTCTATTATTTTATTTGAGTTTTTTTGTGAGGATTGTCAATCAACTGCGGGAGAGGGTGCGGGTCTTATCTTTCATCCATTCAGCCTCTTCGGGCGAGAGAAGCGGAGTGAGACGATCGCGCACCATGTTATGATAGTCGTTGACCCATTTGATTTCGTCATCTGTCATTATCGAAGTGTCGATCAGCGACAGGTCGATAGGGAACAGCGTCACAGTGCGGAATTGCAGGAACGGACCGAACTCGGTGGTCTTCCAAGGCTCCACCACGAGGAGGTTCTCCGTGCGTATGCCGTATTTCCCTTCAAGATAGAATCCCGGTTCGTTGCTGTTGATCATGCCTACTTCCAATGGGGCGGGGCGTCGGCGTGTGCAGATGCTCTGCGGACCCTCATGGCAGTTGATGAAGAAACCGACGCCATGTCCGGTGCCATGGAAATAAGCCTTCCCTTCATTCCATAGGAACTGGCGTGCGAGCACGTCGAGCTGCCCGCCGCGTGTGCCTTCGGGGAATTTTGCCATAGAGAGAGCGATGTTGCCTTTCAGCACGAGGGTGAAGTCGTGGCGTTGTTCATCGGTGGGTGTGCCGAGTGCCACGGTGCGTGTTATGTCGGTGGTGCCGAATACGTATTGTCCGCCGGAATCGACGAGAAGCAGGCCGTCGCCTTCGATTGCCACGTCGGTCTCTTCGGTGGCCTCATAATGTATGATCGCACCATGTTCGTTCCAGCCTATGATGGGGGCGAAACTTTCGTCTACGCAGGTGGGGTCGGCAAGACGCAATGCGCGGAGTCGTTTGCCGAGTTCCACTTCGGTGAGTTTGCCGGAAGTATGTTCTTTCTCCACCATCATGAAGAATTTTGTGAGAGCCACACCATCCTTTTCGAGCGCAGTCTCGAAATTGGCAATCATGGAATCGCTTTTCACGCTCTTCAGGCGTGCGATTCCCGCACCACCGAATACCGGCGTGCATCCGATGGCATCATATAGCCCGCGTGAGGTGGTCTCCGGATCAATGAGAAGGCGCGTCTCTTTCGGGAGTGTCTTCACGAAGTCTGCCACACTGTCGTAGGGCATTATCTCCACATTGTATTTTGCGAGGAAATCTGTCACTTCCCCGGTGAGTTTCTCTTCATCTACGAAAAGCACACGGCGAGAATCGTCAAGGTAGAGGTATGCCACGAAGATGGGGGAGAAGTTGATGTCACCGGCGGTGCGGATATTGGTTGCCCAAGCAATGTCGTCGAGTGCGGAGAGGAGTACGGCGTTTGCAAGCTCGGCTTTCACTTCGGTCATGATTCTGCGAATCTTGGAATCGGCAGACTCCCCGACAATCTTCTCATCGTGGACGAAAAGCTTGTTTTTAGGACGTTGCGGACGGTAGGGATATATGTAGTCGAAGATAGGAAACTTATCGTTAAGCTTGATATCGTTGTCGGTAAGCTCCTGCTCAAGTCTTTGTGCGTATGCGATGGAGAATGTCATCCCGTCGATTCCGACGGTCTGCCCGGAATTAAGATTCTCCACGAGCCAGTCGATGAGATCCACGGCGTCAGGTCCGTTCTCTTTCATCATGGAGAATCCGGTGCCTTTGAGTTGGTCGGTAGCCTGTATGAAATAACGGGAGTCGGTCCAGCAGAGAGCTTTGTCGGCAGTGACCACGGCAGTGCCGTTTGTGCCGTTCTCGCTCCAGAATCCGGTGAGCCATTCCCGACCTCTCCAGTGGGCTGGTGGTAATTCCGACTGGTGGGGATCTGTGCCTGACACTACCACGGCATCAATGCCATGGCTTTTCATGGTTTCGCGAAGAAGCCTGAGATATTCAAGGTTTTTCTTTTCCATAGAGAATGTTTTCGCTTTTATGTTATGTGGTCTAAGACGTGATCTTAGATTAAGTGAAGTTTGAAAGAACATTTCAACTTCAAGACGTAAAATTAATGAAATATCTCAATGGTTGCAAGTAATGGATGTTTTTTGTGATTTTTTACGATTGTAAAGATCGCTTCATTGTACAGGAATAATGAAAAATCTATACAAATTATTTTAAAATTTTTGTATCATGGGACATCGTAATTAAAAATAATGCTAATAAGGGACTTAAATTGGTCAAAAAGGAACATTTCGACGTGATGCCTTATATGAAAATCAAAAATAGATGAATTTTTTTTAAGATATTTTTTGCAATTTAAAAAAGTTGTAGTAATTTTGCAGTGAATTTGTCCGCGACGATTGATTCTGATGCGAAATTCCGGAATCGTTCAATAGCGGCTAACGGAAAATGGCAAGTCAAAAAGCTTTTAAGTAATAGTGATATAAATTGTAAGTTAGTGGTTGAGTTAGGCAAATCAGGCTTGTGAAGGTATGACAGTCTACAAAATCACAGAGCGGCAGAATGTTGTGAAACAGTCTGCCGTTTTTGTATTTTTTTCTCTCTATCCTCGCGATTGTGGGTCAGGAGATGGTCGCACGATTGCGGGTAGGGATTTTTCAGAAATGAAGACCCCGTAAACACCGAAGTATTTACGGGGTGTGGAATATATTATTGTTGTATGAATGGAATTTGCCGTTATTTCTTGAACTTTGATGCCACTTCGTATACTTTCTCATAGATGCGATGATCAGACTCGGTGAGAGTGATGCCGCGGCGGCTCAATACCCGTTCTGCTATCTGCATGAATTTCTTCATAGGCACGTCGGAGAATCCACCTGTGGGACTGCCTTCGCTGAAACTTGGCACGAATACTCTCGGAAAACCTGCCCCGTGGAGATTGACACCCACACCGAGCACTGTGGCTGTGTTGAGCATGCAGTTGATTCCCAATTTTGTGTGGTCGCCGATGATGGGTCCGCAGAATTGAAGGTCTGTGCGCATGAAGGTGTGCGAATGGTAATTCCAGATTCTTATTTTAGAATAGTCATTCTTCAGATTGGATGCGTTTACTCCGGCTCCGATATTGCACCATTCGCCTATCACGGCGTTTCCCAGATAGCCGTCATGTGCCTTGTTGCTGAATCCGAAGAATACGGAATTGTCGATTTCTCCGCCAACCTTGCAGTAGGGTCCGAATGTAGAGCCGCCGTATATCTTTGACCCCATGCGTATCTTTGCATTCTCGCATAGGGCAATCGGTCCTCTCACGCAGGATCCCTCCATTATTTCTGCATCCTTACCTATATATATAGGACCGTTCTTGACGTTGAGCGTCGCGCCCTGGATTGTGGCTCCCTCTTCGATAAAAAGCATGCGGTATCCCTCCTCGTCATAGAGATCGCCGATTATGGTGTTTGTTTTGTCCGGTTCTGCGGATTCGCGTCCGGCGGTGATGCGGAGGAAATCTCGTTTTATCTCTTCTGCATTGTTGCGGAATATGTCGAAGGCATATTCAATCCGTCTGATTTTTTCCGTCGATTCCTTGCGCACGTAATTACCATCGGTGAAATCTGCGTATCTGCCTTTGAAGGCGAGCACCATGTCGCCGTCGCATATCGCCTCCCCGCGGGCGATGCCGGCAATGACGGCGGCAGAGGTCTCATCGGGGAGAATGGAGTCGGCGATTAGCATCACCTCTTGGTCGGGCTGCGGGGCGGATCCGAATTTTTCCCTTAGAAATTCCACGGGCAGATATCTGTAATCTGCCGGCATTATCCTTTCCCATTTCTCCTTTATTGTTGATATGCCGATTCTGAAGTCGGCGATCGGACGCGTGAAGCTCAGCGGCAGAAGATTCTCGTGCGTTTCCTGTGAGCAGAAGAGATATATGGAGGTTTGCATGATGATTATTGTGATGATGGTTAGTTATTGCGTACCCGCTGCATGGGCGAGAGAGACTGTCCACAGCCCGTTTGCGCAAAAGATTAAAAATTGTGCAAAAGTAACATTTTTTAAGAATCTGTCAAACGATAAATTGTTAAAAACTATAAACGGGGGTCATGAATCCGCGAGGAGTTGGATGCAGGCTGGATCTCTGCATGTTTTTTTCAGTTGGGATGCAGTGTCGGTAAGTCAGGGTCTGCTGCCGGAAATCACTGTCAGTAAATCGGCATCATGGATATGCAGGATGGGGCAGAGGGGCGGGCATAAATCGGAATAAAATATAAATTATTAAAATTTTTTGAATAAAAATTGGAGGATGTCTTGTGTAATAGGCTAATTTTCATTATCTTTGCAAAGTTTTTGAGGCTTTCCTCAGTGCTTGTGTATATAAATGTCTGAAAATTAGATAATTCTGATTGTGTACATGGTGCTTTTGGATAAGCCGTCAATTCGTATAGAAACGAGTTAACAATAAACAATATCAATTTTAGAGACTAAGAATGCCAACGATTCAGCAATTAGTAAGAAAAGGACGCGTGGCTCTGAAGGAAAAGAGCAAGTCGCCCGCCTTGGATTCGTGTCCGCAGCGCCGTGGCGTGTGTGTGCGTGTCTACACGACCACCCCGAAAAAGCCTAACTCGGCAATGCGTAAAGTGGCGCGTGTGCGTCTGACCAACGGCAAGGAGGTGAACTCCTACATTCCGGGCGAGGGTCATAACCTTCAGGAGCACTCCATCGTGATGGTGCGCGGCGGTCGTGTCAAGGACCTTCCGGGTGTGCGTTATCACATCGTGCGCGGTACGCTCGATACAGCAGGTGTACAGGGTCGCACACAGCGCCGTTCCAAATATGGAGCTAAGCGTCCTAAAGCCGCCAAGAAGTAATTAGCATAGGCTATTGCGTAGGCACCAGCAAACATTAACCATGTTTTTGATTGCCTGGGTGGCTTCATGGTTGAGTAAACGGCGGCAAGAGAGCCGACGTTGAAGATTTACAAAAGCAACCGCAACAAAAACACTAAACAAACAGAAATGAGAAAAGCAAAACCAAAGAAACGGGTGATTCTGCCCGATCCCGTGTTTCATGACGTCAGAGTGACCAAGTTTGTCAACCACCTGATGTATGACGGAAAGAAGAACACGGCATATACAATTTTCTATACGGCATTGGAGACCGTGAAGGCCAAATTGCCGAACGAGGAGAAGAGCGCGCTTGAGATTTGGAAGAAGGCGCTTGAGAATGTTACTCCTCAGGTGGAAGTGAAATCACGCCGCGTAGGTGGCGCCACTTTCCAGGTTCCTACAGAGATCAGAGCCGATCGTAAGGAATCAATATCAATGAAAAATCTTATCATCTTCGCCCGTAAGCGTGGCGGAAAGACTATGGCTGACAAACTTGCAGCTGAGATCGTCGACGCTTTCAATGACCAGGGTGGCGCATTCAAGAGAAAAGAGGATATGCACCGCATGGCTGAGGCTAACCGCGCTTTCGCACACTTCAGATTTTAATATTGATATTATATAACAATGGCTAAACAAGACGATCTTAAACTGACCAGAAATATCGGCATCATGGCTCACATCGATGCCGGAAAGACCACCACGTCCGAGCGTATTCTGTTCTATACCGGTTTGACCCATAAAATCGGTGAGGTGCATGACGGCGCTGCAACCATGGACTGGATGGAGCAGGAGCAGGAGCGAGGCATCACCATCACTTCCGCTGCTACTACCACTTTCTGGAACTATCAAGGTAACAAATATAAAATCAACCTGATCGACACTCCGGGGCACGTTGACTTCACCGTAGAGGTGGAGCGTTCTCTCCGTGTGCTCGACGGCGCAGTGGCTGCCTTCTGTGCAGTAGGCGGCGTGGAGCCTCAGAGTGAGACCGTATGGCGTCAGGCTGACAAATATAATGTGCCGCGTATCGGTTACGTCAACAAGATGGACCGTTCAGGCGCAAACTTCTTCGAGGTTGTCCGTCAGGTGCGTGAGGTGCTCGGTGCAACTCCGCTCCCCATCCAGATCCCTATCGGCGCAGAGGAGACATTCAAGGGCGTCGTGGATCTCGTGCAGATGAAGGCTATCTTCTGGCATGATGAGACTATGGGTGCTGAGTATGAGGTAGACGAGATTCCCGCTAATCTCCTTGGCGAGGCTGAGGAATGGCGCGACAAGATGCTTGAGACTCTTGCTGAGTTTGACGAGGCCCTCATGGAGAAGTATTTCGATGATCCTTCCACAATCACTGTGGAGGAGATCAAGGCTGCTATTCGCAAGGCAACCCTCGCAATGGAGGTTAACCCGATGATCTGCGGCTCATCTTTCAAGAATAAGGGCGTGCAGACTCTCCTTGATGCAGTCTGCGCATATCTTCCCTCTCCTGAGGATTCAGGCGTGGTTGAGGGTCATGCAGTGGGTGATCCCGATGAGGTGCTTACCCGCGAACCGAGCCCCGAGGCTCCCATGTGTGCCCTCGCGTTCAAGATTGCAACCGACCCGTATGTAGGTCGTCTTTGCTTCTTCCGCGTTTACTCAGGCGAAATCCAGGCAGGCAGCTACGTGCTCAACAGCCGCAGCGGCAAGAAGGAGAGGATCTCCCGTCTGTTCCAGATGCACTCCAACAAGCAGAACCCGAAAGAGGTTATTGGTTGTGGTGATATCGGCGCAGGCGTTGGCTTCAAGGATATCCGCACCGGCGACACTCTCTGCGACGAGAATGCTCCGATCGTGCTTGAGTCAATGGAGTTCCCCGATCCCGTTATCGGTATCGCTGTAGAGCCTAAGACTCAGAAAGACCTCGACAAACTTGGCGTGGGTCTTCAGAAACTCGCTGAGGAGGACCCGACATTCCGTGTCGAGACCAACGAGGAGACAGGTCAGACTGTCATCAGCGGTATGGGTGAGCTTCACCTCGACATCATCATCGACCGTCTGCGTCGTGAGTTCAAGGTGGAATGTAATCAGGGTCGTCCCCAGGTTACTTACAAGGAAGCAATCACCAAGCCTGTTGAGCTCCGCGAGGTATTCAAGAAGCAGACCGGTGGTCGTGGTAAGTTTGCCGACATCATCGTGCGCATAGAACCTGCTGATGATGATTTCGAGGGCAGCCTCCAGTTTATCGACGAGGTTAAGGGCGGTAACGTGCCTAAGGAGTATATCCCCTCAGTGCAGAAGGGTTTCCAGACAGCTATGAAGAATGGTGTGCTCGCCGGCTATCCTGTGGAGCGTCTTAAAGTCACGCTTCTTGACGGTAGCTTCCACCCGGTTGACTCTGACCAGCTCTCATTCGAGCTTTGCGCTATCCAGGCATTCAAGAAGGGTAGTGAGAAGGCAGGTCCGGTCCTCATGGAGCCTATCATGAAGATCGAGGTTGTTACCCCCGAAGAGTCGATGGGTGACGTGATCGGCGACCTTAACAAGCGTCGCGGTCAGGTAGAGGGTATGGAGACAAGCCGCAGCGGTGCGCGCATCGTCAAGGCAAAGGCTCCTCTCGCAGAGATGTTCGGCTACGTGACAGCTCTTCGTACCATCACATCGGGACGTGCGACAAGCACAATGTCTTTCAGCCACTATTCTGAAGTAAGCAGCTCAATCGCCAAGAATGTGCTTACAGAGGTGCAGGGCAGAGTTGATCTATTGAAATAATAAAGCCACCATTCTAATATGAATCAAAAAATCAGAATCAAACTCAAATCTTACGATCACAATTTGGTTGACAAGTCAGCCGAGAAGATCGTGAAGACGGTAAAATCGACAGGTGCAGTGGTAAGCGGTCCGATACCCTTGCCCACCCACAAACGCATCTTCACCGTCAACCGCTCCACCTTCGTCAACAAGAAGAGCCGTGAGCAGTTCCAGCTTTCTTCATTCCAGCGTCTGATCGACATCTACAGCTCAACAACAAAGACTGTAGACGCGCTCATGAAGCTTGAACTTCCCAGCGGTGTTGACGTAAGCATCAAAGTCTGAGATATATCCGGGTCTGTCTCCGCAACTGTCGGAGACAGACCATGGAACAGAAAACAAACAAAATATAGAATCCCAAAATAAATCAAAGTAAGAAATGCCAGGATTATTAGGAAAGAAAATCGGAATGACATCCGTTTTCAGTGCCGACGGAAAAAATATTCCGTGCACTGTTATCGAAGTAGGTCCTTGTGTGGTTACTCAGATCAAGACAGTGGATAAAGACGGCTATGAGGCTGTTCAGGTAGGCTTCCAGGAGAAGAAAGAGAAGCACACCAACAAGCCCGAGGCCGGCCACTTCGCAAAAGCTGGAGTAGCCCCCATGCGTCACTTGGCCGAGTTCAAATCGTTTGAGACAACCCCCGAGCTTGGCTCGACACTGACAGTTGACCTCTTCCAGGAGGGCGGCTTCGTCGACGTTGTCGGCACGAGCAAGGGTAAAGGTTTCCAGGGCGTGGTGAAGCGTCATGGTTTCGGTGGTGTGGGTCAGTCCACTCATGGTCAGCACAACCGTCTCCGCGCTCCCGGTTCTATCGGTGCCTGCTCTTATCCCGCAAAAGTGTTCAAAGGCTTGCGTATGGCTGGCCAGATGGGCAATGAGCGTGTGACTGTTCAGAATCTCCAGGTGATAAAAGTGCTTCCCGAGCACAATTTGTTAATGATAAAGGGTTCCATCCCCGGAGCCAAAGGTTCAATCGTTATAGTTGAGAAATAATGGAAGTAGCAGTTTATAACATCAAAGGAGAAGACACAGGACGCAAGATCACTCTCAATGACGAAATTTTCGCGCGTGATTTGAGCGAAGGCAATGCAGAGCACACCCTTTATCTTGACGTGAAGCAGTTCTTGGGCAACCAGCGCCAAGGCACTCACAAGAGCAAGGAGCGCAGCGAGATTTCCGGTTCCACACGTAAGCTCGGTCGTCAGAAGGGCGGCGGTGGCGCACGTCGTGGCGACATCAACTCTCCGCTTCTTCGCGGCGGTGCCACAGTGTTCGGTCCGCGTCCCCGCGACTATCGCAGCAAGATGAACAAGAAGATGAAGCAGCTTGCACGCAAGATCGCTTTGACTTCAAAGGCTCAGGCAGGCAGCATCTTCGTGGTTGAGAACTTCAACTTCGAGAAGCCGAGCACAAAGAACTGGGTAAACATCGCCAAGGCTTTCAACGTAAACGAGAAGAAGACTCTTCTTGTATTGAACGGTCTTGACAACAATCTGTTCCTGTCTGTACGCAACGTGCCCAACGCACTCATGCAGCAGGCATCAGACCTTAACGCCTACACCCTTCTGAATAATGATGCCATCATCATGACCGAGGGCAGCGTAGAACTGATCAACGAGAACTTCTAAACAAAAGGAGATATAGAAAATGGATATTCAGATAAAACCGATCGTGACTGAAAAGGCGACCGCCTACAGCGAAAAGCAGAATTGCTACACATTTGCTGTGTCTCCCGACGCAAACAAGTTTCAGATCAAAGACGTTGTGGAGAAGCTCTACAATGTGCGCGTCGTGAAAGTGAATACAGCCCTCTATGCAGGCAAGCGCAAACAGCGTTACACCAAAGGCGGGCTTATCAGCGGCCAGAAACCTTCATTCAAGAAGGCATACGTGACCGTTGCAGAAGGACAAACGATAGACTATTATAGCAATATTTAAAAACCGATGGCAGTAAGAAAATTTAAGCCCGTTACTCCCGGGCAAAGACACAAGATTATTGGTGTGTTCCGCAACGAGATCGCCATTGCAAAGCCCGCAGAGGGCGCCGAAAAGGTAAAGAAAGTCTCGAAAATCACGCCAGAAAAGTCTCTTGTTGTTGGCAAGCGTTCAACAGGCGGCCGCAACTCATCGGGTCATCTTTCAACCCGTTACCGTGGTGGTGGCCACAAGAGAAAATTGCGTCTCATTGATTTCAAGAGAACAAACGACGGTGTACCCGCAACAGTTAAGAGCATCGAGTATGATCCTAACCGTTCGGCTCGTATCGCGCTCCTTTACTACACAGACGGCTCCAAGGCTTACATGATCGCCCCCAACGGTCTTCAGGTAGGTCAGACTGTCATGAGCGGTGAAGAGGCTGCACCCGAGGTAGGCAACTGCCTCCCCTTGGCAAAGATACCTGTAGGTACACTCATCCATTGTATCGAGCTACGTCCCGGTCAGGGTGCCGCTATGGCACGTTCTGCCGGCACATTCGCTCAGCTTACTTCCCGTGAGGGAAACTATGCGATAATCAAATTGCCTTCCGGAGAAACCCGTAAGGTGCTTCTGGCATGCCGCGCTACTGTAGGTGTGGTAGGCAACTCTGACCACGCTCTCGAGCAGAGCGGCAAGGCTGGTCGCAGCCGCTGGTTGGGTCGTCGTCCTCACAACCGTGGTGTCGTGATGAACCCTGTCGATCACCCGATGGGTGGTGGCGAGGGCCGTCAGTCTGGTGGTCATCCCCGTTCGCGCACTGGTCTTTACGCTAAGGGCTTGAAGACTCGTTCGCCGAAGAAGCATTCTTCGAAGTATATCATTGAAAGAAGGAAAAAGTAAATTTGATTAAAAGAAGACAATTATGAGTCGTTCGCTTAAAAAAGGACCGTTTATCAGTGTAAAGCTGGAGAAGAAGGTTGCAGCCATGGACGAGAGCGGCAAGAAGTCGGTCATCAAGACCTGGAGCCGTGCGTCAATGATCTCGCCTGATTTCGTAGGCCACACTTTCGCAGTGCACAACGGCAATAAGTTTATACCCGTTTACGTTACAGAGAATATGGTGGGTCATAAACTTGGCGAGTTCGCCCCGACGCGCACATTCCGCGGACATGCCGGCAACAAGAAGAAATAATGGCTGCCCGCTCATTCAATAACAGTCTAATAAAGTATAGTAAGAAAATACAATGGGTGTAAGAAAAAGACAAGCAGCCGATGCCATCAAAGAGGCTCGCAAGAGCGAATATTTCGCTAAGCTGCATAATGTGCCGTCATCGCCCCGCAAGATGCGTCTCGTCGTGGACATGATCCGCGGTCAGGAGGCATTCAAGGCTCTCGGCATCCTCAAGTTCTCCAACAAGGAGGCGGCCCGCAAGGTGGAGAAGCTGCTCCGCTCTGCAATTGCCAACTGGGAACAGAAAAACGAACGCAAGGCCGAGGCAGGCGAGCTCTTCGTGAAGACAGTATTCGTAGACTGCGCACCGATGCTCAAGCGCCTTCGTCCGGCTCCGCAGGGCCGCGGCTACAGAATCCGCAAGCGTTCAAACCATGTGACATTGTTTGTCGACACTATTAATAACGATAAAGCTTGATCGAAAGATGGGACAGAAAGTTAATCCTATAAGCAACCGTCTTGGTGTAATCCGCGGTTGGGACTCCAACTGGTATGGCGGAAAGAAATACGGTGAGACCCTTCTTGAGGACTCTATGATCCGTAAGTATCTCCGCACTCGTCTTGCGAAGGCAAGTGTTTCGAAAATCATCATCGAACGCACTCTTAAGATGGTCACAGTCACTATCTGCACAAGCCGTCCCGGCATGGTGATCGGCAAAGGCGGTAAGGACGTCGACGATCTGAAGGATGAGCTGAAGAAACTCACTGACAAGGATGTGCAGATCAACATCCACGAGATCAAGCGTCCCGAACTCGACGCCGAGATTGTGGCTACAAACATCGCCCGTCAGATTGAGAACAAGGTGGCTTATCGTCGCGCAGTGAAGATGGCTATCGCTTCTTCTATGCGTATGGGTGCAGAGGGCATCAAGGTGCAGGTCAGCGGCCGTCTCAACGGCGCAGAAATGGCCCGCAGCGAGATGTTCAAGGAGGGTCGTACTCCGCTCCACACTCTCCGTGCTGACATCGACTATGCTTTGGTAGAGGCTCTCACCAAGGTGGGTATCATCGGCATCAAGGTGTGGATCTGCCGTGGCGAGGTATATGGCAAGAAGGAGCTCACTCCCTCGTATGCCATCGGTCAGAAAGAGACCGGCCGTCAGCAGAACAATAACCGTAAGGGTGGTTTCCGCAACAAGAAAAACAACAATCGTTAATAAAGAAGACTGACAATGTTACAACCGAAAAAGACCAGATACCGCCGTTCGCAAAAAGGCAGAATGAAGGGTGAGGCCCAGAGAGGCAATCAGCTTGCATTCGGCTCGTTCGGCATCAAGACACTCGAGTCTAAATGGATCACCGGCCGTCAGATCGAGGCTGCCCGTGTGGCAGTGACCCGCTACATGCAGCGTCAGGGTCAGATCTGGATCCGTATCTTCCCCGACAAGCCGATCACCAAGAAGCCTGCCGAGGTACGTATGGGTAAAGGTAAAGGTAACCCCGAAGGATTCGTTGCGCCCGTTACCCCGGGACGCATCCTCATCGAAGTGGAGGGCGTAAGCTACGACATTGCCAAGGAGGCACTCCGTCTGGCAGCCCAGAAACTTCCTGTGATCACTAAGTTCGTGGTGCGCCGCGACTATGATCCCAGCCAGAACGTGTAATCAATCAAAGAGATTAAACGATAGATATGAAAAAGGAAGAAATCAAGGAATTAAGCATTCAGGAGCTGCGCGCCCAGATCGAGGCGAGCGAGAAGGCTTATCGTGAATTGAAAGTAGCGCACGCGATATCTCCCGTAGACAATCCCTCCAAGATCACCAAAGATCGCAAGGAGATTGCCCGCTTGAAGACTGTGTTGCGCCAAAAGGAGATCGCTGCAGCTGCAGAGGCTCCCGTAGTAAACAACTGATCCCATAAAGTATTTGAGAAAAATGGAAGAAAAACGTCATTTGAGAAAAGAAAGAATTGGGGTTGTTTCGAGCAACAAGTGTGATAAGACCATCACGGTCGAGATCAAGTGGAAAGAGAAGCACCCGATCTATGGAAAGTTTGTCAACAAGACAAAGAAGTATCATGCTCACGATGAGAAGAACGAGTGCTCTGTAGGCGACACAGTGCGTCTTATGGAGACCCGTCCGTTGAGCAAGACAAAGAGATGGAGACTTGTGGAAATCATTGAAAAAGTTAAGTAATTATGATACAGACCGAATCACGTCTTACAGTAGCAGACAACAGCGGTGCTAAGGAAGCACTCTGTATCCATGTGCTCGGCGGCACCGGCCGTCGCTATGCTTCGGTTGGCGACATCATCGTTGTCACCGTAAAGAGCACCATCCCCTCTTCTGATGTGAAGAAAGGAACAGTATCAAAGGCTGTGGTGGTCCGTACGAAGAAGGAGATCCGCCGTCCCGACGGCAGCTACATCCGCTTCGACGACAACGCATGCGTGTTGCTTAACAATGCAGGTGAGATCCGCGGCACCCGTATCTTCGGCCCCGTTGCGCGCGAACTTCGTGCCACTAACATGAAAATCGTTTCGCTTGCGCCCGAGGTGCTTTAATGTCAATCAACTAAAAGAAAAGTAGCAATGGCAAAATTCCATATAAAGAAGGGCGACACTGTCTATGTCAACGCCGGCGACGACAAAGGCAAGACCGGACGCGTCCTTGAAGTGCTGGTTAAGAAAAACCGCGCACTCGTGGAGGGCATCAACATTGTTTCCAAGAGCATGAAGCCCAATGCGAAATATCCTCAGGGAGGAATAGTGAAAATTGAGGCGCCTGTCCACATCTCTAATCTGAATGTGGTAGACCCCAAGACCGGCAAGCCCACCCGTGTGGGTCGCAAACTCAACGAGGCCGGCAAACTGGTACGTTATTCTAAGAAATCAGGAGAGGAGATTAAGTAATGAGCGAGACTACACTTGGTAAAGAATACAAAGAGAGAATAGCTCCAGAGCTCTTCAAGGAGTTCAACTATTCCAGCGTGATGCAGGTGCCCCGTCTTGAGAAGATCGTTATCAACCAGGGTCTTGGTGCTGCAACTCAGGACAAGAAACTGATTGAGACTGCAATCAACGAGATTACAGCCATCACTGGCCAGAAAGCAGTGCCCACTCTTTCAAGAAAGGACATCTCCAACTTCAAGCTCCGTAAGAAAATGCCTATCGGCGCTATGGTGACTCTCAGAAGAGAGAAGATGTATGAGTTCCTTGAGAGACTCGTGAAGATCGCGCTTCCGCGTATCCGCGACTTCAAGGGCATCAACTCCAAGCTCGACGGCCGTGGCAACTACACCCTCGGCATCACTGAGCAGATCATCTTCCCGGAGATTAACATCGACAATGTTCCGAAACTTCAGGGTATGAACATCACATTCGTGACTTCAGCACCCACAGATGAGGAAGGCTTCGCACTTCTCAAGAAATTCGGACTTCCCTTCAAACACGAAAAATAAGAGCTATGGCAAAAGAATCAATGAAAGCCCGCGAGGTAAAACGCCAGAAGCTGGTTGAGAAATATGCTGAGAAAAAGGCTGCGCTCAAGAAAGCTGCGCTTGCTGATGCTGATGGCAACATCGACTACGAGGCATTGACAAAACTCCAGAAGCTTCCCAAGAATGCTTCAAAAGTGCGTCTTCACAACCGTTGCGTGATTACCGGCCGTCCGAAAGGCTACATGCGTCAGTTCGGCATTTCGAGAATCCAGTTCCGTGAGATGGCATCTGCCGGACTGATTCCCGGAGTAAAGAAAGCAAGCTGGTGATACAATAAATTTGAAAGAACCACGTTATAAGAATTGGTGACTGACCCACAGAGCATTTACGTGCCCTGTGGGCGTCTCCAATCTTTCTCACATCCGGCGATTCCTTGCCGGATTTCGAAAAAAAGACAAAGTGAAAATTAAATATTGTTCGGATTATCTGAATCAATTTAACAATCAAAACAATGACTGATCCAATAGCAGATTATTTGACGAGATTGAGAAACGCCATCCATGCGGGACACCGTGTGGTGGCGATTCCGTCTTCAAAAATGAAAAAGGAGATCACAAAGATCCTTTTCGAGCAGGGCTACATCCTGAACTACAAGTTTATGGAAGGTCCCACTCCATCGGGCACAATCAAGATTGCCCTCAAGTATGATCCGGTCGACAAGGTGAGCGCCATCAAGAACCTCCGCCGTGTGTCCCGCCCGGGTCTTCGCCAGTATACAGGCTACAAGGATATGCCCCGCGTACTCAACGGACTTGGTATCGCCATCCTGAGCACATCCTATGGAGTGATGACAAACAAAGAAGCCAAAGAGCGTAAGGTCGGCGGCGAAGTATTATGCTACGTATATTAAAAGAAGGAGGTATTCGACATGTCAAGAATAGGTAAAGCACCCATTGAGATACCTGCCGGCGTAACAGTACAGGTAAACGGAAATGTAGTGACCGTAAAGGGTCCGAAAGGTGAGCTTTCTCAGGAAGTGAATCCTGTGATCTCAGTAGAGGTTGAGAACAACCACATCGAAGTAAAGCGTCCGAACGACGAGCGTCAGAACCGCGCTATGCACGGTCTCTACCGTGCGCTTATCCACAACATGGTGGTAGGCGTGTCAGCAGGATACAAAAAGGAGATGGAGCTTGTCGGTGTAGGCTACCGTGCCACATCCACAGGTCAGGTATTGGAGCTGTCATTGGGCTTCTCACATGCTATCTACATCAAGCTTCCGAAAGAGATAAAGGTCGAGGCAAAGACAGAGCGTAACAAGAACCCGCTCATCATCCTTGAGAGCGCCGACAAGCAGCTTCTCGGTCAGGTATGCGCCAAGATCCGCTCGCTCCGCAAGCCTGAGCCGTACAAGGGCAAAGGTATCAAGTTTGTTGGTGAGATTATCCGTCGCAAGTCCGGTAAGTCTGCCAATGCGAAATAATTAAAATAAGGAAGAACTATGGTATCTAAGATAGCAAGAAGAAATAAGATCAAGACCCGCATCCGCGGCAAGATTTCCGGTACAGCTCAAAGGCCCCGCATGAGCGTGTTCCGCAGCAACAAGGGGATCTACGTCCAGCTTATCGACGACCTCGAAGGCCGCACTCTCGTGGCTGCCTCTTCAAAGGGTCTTGAGGGCGGCACAAAGATTGAGATTGCCGCACGCGTAGGTGCAGAAGTGGCAAAAAAGGCTATGGAAAGCGGTATCACTGAGGTCGTGTTCGACCGTAACGGCTACCTTTTCCACGGCAGAGTTAAATCATTGGCCGATGGAGCACGTCAGGCCGGTCTTAAATTTTAATCGGAAATCATGGCAAAGAGAAACAATAGAGTAAAATCTACTAATGATTTGGATCTGAAAGACCGTCTTGTGGCCATCAACCGTGTGACTAAGGTTACAAAGGGTGGTCGTGCTTTCAGCTTCGCGGCAATTGTAGTGGTAGGTAATGAAGATGGCGTTATCGGCTGGGGCCTCGGCAAGGCTAATGAGGTGACAGCTGCAATCGCCAAGGGCGTTGAGACTGCAAAGAAGAACCTTATCAAGGTTCCGGTGCACAAGGGCACAATCCCTCACGAGCAGAGCGCGAAATTCGGCGGCTCACGCATATTCCTGAAACCCGCATCAGAGGGTACCGGAGTTAAGGCCGGCGGCGCAATGCGTGCCGTGCTGGAGAGCGTAGGCATCACCGACGTGCTTGCAAAGAGCAAAGGATCATCCAACCCCCACAACCTCGTGAAGGCCACAATCGCAGCCCTCGGCGAGCTCAGAAGCCCGGCACAGGTGGCTCAGAACCGTGGTGTGGCAGTGGATAAAGTGTTTAACGGCTAAAAACAACAGAAATGTCACAGATAGCAATCAAGCAGGTTAAGAGCCGCATCAATTGCCCGGCAGTGCAGAAGCGCACGCTCGATGCACTCGGACTGAGAAAAATGAATCACACAGTAGTAAAGGAAGACACCCCCTCGATCAGAGGAATGGTGAAGACTGTGCATCATCTCGTAGAAGTCACAACTCTCTAATTCATTAGAACTACATGGAACTACATAATCTTACGCCGGCTCCCGGCAGCAACAAGAGCAACAAGAGAATAGGTCGCGGTCCAGGTTCAGGCTACGGTGGGACGTCTACCCGTGGTCACAAGGGCGCGAAGTCACGTTCAGGCTACAAACATAAGATCGGTTTTGAGGGTGGTCAGATGCCGCTTCAGCGCCGAGTGCCGAAATTCGGTTTCAAGAACATCAACCGTGTTGAATACAAGGCTATCAACCTTGATGCTCTCGAGGCATTGGCAGAGGCTCAGAACCTGACCAAAATTACTGTTGCCGATCTCCGTGCTGCAGGTCTCGCTCCTAAGAGAGCGCTCGTGAAGATTCTCGCCAACGGTGCTATCAGCCGTGCCCTCGAGGTGCAGGCTGACGCATTCTCAAAGAAGGCTGAGGAGGCTATCACAGCAGCAGGTGGAACCGTCAGCAAAAACTAACTCTCATGGGATTTACACAAACGATAAAAAATATCTGGAGCGTAGAGGATCTCCGCAGGCGTATAGGAATTACGCTCCTGCTGGTGATAATCTATCGTTTCGGGTGCTACGTGGTTTTGCCGGGTATCAATCCTGACGAACTCATGGCACTGAAGAACTTCACATCGGACGGTCTGATGCAGTTGCTTGATATGTTCTCGGGCGGTGCGTTCTCTCAGGCATCCATCTTTGCGTTGGGTATCATGCCCTATATCACGGCATCAATCGTGATACAGCTTCTCGGCATGGTGCTCCCCGCATTCCAGAAGATGCAGCGAGAGGGTGAGAGCGGACGTATGAAGCTGAATCAGTACACCCGCTATCTCACCGTACTGATCCTTCTTCTTCAGGGTCCGGCTTACCTGATGAACCTCAAATATCAGGTGCAGGCTGCCGGTGGCCATGTGGAAATGGGATTCTGGACCGTGGTGTTCATGACCATTGTGCTTGCAGCCGGGTCAATGTTCATCATGTGGCTTGGCGAGAGGATTGACCAGAAGGGCATCGGCAACGGTATCTCCTTCATCATCCTTATCGGTATCATGGCACGCTTCCCGGAGGCAGTGATTCAGGAATTCACCGGCCGACTGATGAACTCCGCCGGCGGTGGTCTTGTGATCTTCCTTGTGGAGCTTGTAATCCTCGTAGCCGTCATAGCCGGTGCTGTGCTTCTCGTGCAGGGCACACGCAAGGTGCCCGTGCAGTATGCAAAGCGCATACAGGGCAACAAGCAGTATGGCGGTGCACGTCAGTACATTCCTCTGAAAGTGAACGCAGCCGGTGTGATGCCGATCATCTTTGCGCAGGCAATCATGTTCATCCCTGTCACACTTGTTGGCTTCAGCACAGAGCAGACCGGATTCTTCGGAGCTCTTACCGACCTCTATGGATTCTGGTATAATTTGGTTTATTTCGTAATGATTGTGGCATTCACATACTTCTACACCGCAATTACAGTGCGTCCGGCACAGATGGCAGAGGATATGAAACGCAACAACGGCTTCATCCCCGGCATCAAACCCGGCAAGCCTACCGTGGAATATCTTGACTCCATCATGTCGAGGATAACCCTTCCGGGCTCTATCTTCCTCGGCATCGTGGCGATTCTTCCGGCGATAGCACACGTATGCGGTCTCAACCGTCAGTTCGCCGCTTTCTTCGGAGGCACATCGCTTCTGATTATGGTGGGCGTTATCCTCGACACGCTGAGAATCGTGGAAGGTCACTTGCTGATGCGTCATTATGACGGCCTGATGAAGGATGGCCGCATCAAGGGGCGCACGACAGGTAGTGGTGCATTCTAAAAGTCAGATTCAGTAAGCTAATGATCTATATCAAGACAGCTGAGGAGATCGTCAAGATGCGCGCGGCATGCGACCTCGTAAGCCGCACGCTCGGAGAGGTGGCCAAATGGGCACGTCCCGGAATCACGACCCGAAAGCTTGATAACATAGCAAGGGAGTTTATCCTCGACAACGGGGGTAAACCCGCTTGCTTAGGCTATCACGGATTTCCGGGCACGTTGTGCATTGAGGTAAATGAGACGGTGGTGCATGGTTTCCCGTCGGGCTACGAGCTTCGGGAAGGTGACATAGTCGGCACAGACTGTGTGGCTGAACTCGACGGCTTCAACGGCGACAGTTGCTACACGTTTGCCATCGGAGAGATCGATGAGAAGGTGGCGCGCTTGTTGCAGGTCACAAAGGAGTCGCTCTACGTAGGCATCAATGCAGCGCAGGCGGGGAAGAGAATCGGCGATATCTCAAATGCCGTGCAGACCTACTGCGAACGCGCCGGCTACAGCGTGGTGCGTGAGATGTGCGGACACGGCATCGGAAAAAGCATGCATGAGGATCCCGAGGTGCCCAATTTCGGGCGTCGAGGCATCGGTCCGGTATTGAAGCCGGGCATGTGCATCGCTATTGAGCCGATGATAAATCTCGGGAGCAAGAACGTGGTTATAGAGAGCAACGGCTGGGAATGCCGCACACGCGACCGCAAGCACTCCGCTCACTATGAGCACACCATCCTCATCACGACGGATGGTCCTGAGATAATGACAACATTCGACTACATCGATGCTGCACTTTCCGCAGGCGACAACAACAGCATCTAAGAATAAACAAAGCAAAAACTGAAAAGACTATATGGCAAAACAAGCTGCAATCGAACAGGACGGAGTGATTCTCGAGGCATTGTCAAACGCAATGTTTAAGGTAGAGCTTGGCAACGGGCATGAAATCACAGCCCACATATCAGGCAAGATGAGAATGCACTACATCAAGATACTTCCGGGCGACAAGGTGAGGGTGGAAATGAGCCCTTACGACCTGTCGAAAGGACGTATCGCTTTCAGATATAAATAAAAAAACGACACTCCATATGAAAGTAAGAGCATCAATCAAAAAGCGTACGGCCGACAGCAAGATCGTGCGCAGAAAAGGAAGATTATACGTAATCAACAAGAAGAATCCAAAATTTAAAACACGTCAGGGATAATTTTATTACCTTTGCAAAAAATTTGTAACAAACTATGGCAGTAAGAATAGTCGGCGTAGATTTGCCGCAAAACAAAAGAGGAGAGATTGCCTTGACGTATATCTACGGCATAGGCCGCAGCGCAGCCAACACCATCCTCAAGAAGGCGGGTGTAGACCGCGACATCAAGGTACAGGACTGGACAGACGATCAGGCAGCAGCCGTTCGTGAGGTGATCCAGACAGAATATAAGGTTGAGGGCGACCTCCGTTCGGAGATCCAGCTCAACATCAAGCGTCTCATGGATATCGGTTGCTATCGCGGCATCCGTCATCGTATCGGACTTCCGGTAAGAGGCCAGAGCACCAAAAACAACGCCCGCACACGTAAGGGCCGTAAGAAAACAGTCGCTAACAAGAAGAAAGCTACTAAATAAAATTAAAGTATGGCAAAAAAGACAGTCGCAGCTAAAAAGAGGAATGTCAAGGTTGACGCCAACGGTCAGCTTCATGTGCATAGCTCTTTCAACAACATTATCGTTTGCCTTGCCAACAGCGAGGGCCAGGTTATCTCCTGGAGCTCTGCAGGCAAGATGGGCTTCAGAGGCAGCAAGAAGAACACTCCCTATGCAGCTCAGATGGCAGCGCAGGATTGTGCCAAGGTCGCATACGATCTCGGCCTGCGCAAGGTGAAAGCCTATGTGAAGGGGCCGGGCAACGGCCGTGAGTCAGCTATCCGTACAGTGCACGGAGCTGGTATCGAGGTGACAGAGATTGTAGATGTCACACCGCTGCCCCACAACGGATGTCGTCCTCCTAAGAGAAGAAGAGTTTAATAGGAAAAAGCAGCCCCTGTCCTGTCGCTGAATGCGAATAGACTGCCCCAGCATCTTTCTCTCGGCAGTCGCGGCTGCGCTAAGGAGGCAGGATAAAAGGCCACTTTAATTAAAACACAAAGAAAAAAATGGCAAGATATACAGGCCCAAAGACAAAAATCGCCCGCAAGTTCGGCGAGGCAATTTACGGTGAGGACAAGGTTCTGGCAAAGAAGAACTATCCACCGGGACAGCATGGCGCCAACCGCAGAAGAAAGACTTCGGAATATGGCACTCAGCTGAAAGAGAAACAGAAAGCGAAATATACTTACGGCGTGTTGGAACGTCAGTTCCGCAACCTGTTCGAGGAGTCAGCCCGCACTAAGGGTATTACCGGTGAGGTGCTCCTTCAGCTTCTCGAAAGCCGTCTTGACAACGTAGTGTATCGTCTCGGTATCGCTCCGTCTCGTCCGGCTGCACGTCAGATCGTGCTCCACAAGCATATCACCGTCAACGGAAAGGTGGTAAATATCCCCTCTTACCGTGTTAAACCCGGTGATGTGGTTGCTGTCCGTGAGAAGTCAAAATCGCTTGAGGTTATCGCCGACTGCCTTGCCGGCTTCAACCATAGCAAATATCCCTGGATTGAATGGGATGAGAGCAAAAAGGGGGGCAAATTCCTCCATGTTCCGCAGCGTGAAGACATTCCGGAGACTATCAAGGAACAGTTGATCGTTGAGTTGTATTCTAAATAATAAACAATAGAAACCCATGCCAATATTAGCATTTCAGAAACCCGACAAGGTCATCATGCTTGAGGCCGACAATTCGTTCGGCAAGTTCGAATTCCGGCCGCTTGAACCGGGCTACGGCCAGACAATAGGCAACGCGCTGCGCAGAATCCTTCTTGCTTCGCTCGGCGGCTTTGCCATCTGCTCTATCCGTATTGACGGAGTCGCTCATGAGCTTGACACCATTCCCGGGGTAAAGCAGGATGTCACCAATATCATCCTCAACCTAAAACAGGTAAGATTCAAGCAGCTGACCGAAGACCATGAGACAGAGAAAGCTGTGGTAAATGTGTCGGGCACCGATGTGCTTAAGGCAGGCGATCTGGGCAAGGTGCTTTCCGGGTTTGAAGTACTCAATCCGGATTTGGAAATCTGCCGTCTTGATCCCTCGGCAAGTTTCCAGATGGAGTTTACTATCAACAAGGGTCGCGGATGGATCCCGGCTGACGAAAACCGTGAGCTGCTCGGTGATTCCGATCCCAACGTGATAGCTATCGACTCTATCTACACCCCCGTCAAGAACGTGAAATATGCGGTGGAGAACTACCGCGTGGAGCAGAAGACTGACTATGAGAAGCTCCTTATCGAAGTGACTACCGACGGCTCTATCGCGCCGCAGGATGCACTCAAGGAGGCTGCCAAGATTCTGATCTATCATTTCATGCTCTTCAGCGACGAGAAGATTGCGCTTGAGACTCCTAAGGAGAATGATGTCGATGAGTTTGACGAAGAAGTCCTTCACATGCGTCAGCTCCTGAAGAGCAAACTCACTGATATGGATCTTTCCGTGCGTGCCCTCAACTGCCTTAAGAGCGCCGAGGTCGAGACGCTTGGCGAGCTCGTGGTCTTCAACAAGAACGACCTGCTCAAGTTCCGCAACTTCGGTAAGAAGTCGCTCACTGAGCTTGACGAACTGCTCGCAAGTCTTAACCTCTCCTTTGGGATGGACATTTCAAAATATAAATTAGATAAAGACTAAACAACGATGAGACACAATAAAAAATTCAACCACCTCGGTCGTAAGAAAGGTCATCGTGATGCGCTTCTCATGAACCTCACTATCTCTCTTATCATGCATAAGAGAATCTTCACGACTCTGGCAAAGGCTAAGGCATTGCGTATATATGCTGAGCCGATTATCACGAGGTCTAAGACCGACGATATGGCAAACCGTCGCCTCGTCTTCAGCTACCTCCAGAACAAGGAAGCCGTTAAGGAACTTTTCGGCGTAATAGCAGAGAAAGTGGCTGACCGTCCCGGTGGCTATACTCGTATTCTCAAGACAGGACACCGTCTCGGTGACAACGCTGAGATGGCAATGATCGAGCTCGTTGACTTCAATGAAAACATGCTCGAGGCTGCCGGCGAGAAGAAAGCTAAATCCACACGCCGTAGCCGCCGCAAGAAAGGCGCTGCTGACGAGGCTCCCGCTGCTGAGGCTCCCGCTACGGAGGAAGCTCCTAAGGCTGAATAAATATCGGCATGATTTAATATTACGCAAGAGCGACATTCATACGGGTGTCGCTCTTGTCTGTTTAAATTGTTTTTATTAACTTAGCGCGGTTAATTGAATATATATGCATATCCCTGAAACCATATATCTTGACAGTTGGCTGGCGATTCTTCTCACGGTGGCGTATGCGCTGATGATTATTGCCTCGGTGATTGTGGTGCTACGTGAGAACCGCAATCCGATACGTGCGCTGTCGTGGGTGATCGCTCTGGTTTTCCTTCCGATTGTGGGGCTGGTGTTCTATCTGTTCTTCGGACGCAGCCTGAGGGGGATGCACATGATCTCGCGCCATAACAAGCGTAAGATTCTCCGGGAACACTCTCCGCGACGCATAAATCTGAACAGCCTTGACCTCTCTGCCGAACATCGCAATCTCGTGAAGCTTGCCCATAATCTCTGTCGCGCCCCGTTCACTGTCAATAATGAGATTGACATTTTCACCGATGGCATCAGCAAGTTTGAATCGCTCAAGCGTGATCTTGAGAATGCCAGGGAATCGATACTGCTGCAATACTACATATTCCTTGACGACAAGATAGGCACGGAAATCTCCGACATACTGATACGCAAGGCGAAGGCGGGGATAAAGGTGAAGGTGATATATGACCACATCGGGAGCTTCTCTGCCAAGAAGAGTTTCTTTACCAACATGGAGAGGGCGGGAGTGCAGACCCATCCTTTCTTCCGCGTCAACTTCCCTCATTTTGCCAACAGAATCAACTGGAGAAACCATAGGAAGATTGTGGTGATCGACGGGAGTATAGGATATATCGGGGGTATGAACATAGCCGACCGCTACGTGAATGGTCTGCCCAACGGAGAAGTGTGGAGAGATACGCATTTCAGGGTGACGGGCGATATTGTGGAGTCGCTTGTGTATTCCTTTGCGATTGACTGGAATTTCTTGAAGAAAGAGCCATACGTGCCTGAGGTTACGCCGAAGCTCAACGTCAACAGCAACAGTGTCGGCGTGCAGCTCGTGACGGGAGGCCCCACGGAGAGATGGAACAACCTGACGCTATGTTTCCTGCGCGCCATCTCGTCGGCACGCCGCACGATATACATACAGACACCATATTTTCTTCCGACCGACGGTTTGCTGAGTGCCCTACAGGCAGCAGCGTTGGCAAAAGTGGATGTCAGGATAATGATGCCGCGCAACACTGACAGCCGCTTGCTTCATTACGCATCATTCTCCTATATATCGGAGTGCCTGAAATCCGGCATCAAGGTGTATCTGTATGAGCCCGGTATGCTCCATGCAAAGGCAATGATAATAGACGACATGTTTGTGACTGCAGGTTCCACAAATTTTGATTTCCGCAGTTTCGAGAATAATTTCGAATGTAACCTGCTGATATATGATGAGAATATCAACCGTAAGATGCGCGACATATTCTTTGAAGATGTCGCGCAGAGCACTAAGCTGACTCTCGACCGATGGAAGAGACGCCCGTTGTATCATCGATTCCTTGAGTCATTGTTGCGTCTTGTCTCGCCGATTTTGTAGGGTTTATGGTTTATAGTTTATGGTTTAAGGTTTAAGGTTGATAGTGGGGTAGATGGAGCGATTGTTAGGGTTTTGGAAGATATATTGAGATTTAATCTACGATAAGAGATGCTACTTATAAAAGATACTATGGTTTCGCTCGACCTTATAGAGCGTTTTTTTGTGTGCGATCTTGATTCTTGTCTTGGTCAGTGCTGCATTGACGGAGATGCAGGTGCGCCGCTTCTTGAGGAGGAGAGGGAGGAGATTGAGAGACACATGGATGAGATTCTCCCGCTGCTCAATCCGTCGGCACAGTCCATCATAAAGGAGTGTGGGGCGTCATATATTGATGAGGAGGGGGATCTTGTCACTCAGATTGTGGAGGGGAAGGACTGTGTGTTCACTACGTATGCCGAGGGAGGGAAGTGCCTTTGTGCCCTTGAGAAAGCATACCGAAAGGGGAAACTTCCGCAATTGAAGCCCTCATCATGCCATCTATATCCCGTGAGGCTCAGAAAATATGGGGATATGACCGCAGTTAATCTTCATAGGTGGAAAATCTGCAAGTGTGCCGAGATTCTGGGTAGATCCAGGAAAGTGAGGGCATACGAATTTCTTAAAGAGCCGTTGATCCGTAAATTCGGAGAGGAATGGTATGCCGAGCTGGAGCATACTGCGAAGGAATGGCTGCGTCAGCAGGAGAATAAATGATTGGGATAGAGGTATATATAAAATAGAAAGTGGACGGATTTCACAATCAGTCCACTCTTCTTTTTTGCTTAACTAAATAAATTCTTACATGTTAGGATTATAGATACCTAAATTTCACTGCAAAGTTATAACTTATTTACGATATAATCATCATTACAAGTGTGAAAAAATATTAAATTAGTAAATAAATTATTTGTTTATTTACGCTGGAAATCCGGGTTGGGGATATCTGGAATGTGTCATCCGGTATTGACGTATGCATTCAGGCTATTGCCTGCCAAAATAAAAAATATCCTTCCAATATATCTGCAATCATATATTAGAAGGATATTTCTGTATCTCCATAGGGAGTCGAACCCTAATCGTCGGAACCGGAATCCGATATTCTATCCATTGAACTATGGAGACGTGTATATATGCGGATGATTTTCTCATCACCGTTGCAAAGTTAATTAAAATTTCCGAACTTTGCAAAAATATAATTTGAAATCAATATGGAAGTCAAGATAGAGGAGGGATGGAAGAATCATCTTTCAGAGGAATTTGAAAAACCGTATTTCAGGGCGTTGACGCAGAAGGTGCGTCAGGATTATGCCGACCCGACGGTGAGAGTGTATCCCCCCGGCAAGGAGATTTTCGCGGCGTTTGATGCGTCGCCGTTTGATGCCACCAAGGTGGTCATCATCGGTCAGGATCCTTACCATGGACCGGGACAGGCGAACGGATTATGCTTCTCGGTGGCTCCCGGCGTGATGATGCCTCCGTCGCTTGTCAACATCTTCAAGGAGGTGAGTGCCGACACCGGCGCACCGATGCCCGCCGACGGCGATCTCAGCCGATGGGCACGTCAGGGTGTGCTGCTTCTGAATTCATCGCTAACCGTCAGGGAGCATGCTCCCAAGTCACATTCCGGAATTGGATGGGAGACGTTTACCGATGCCGCCGTTAATGCACTCGCGAGCGAGAAGATGGGGCTGGTATTCATGCTGTGGGGATCGGATGCCATAAGGAAGGGTGCGAAGATTGACCGGGAGAAGCATCTGGTGCTCACCTCCCCGCATCCGTCGCCACTATCCGCCTACAGAGGATTCTTCGGCAACCGTCATTTCTCCAAGGCGAATGAATATCTTGTGGCACACGGCAAGACTCCGATTGTATGGTGACGATGGATCGCCTGAGAGCAATGCTGCTCCTCTCCATGCTGTATTTAGGTGGGATGGCAGTATACCCGCTTGATACGTTGTCGGGGGTGTTCAGCCGCGATGTGCGCACACTGTCGGTGGAGAATCCGGATTACTTCATGTCGCCGCCGGTGGTGAGGCTCGGCACGTCTGACCGCCTTGTGGTGAAATTCGACATACTCGGGGATGAGCATCAGTATCTACGCTACCGTATACTGCATTGTAATGCCGACTGGCAGCCATCGCGTCTGCTTGAGCCGGAATACGTCGGCGGGTTCAATGAATGTGACATAACCGACTATGCCTATTCATCGGGCACCTACGTGCATTACGTAAATTATCGAGTGGAGATTCCGAATGAGGATATGCAGCTGCTCGTCAGCGGCAACTATCTCATGCAGGTGTATCCGGAGAGTGAGCCGGATGAGATATTGCTTCAGCAGCGGTTCTGCGTATCAGAGAATAGCGTGGCGATAGCGGGAAACGTCACTGCGCGCACCGACCGAGGTGTCAACGACAGATGGCAGCAACTGTATATCACCGTTGATGTGGGCGATGGATCGAGGATAAACCCGTATCAGGATCTTGTGGTGACGGTCACTCAGAACAACCGTCCGGAAACTACGCGCACGCTTGCCGGTCCGCTTCGGACAGAGGGGGGGACCATAGTCTACGCTCATGATCCGGCATTGGTATTCAATGCCGAGGATGAGTATCGGCGTTTTGAGACAGTGAGGGCGGATTACGCCGGCATGCATACCGATTCTGTAAAATTCGGTGGTAGCAACTGGCATGCCTATCTGTCGGTGGATGAGCCGCGTGAGGAGAAGGATTATATTTATGACGAAACGCAGCACGGGCGGTTCAAGATAGATGAATATAATTCGAGCGACCCGGATTTGGGGGCGGATTACGTGACGGTGCATTTCACGCTCGAGATGCCGCGTATTGCAGAGCCGGTATATGTGGATGGTGATTTCACGTCGCATCGTTTCGGCGATTTCAACCGTATGCGATATGATGATGTGCGGCAGTGCTACGTGGCGGAGATTCCGCTGAAGCAAGGAAGCTATAATTATCAGTATGTGGTGGATAGAGGGGGAGTGTACACTCCGGCTCCTATTGACGGAGATAAATATGAGACGCGTAATGAATATCTGGTGAAGGTATATCTGCGTCAGCCCGGATCGCGCGGGGATAGGCTTGTCGGGGCGACTGTGCTCTGATTCGCGATATGACAAAGCCTCCGCTATGGTGCAATCCATAGCGGAGGCTTATTCTTTCAGAGTGTTTTAGCTTATTCTTTTGCGAGGATGAGGGCGGAATAGGGGGCGAGGGTGATCTTGCCGCCGTTTGTCGTGCCGAGAGAGCCGTCGTGAGCCATCTTGCCGTTCTGTGCCACAATCATCCATTTCCCTTTGGCTATGTTGACCGTCTGCTCGTGGGATGCACCGTTGAATACCACCTTAATCTCCTTCCAGCTGTCGCCGTTGGCATTCTCCTTCAGCGAATAGGATATGAGATTCGGGGTCTTCTTGGAGTCGATCTTATCAAATACGAGATGCTTCGCGATGTCGTCGGCAGAAGTCATGCGGAATGCGGGATGAGCCTTGCGGAGAGCCACCAGCTCACGGTAATAGTCAAACTGGTCGCGATATTTCGATTTATTTGCCCAGTCGATGGCATTTACGGAGTCGGGCATGTTGTAGGTGTTGTGATTACCCTTCTTGCCACGGAAAATCTCCTCGCCGGCGAACATGAACGGGGTGCCTTGTGATGTGAACACGATTGTCTGCGCAAGTTTGGCAGCCTCAAGCATATTCTCCTCCGGCTCGCCCTCCATAGAGTGATGAAGCTTGTCGGTCAGGCACATATCGTCATGGCAGGATACATAGTTTACGATCATCTCCGGCGAATCAGCGTATGGGAATTTGGAATTTTGCCCTTTGGAATAATCCACTTGCGGATGGTTCGTTGCAGCTACGATGCCGATTTTCACAGTCTCCTCATTGCCGGGCTTACCTGTGGCGAATCCACGGTCGGCGGCATTAGTGTAATGACCCTTAACGGCATCGCGGAGATCATCGGAGAAAACGGCTATATCCTTCATCTTCGATACGTTCTCCTTCAGAGCTCTTCTCTCTACTGCCAATGGGGAATCACCGGCAGTCCAACCCTCGCCATATACGAAGATGGAGGGGTCAATTTTCTTCAGCTCTTCAGCCACCTTGTTCATAGTCTCCGTGTCATGAATCGCCATTAGGTCGAAACGGAATCCGTCGATATGATACTCCTTTGCCCAATATTTCGTGGAGTTGATGATATAATCCTGCATCTGCTTCAGGTCGGAGGCGGTCTCATTGCCACATCCGGAAGCGTCGGAATAGCGTCCGTCGTCCCAATGGCGATGGTAATATCCCGGAGCGGTCAGTTCGAAATTCGAACCGTCATTTTCAGCTGTATGGTTATACACCACGTCCATTATGACACCGATCCCGGCATCATGCAGAGCCTTCACCATCTCCTTCATCTCGCGCACTCGGGTCGAGGGGTCGGAAGGGTTGGTGGAGTAGGAGCCTTCTGGTGCGTTATAGTTCTGCGGATCATATCCCCAGTTGTAGGTGTTGTTCTGAAGGTTGGTCTCATCCACAGAGTTATAGTCGTAGGATGGGAGGATATGCACGTGGGTTACGCCGAGTTCCTTCAGATGGTCGATTCCGGTCTTCTCTCCGAGCGGTGTCACTGTGCCATCCTCGGTCAAGGCAAGAAACTTACCCTTGTTGGCGATTCCGGAAGAGGGGTGCATCGACATGTCACGGTGATGCATCTCATACACGATGACGTCGGAGAAGTTCTTCACTTCCGGGCGTCTGTCGGCATCCCAACCCTCAGGATTGGTCTTTGCAAAATCAATTATGGCGGCACGCTTGCCGTTGACCCCGACGGCTTTCGCCCACACTCCGGGAGTCTCGTTCTTCCATTCCCCTTTCCATTTTATCTGGAAGGTGTAGAACTTGCCATAAAGTTTCTCCGGCAGGGAGGCGGTCCAGGTGCCGTTGGCGGCATCCTTCTTCATTTCGACCACCTGATACGGCTTGCCGGTGTGTCCATCATTGTAAAGGTTTACTCTTGCCTCCTGTGCTTCAGGGCTCCAAAGGCGGAAATGCGTTCCGGAATTATTCACTGAAAGCTCGAGGTCATCGCCATTATATGTAGGATAGCTGATGAACTGAGAGTCATACGTGCTTTGAGCCATAACCTGAGATGTTGTGGCTACTGAGCCTGCGGTCATAAGCAGAGCTGTCATGGTTAGATATACATGTAATTTCATTCCGATGTAAAGAATTTATCAGTTAATGATTCAAAGTTACAAAATATTTTTCTGATTTCAATACATATTCAGAATCATTAATATGAGATTAACAATAATTATGTAATCCAATGTCAGTTACGTGTATGTATATAGTGAACCATAAGGTATGTTGGCGTGTTATATAGACAAAGCCTAATCCGGGCAGATTGCCCACGCAATAATTGGATTGAAGCATTCTTATCCGCTCCCCCGGCGCGAAGCCGGACAGAAGAGATAGGGTATGTATTCAAGATGAAGTTTTATCAAAATTATGAATGAGAGAGGTGGTAACGACGCGGGTTGCCGCCTCTCTCTTGTGTATGTGAAAAATAATTAGTAACTTTGCAACGCTTTTCGCGAAAGGCAGGCGAGGGGGAGAGTCCCGCAGCCGGAACGCTTTTCTAAGAAAAGTGGAAATATACATATTAATCAATAAAACTCTCAAAACAATGCATCTTTCAACAGAAGAGAAGCAGGCCATCTTCGAGAAATATGGCCAGGGTAAGAACGACACAGGCAGCCCCGAAAGCCAGATCGCACTTTTCTCAATTCGTATCAAGCACCTCACTGAGCACCTCAAGGAGAATCACAAGGACTACACCACAGCCCGCGCACTTAAGGCTCTCGTAGGTCAGCGTCGTTCACTCCTCGACTATCTGATCCGCAAGGACATCAACCGTTACCGTGCAATCATCGCCAAGAAAGAACTTGGTATCCGCAAGTAATCGGAAGATAAAGATATAGGAGACAAAAAAATCCGTGTTGATCATCAACACGGATTTTTTTGTCTCCTTACTGTTGTCCGAGTATGGAAGCGGAACTTCCATACCGGACAATGGGGTAGAATCAGTTTTTGGTCAGGTTAATACCGATTTCAACTTTCGAAGTAGTATCGATGATTTCAGGTATTGCATTCAATATTCCCGGCAGCATCATAGCCATGATTCCCATATTAGGATCTTTTGAAGCTTCTTCTACGATCGATTTCACGAAATCTTCATCAGAGAAGAGAGGTTTTGCAATTTTGAGAATAGGAAGAAGTGTCTCTGTCCCAAGATAGAATGCAGTGGTGTTCTCAATGGTTACTACTTTTCCATCTTTTGTATATTGAGCTTGACCATACTCTATAGGAATACCTGCTGTCAGCATAGGAAGAAGGTTTTGCATCAGCCCCTCTACTAAAGAGGAAAGATCAACGGCACGGGTGCGTTCGGTAGCGTTGTTGAGTGTGTTGGCTATAATTGCAGCCGGATCAAGGAATAGTCGCAATTGTCCTTCTTTTGAAATGATGTATTGTGCGATACCTTTCGGTGCTACAGTCTCGGGAAGTCCCTCTACTTTGGTGTCAAGATATTTTGCAGATACAGACCCGTCTTCACCAAGATCAATAGATTTAACTACCTGGCAAAGAGCATCAACAATGGAGGTGGTGGTGGAATCATTGTCAATGGCTGGGAGGAATGGATATACGAGCGTTAAGCCAAGTAGGTCTGCAACAGGCATCGGGTAGCCGGTTCCAAATAAAACAATGCCTTTTTCAGAAACCCAATCCACATGTAAGGTATTAAAGGGGTATTCTGAGCCATCTTCGTCATCAACTTTGAGAGGGTGGATTGTCCAGGTTCCGGCGAGGGATGTGTTTTTCAGCTTGACATCGGAAAGGTCAAACTTGAAATTCTCTGGAGTGGCATAGCCGGAGTAAGAGTATGTGCAGAAATCAGTCTCGCCTGTGCCTTTGAATGTGCAGCTGTCGGCTTCGCCTTCCAGCTTCACGGGAATCACTACAGACGGGGAGCCGGGAAGCACGCCTGCAGTCGGTATCGAGAGTCCTTCGGTAGCGGAATCAGCTTTTGTCATGCCACCGATGAGATCAGAAAGATTCAATGGTTCGCCGGCAAGGGTTATGTTGGCATTGCCGTTGCCATCGGGAGTGAAGGTGACTTTCTTGCCCACGAGATTGCTCCCGTTGAGTGAAAGGTCAAGATTCTGGGATGCGTAGGCTTTTTCTTCCAAAGATACGCCCGGAACAATCGGTTCATCATCATTACTACATGAAGTGAATGTAGCAGTGAACGCTGTCACAGCGAGTAGGTAAAGAAATGATTTTTTCATTTAATAATATAGTTATGTGAAAAATAAATGCTTTTGATAATTTTGTAAAAATTCGGTTGCAAAGATAGATATTTTGTGTGAGATATAGAACAAATTTGAGGATAATCTTTATCTGTTAGCGGAGTTTATTGATAAATTGACCAAAAAATAGTAATTTTGCACGAAATATTTATTATTTAAGTTTCGCAAGTTTTCCAACTTGCTTCACTTAAATGGTTTAATGTTTATGGTTTATGATTATTAAATTTTGTATAATGAAAAGATTCGTG